>NZ_CP010407.1:7961428-8263332 GCF_000830005.1 Streptomyces vietnamensis | reverse complement strand
GTCGTCGGGTCCGTGATGGAGATGGACTCGGTGCTGATCATGTAGCAGAGGCCGCGGGCGAGGAACATGCCCGCGAGGGTGACGATGAACGGCTGGATCTCGAAGGCGTGGATGACCCAGCCCATGAGGGCGCCGCCGCCGGCGCCGACGAGCAGGACCACGGGCACCGCGAGGGCGAGCGGCAGGCCGTTCTGTTCGACGAGCCAGGCCGTCAGCATGGTGGAGAGGGCCACCATGGAGCCGACGGACAGGTCGATGCCGCCGGTGAGGATGACGAAGGTCATGCCGATCGCCACGACGAGCAGGAAGCCGTTGTCGATCAGTACGTTGAGCAGGACCTGCGCGGAGAAGAAGCCTTCGTAGTTCAGGGAGCCGACCGAGAACATCGCGACCAGCAGGGTGGCCGTCACGATGAGCGGGAGGCGGGTGGCGTGCCGTACCGAGAACCGCTGGAGCGGCTTGGTGAGGGAGCTGAGGGTGGTGCTCACGGGTGGACCTCCTGCCGGCGGGCCGTCACGTCGGCGGCGGTGGGGGCCGGCACCGGTGCGACCGGTCCGCGCCTGCCGCGCTTGCGGGAGAGCCGCGCGCGGAACGCGGGCGACTGGACGAGACAGACGACGATGACGACCAGCGCCTTGAACACGAGGGTGGTCTCCGGCGGTACGCCGAGGGTGTAGATCGTGGTCGAGAGGGTCTGGATGATCAGCGCGCCGAGGACCGTGCCGCCGAGGGAGAAGCGGCCGCCGGTGAGGGCGGTGCCGCCGACGACGACGGCGAGGATCGCGTCGAGTTCGATCCAGAGGCCCGCGTTGTTGCCGTCGGCGCTGGACACGTTGGAGCTGATCATCAGGCCGGCCACCGCGGCACACAGGGCGCTGACCACGTACACGGTGACGAGGAGTCCGGACGCCCGGATGCCGACGAGACGGCTCGCCACCGGGTTGCCGCCCACCGATTCGATGAGCATGCCGAGCGCGGTCCGCCGGGTGACGAGGGAGGTCACGGCGACGAGCGCGGCGGCGAGCAGGACGGCGAAGGGGAGGGTGAGCCAGTAGCCGCCGCCGATCATCTTGTAGGCGGGGCTGGACACGCTGATGATCTGACCGTCGGTGATGAGCTGGGCCACGCCCCGCCCGGCGACCATGAGCACCAGCGTGGCGACGATGGGCTGGACGCCGAGGCGGGCGACGAGGAAGCCGTTGAGCAGGCCGATCGCGGCGGCGACGCCGAGCGCGATCACGATCGCGGTGAACACGGTGGAGAGGCTGCCGGGATCGGCCGCCGAGGCGATGTGCTCGCACGCGAGGGCTCCGGCGATGGCGACCGTCGAGCCGACCGAGAGGTCGATGCCCCGGGTCGCGATGACCAGCGTCATGCCGAGCGAGACGAGGATCAGCGGGGCGCCGAACTGGAGGATGTCGACGAGGCTGCCGTACAGGTGCCCGTTCTGGACGCGGACGGCGAGGAAGTCGTGGGTGAGCGCGACGTTTCCGAGCAACAGGGCGGCGAGGACGGCGGCGGGCCAGAACAGGGGGTGTCCGGTGAGCCGCCGGGTGCCGGGCGCCCGGGCCGGGCGCGTACCGGCGCCGGTGTCGTCAGGTGGGGTCATGAGGTGGCTCCGGTGGCGATGGTGCCCAGGATGCGGTCGGGCGTCAGGGTCGTGTCGTTGGGGAGGGTGGCGACGAGGCGGTGGTCGCGCAGGACGCCGACCCGGTGGCTCAGCCGCAGGACTTCCTCCAGCTCGGCGGAGATGTAGAGGACCGCCGTGCCCTCCGCGGCGAGTCGGGTCACCAGGCGCTGGATCTCCGTCTTCGCGCCGATGTCGATGCCCCGGGTGGGTTCGTCCAGGATGAGCAGCTCGGGATCGGTGAGCAGCCACCGGGCGAGGAGCACCTTCTGCTGGTTGCCGCCGCTGAGGTTGCGGACCTGGGCCTCGGGGGCGGCCGGGCGGATGTCGAGGACCTCGATCCACCGGGCGGCGATCTCGTCCTGCCGGGCGCGGGAGAGGGGTTTGGTCCAGCCGCGCGCGGCCTGGAGGGCGAGCACGATGTTCTCGCGGACGGTGAGTTCGCCGATGAGGCCCTCGGCCTTGCGGTTCTCGGAACAGAAGGCGATCTTGTGGGCGATGGCGGTGCGCGGGGAGCGCAGCGCGGTGGGTTCGCCGTGGATCCGCAGCTCGCCCTCGTCGGCGTGGTCGGCGCCGAAGAGGAGCCGGGCCGCCTCCGTGCGTCCCGAGCCGAGGAGTCCGGCGAGGCCGATGACCTCGCCGCGGTGGATGTCGAGGTCGTACGGCTGGATGGACCCGGCCCTGCCGAGTCCGGCGGCGCTCAGGAAGGGGACGTCCGTCCGGTCGCCGGTGGTGGCGGTGCCGGTCTGGGAGGTCTCGGCGAGCTCGTCCAGGGTGCGGAGTTCGCCGCCGACCATGCGGTGGACGAGGGTGACGGGCGTCAGCTCGTCGATCCGGTACTCGCCTTCGAGGCGGCCGTTGCGCAGGACGGTGACCCGGTCGCACAGGTCGAAGACCTGGTCGAGGAAGTGGGTCACGAAGAGGATCGCGACGCCCCGGTCGCGGAGCCGGCGTACGAGCGTGAAGAGCTGGGCGACCTCGTCGCGGTCGAGGCTGGAGGTGGGCTCGTCGAGGACGAGGACCTTCGCCTGGACGTCCACGGCGCGCACGATCGCGACGAGCTGTTGCACGGCGATCGAGTGCGCGCTCAGCGGCGCGCGGACGTCGAGGTCGAGTTCGAGCTCGGTGATGAGCTGCTCGGCGCGCGCGTGGAGGGCCTTCCAGTGGACGAGTCCCAGGCGCCGGGGCTCACGGCCGATGAGGATGTTCTCGGCGACGGAGAGGTTGGGGCACAGGTTCACCTCCTGGTAGACCGTGCTGATTCCGGCGTGCTGGGCCTCCAGGGGTTCGGAGAACCGCCGCTGGTCCCCGTCGATGGTGACGGTTCCCGCGTCGGGCGGGTGGACCCCGGTGAGCACCTTGATGAGGGTGGACTTGCCGGCGCCGTTCTCGCCCATCAGCGCGTGGACCTCGCCGGGGTGGAGGCGCAGGTCCACGCCGTCGAGGGCGAGGACGCCGGGGAAGGCCTTGCGGATGCCACGGGCTTCCAGGACGGGCCGGCCGGTGGAGGCCGGTGTGCCGGGGGTGGGTGTGCGGGGGGTGGGTGGGGCTGCCATCCGCCCTCCTCTCCTGAGGGGTCCGGGGGCGGCGCGAGGGCCGCCCCCGGTGCGTGCGGGCGGTGGGTCAGTACTGGCGGCCGGGCAGGGCGGCGGCGGCCTGGTCCTGCGTGAAGACGCCCTCCTTGGTCTCGACCCGTCGCGGCACGTCCTCGCCGGCCGCGACCTTCTTGGCGAGTTCCATCAGCTGGTCGCCGAGGAGCGGGTTGCACTCGACCACCACGTTGATCTTCTTCTCCTTCATGGCGACGAAGGCGTCCTTGATGCCGTCGACGGAGATCACCTTGATGTCGGTGCCCGGCTTCTTGCCCGCCTCCTCGATGGCCTGGATGGCGCCCAGGGCCATGTCGTCGTTGTGGGCGTACAGGACGTCGATGTCCTCGTGGGACTTGAGGAAGGCCTGCATGACCTCCTTGCCCTTGGCGCGGGTGAAGTCACCCGTCTGGGAGGCGACGACCTTGAACTTGGGGTCGCCCTTGATCGCCTCGGCGAAGCCCGCCTTGCGGTCGTTGGCGGGGGCGGAGCCGGTCGTGCCCTGGAGCTCGACGATGTTGACCGGCGCGGAGGTTCCCCCGTACTCCTTCACGAGCCACTTGCCGGCCTCCTGCCCCTCCTTGACGAAGTCGGAGCCGAGGAAGGTCCGGTAGAGGGAGGTGTCCTGCGAGTCGACCGCCCGGTCGGTGAGGATCACGGGGATGCCGGCGTTCTTGGCCTCCTTCAGGACGGTGTCCCAGCCGGACTCCACCACCGGCGAGAAGGCGATGACGTCCACCTTCTGCTGGATGAAGGTGCGGATCGCCTTGATCTGGTTCTCCTGCTTCTGCTGCGCGTCGGAGAACTTCAGCTCGATGCCCGCCTTCTCGGCCGCGTCGCGCACGGACTTGGTGTTGGCGGTGCGCCAGCCGCTCTCGGCTCCCACCTGGGCGAACCCGAGCACCAGCTTGCCGTCGGAGGAGCCCTTGCCGGTGCCGCCGGTGGTGCCGGTGGTCGCGGGCTCGGTGGTGCAGGCGGTCAGCACACCGCCGGCCAGGACGGCGGCGGTGATGATGCGGAGGGCTCTGTGGGCCATGTCGTGGTTCCTCTCGGGACGTGCGTCGTACCAGGCGGAGCCCTGAAGGAGATGGGCCCGGTGAAGGCGTGGCTGCGCAGGGGTGGTTGAGGCCGGGTGGGGCAGGACGAAGCGTCGGCCCCGACGATCGCGAGCCGGCGAATGCGACACATTGTGAGCGCTAACAGAGTTGTAACTCAAGGGCCTGTACGGTTGTTACCCGTTCTTGATGCGACCCGACAGGGAACATCGACCTAAAGGTTGTGAGCGTTAACACTCATGGTCGTCATTCCGTGCGCGATGACCCCCACCGCGTGCGGAGTTCGTTGTCGAGCAGGGACCAGAGGAAGTAGCCGCGCACGTCGGCGCCGTCGGCGATGGCCCGGTGGACCGCGGCGAGGTCGCCCCGTCAGGCGCTGGCGCGGGTGACCAGGCGCGTGGGAAGGATCAATGGGGTGGGGTTCTGCCCGTTGACGAGCGCGACGAGCATGCGCGCCATCTCGCGACCGAGACCCTCTATGGGCTGGTGCACCGTGGTCAGCGGCGGATCGGCGATCCGGGCCACGGCCAGGTCGTCGAAGCCGATCACGGCGACGTCGGCGGGGACGCGCCGGCCGGCATCGCGCAGCGTGCGCAACGCTCCCGCCCCCATGTTGTCGTTGGCGGCGAACACTCCGTCCAGGTCCGGGTGCCGCGCCAGCAGTACGGCCATGGCGGCCGCTCCGCTCGGCTCGGTGAAGTCACCGGCCTCCGGTGGACACGGTTCGAGTCCGGCCGCCAGCATGGCGTCCTGGTAACCGCGGTAGCGGGCACGTCCCACCTCGGTGTCCAGCCGTCCGCAGATCGTCGCGACCCGGGTCCGGCCGAGCGAGATCAGGTGCTCCGTCGCCGCGCGCGCCCCTCCGAGGTTGTCGACGTCCACGTACCACCGCGGGTCCAGACCGACCGGTCGCCCGCCGAACACCACGGGGATCTCCGCCTCTTCCGCCATACGGGCCAGCGGATCGTCCTCGCGCAGCGCCATCAGCATCACCCCGTCGGCCCCCTTGGACCGGAGGAGCTGCTCCACGCGCCGGCGCCCCCGGTCGGAGGCGGCCAGACACAGCATCAGGTGCAGGTCGGCGTCCTCCAGCGCGGCCGAGGCGCCCACGATCACCTGGGCGAAGAACGGGTCCGCGAAGATCGACGGATCCTCTCCCGAGACGACCAGGGCGGCCGCACCGGTCTGACGGGTCGCCAGCGCGCGGGCGGTCGGATGGGGAACGTAACCGAGCTGGTGGACGGCCCGTTCGACCGCCTCCCGTTTGGCGCGGCTGACGTGCGGGGCGTTGTTGAGCACACGGGAGGCGACCGACCTCGAGACTCCGGCCAGTTCGGCCACCTCGTCAAGGGTCGACTGCCGTCGCGGCACCTCTTCGGCCATGATCCGCCCTCCTGTCGCGACCTGAACGCCTGGAAGGGTGGAAGCGCTTCCAGTTGCAGGACTGTAAAGCCTTCTCACCGTCATGTGAAGTGCCGGTCAAACTGGCCCACTTGACAGGCTCAACAGGGCATCACACGATACGGCCACACCTCAGGGAAGTCGAAGCATGCACTGGGACCGCTTCCAGTGGGAGCGCTCCCACCTCCAGAGGTGTCGTACCACCGCACTTCCTCAGTGCGCCGCCCGCTCGGGACGAGAGCGTGCGGCGCGTCCCCCGTCAGGAATCGAGGTACCGCCATGCGCCGCCGAATCCGCACCCTCGCGGCAGCCTTCCTCGCGCTGCCGTTGGCGCTCGCCGTCGCGCCGTCCGCCCACGCGGCCGATCCGACCACCATGACCAGCGGGTTCTACGTGGATCCGAACTCGAGCGCGAAGCAGTGGGTCGCCGCCAACCCGGGTGACGGCCGGGCGCCCGCCATCAGCGCGTCCCTCGCCAACACCCCCATGGCCCACTGGTTCGGCTCCTGGAGCGGCACCATCGGCACCGCCACGGGCGCGTACGTCGGGGCCGCGGACTACCGGGACAAGCTGCCCGTCCTGGTCGCGTACAACATCTACCACCGCGACTACTGCGGCGGGCAGTCCGGAGGCGGCGCCGCCTCCCCGTCCGCCTACGCGAGCTGGATCGCCCAGTTCGCCGGTGGAATCGCCGACCGCCCGGCCGTCGTCGTCCTCGAACCGGACTCCCTCGCGGACTACGGATGCATGAACCAGGACCAGATCCGCGAGCGTCAGGGCATGATCAGCGGCGCCCTCGCCGAGTTCAACCGTCAGGCCCCCAACACCTGGGTCTACCTCGACGCCGGCAACCCCGGCTGGGTGAGCGCGGCGACGATGGCCCAGCGCCTCCACGAAGCCGGGCTCCGACAGGCGCACGGCTTCTCCCTCAACATCTCGAACTACTACACCACCGCCCAGAACACCGCCTACGGCAACGCCGTCAACAGCGAACTGGCCGCCCGCTACGGCTACACCAAGCCGTTCGTCGTCGACACCAGCCGCAACGGCAACGGCGCCAACGGCGAGTGGTGCAACGCCGCCGGCCGCCGCATCGGCACGCCCACCCAGCTGGGTGGCGGCGCCGAGATGCTGCTGTGGATCAAAGCCCCGGGCGAGTCCGACGGCAACTGCGGCGTCGGGACCGGTTCCACGGCCGGCCAGTTCCTCCCGGAGGTCGCCTACAAGATGATCTACGGCTACTGACATCCGACTCCTGTGGCCCGGTGTCCGCCGCCCCGCGACCGGGCCACAGGTACCACCAGCCCCCTCACCCCCGTCCCTCCGACCAGGAGCCCTCATGAAGCCACGCAGCCTACGGCGCCGTGCGACCGCCGCCCTCGCGGCACTCGCGGCCTGTGCCGCCCTCACCGCGACGCAGGGTCAGGCTCAGGCCGCAGCCGCCGCGGACACGCTCACCCCGGCCACGAAGTTCTACGTGGACCCGCACAGCAAGGCCGCCGAGCAGGCACTCACCGACCTCAGGAGCGGCGACTTCACGAACGCCGTGAACATGGCCAAGCTCGCGAGCTGGCCGCAGGCCGAGTGGTTCACCGAGGGCACGCCCGACGAAGTCCGGGCGAAGGTGAGAAGCCTGGTCCGCAAGGCCCGGGCGGTGAACCGGACCCCCGTCCTGGTCGCCTACAACGTGCCGGGCCGGGACTGCTCCCAGTACTCCAGCGGCGGAGCCGCCTCCTCCGCCGCCTACCGGCAGTGGATCGACGCCTTCGCCGCCGGTATCGGCGACAGCAAGGCCGTCGTCGTGGTCGAGCCCGACGGCCTCGCCCTCCTCCCCAGCGACTGCGGGCCGGGCGTGGACCCGACCGGCGAACTCACGGCGGCCCGCGTCGCCGACCTCGCGTACGCGGTCAGGACCATCAAGTCCAAGGCCCGCACCGCGGCCTACCTCGACGCGGGCAACGTCCTGTGGCGGCCCGTGGGCGACATGGCGCGGCGGCTGCTCGACGCCGGCGTCCAGGACAGCGACGGCTTCTCCCTCAACGTGTCCAACACCCACCCCACCGACCACAACGCGCGCTACGGCACCTGGATAGCCAAGTGCATGTGGTTCGCCACCGAAGGGCCCGAGTACGCCCGCGGCCACACCGACTGGTGCGCCACCCAGTACTACTCGGCCGCCGCGCCCAACGACGGCGTCCCGGGCAACGCGGTCGACTCCGCCGACCCCGCCACCTGGCACTGGACCGACGCCTGGTTCGACCAGAGCGTGGGCACCCCGTCGAACGACGCACTGCACCACTTCGTCATCGACACCAGCCGCAACGGCCTGGGCGCCTGGGCCCCGGAGCCCGGCAAGTACTCCGGCGACCCGGAGATCTGGTGCAACGCGCCCGGCCGCGGCCTCGGCCCGCGCCCGACCGCCGACACCGGTGTACCGCTCGTCGACGCCTACCTGTGGATCAAGATCCCGGGCGAGTCCGACGGCAGCTGCACCCGCAACACCGGCGGCACGATCGACCCCGAGTACGGCATCGTCGACCCACCTGCCGGCACGTGGTGGTCCGACCAGGCCCACGCACTGGCCCGCAACGCGGCACCGCGGCTGACCTTCAACCGCTGAGCTCCGCTCGTCCCCCGTCCGCGGCGGCCACGGGAAGCCTCTCGCCCGTGGCCACCGCGTCGATCCCGTTGACGGCATGGGCGGGCGTCAATAATCTGCGCTCAGATCTCCGCCCCCTCGACCGCTGTTCGACGCTTTGCCGTTTGGGAGCGCTCCCACTACTGGAGCGAAGAGGGGACCGAGACTGCTTGACATGCTCACTTCATTCAGGAGCCGCACATGCCACCCTCTCGCCCGTTACGTCTCTCCGCCGCCCTGCTGACGGGCACCCTCCTCCTCGGCGGTCTCGCGACCGCACCGGCCGCCGTCGGCGCCCCCGCCGCCACGGCGGCGACCACGGCCGTACGCGTCAACCAGGTCGGCTACCTGCCCGACGGACCCAAGCGCGCCACCATCGTCACCACGGCGACGCAGGCGCTCTCCTGGCAGCTGCGGAACGCGTCCGGCGCCTTGGTCGCCTCCGGATCGACCGTCCCGCGCGGCGCGGACACCCCCTCCGGGCAGTCCGTCCAGGTGGCCGACTTCTCCTCGTACCGGAGCACGGGGTCGGGATACGTGCTGTCCGTGGACGGCGCCGGCAGCGCACCCTTCGACATCCGCGCCGACCTCTACGACACCTTGCGTTCCGACTCGATGGCGTTCTTCCACCACCAGCGCAGCGGCATCGCGATCGACGCCGCCCTGGTGGGTTCCGCCTACGCACGCCCGGCCGGACACCTCGGCGTCGCGCCCAACCAGGGCGACACCTCCGTACCGTGCCAGGCCACCGTGTGCGACTACAGACAGGACGTCAGGGGCGGCTGGTACGACGCGGGCGACCAGGGCAAGTACGTGGTCAACGGCGGCATCTCCACCTGGCTGCTCGTCAACTCCTTCGAGCGGGCCGAGCGGGCCGGCAGGGATGCCGCGCTGGGCGACTCGACCCTGCGCGTCCCCGAACGCGGCAACGGAATGCCCGACGTCCTCGACGAGGCGCGGTGGGAGCTCGACTTCCTGATGCGCATGCAGGTGTCCGAAGGAAGGCCGTACGCGGGCATGGCCTTCCACAAGGTCCACGACGCGGCCTGGACCGGCATGCCGCTGCGTCCCGACCAGGACGCGCAGCCCCGCGAGCTGCACCGGCCGTCCACGGCGGCGACCCTCAACCTCGCGGCGGCCGCCGCGCAGTGCGCCCGGGTCTTCCGTCCGTACGACTCCGCGTACGCCGACCGGTGCCTGTCGGCCGCCCGCCGGGCCTGGACCGCGGCCCAGGCCAATCCCGCCCTGTACGCGCCGGCTTCGGACAGCACGGGCGGCGGCGCCTACGAGGACACGCGGGTCACCGACGAGTTCTACTGGGCGGCCGCCGAGCTGTACGCGACGACCGGCGAGAGCACCTACCGGGACGCGGTCACCGCCTCGCCCTGGCACACCTCCGCCGACGCCTTCAGTCCGTACGGCTTCGGCTGGGCGGACACGGCCGCGCTCGGCCGGCTCGTCCTGGCCACCGTCCCCAACGGCCTGCCCGCGTCCGACCTGGACCGGATCAAGGCCTCGGTGACGGCAGCCGCCGACGGCTATCTGTCCAGGATGGCAGCCCAGGGCTACGCCGTGCCCGTCCCGGCGGACGGATACTTCTGGGGCTCGAACGGCGAGCTCGCCGACGACGCGATCGTCATGGCCGTCGCCGGCGAGCTGACGGGCGACGGGCGCTACCGCGCCGGCGCGCTGGAGACCATGGACTACCTGCTCGGCCGCAACGCCCTCGGCGTGTCGTACGTGACCGGCCACGGCGAGACGTCCTCGCAGAACCAGCACCACCGCTTCTGGGCCCACCAGTTGGACGCCACCCTGCCCCACCCTCCGGCCGGGTCGCTCGCGGGCGGTCCCGACAGCGCGCTCCAGGACCCCGTCGCGCAGGAGAAGCTGACCGGCTGCGCGCCCGCCGCCTGCTACATCGACGACATCGGCTCGTACTCGACCAACGAGGTGGCGGTCAACTGGAACGCCCCGCTGGCCTGGCTCGCCGCCTATGCCGCCGAGCGAACCTCCACCGGCGGCGAACCGCCCACCACCGCCTGCGCGGTGACGTACACGGTGAACAACGTCTGGAACACCGGCTTCACCGTGACCGTCACCGTCAAGAACACCGGCCCGACGGCCGTGGACGGCTGGCAGCTGGCCTGGGCCTACCCGGGCGGCCAGCGCCTCACGAGCGCCTGGAACGCCACCGTCACCCAGAACGGCACCGCCGTCAGCGCCCGCGACGCCGACTGGAACCGGGCGATCGCCCCCGGTGCGAGCGCGAACTTCGGAGTACAGGGCACCCACACAGGCTCGAATTCCTCCCCCACGGCCTTCACGCTCAACGGGAGCGCCTGCGCCTGATCCGCGTCCGGCCGGAACCGGGCGGAAGCGCCCGCCCGGTCCCGGCCGGCGCCGTACCCAGCCGGAACCCCCACCACCAGGAGCCCCCATGCGCCGACTCCTCGCCTGCCTGACGGCGGCGGCAGCCGCACTCGCCGGACTCACCGCGACGGCGCCACCGGCGACGGCCGCCGACTCGGGCACGTTCCGCGTGCTCACCTACAACGTCGCCGGGCTGCCCGACAGCATCTCCAGCGCGCCGACGCCCCGCGAGCCCGCCACGACCGAGATCGGCCGACGGATCGAGCCGTACGACATCGTCCACGTCCAGGAGGACTTCAACCACCACGCCCGCCTCTACGCCGCCGACACCGCCCACCCGTACCGCACCCCCACCAGCGGCGGGGCGGGCATCGGCAGCGGCCTCAACACGCTGTCGAAGACCCCCTACGACGCGGACGACTTCGAGCGGGTCCGCTGGAACTCCTGCCAGTACGACTCCGGCGACTGCCTGACCCCCAAGGGCTTCACCTTCGCCCGGCAGCGCCTCGCCGAGGGCGTGTACGTCGACTTCTACGACCTCCACACCAACGCGGGCACGAACGCCGGGGACCTGGCGGCACGCGCCGACAACCTGAACCAACTCACCGCCTTCATCACGACCCACTCGGCGGGCAACGCGGTCGTCGTCATGGGCGACACCAACACCCGCTACACCCGCGCCGGCGACACCATCGCCGAGTTCGCCGCCGCCAACGGCCTGACCGACGCCTGGGTCGAGCTCATCCGCGGCGGCACCCCGCCCGCCAAGGGCAGCGAGCCCCTCGTCTGCGACCAGTCCCGGCCGACCGTGCCCAACACCTGCGAGGTCGTCGACAAGGTCCTCTACCGCGGCAGCGGACTCGTCTCCCTGGACGCCACCTCCTACGACAACGAGCACGCCGCGTTCCTCACCGGCGACGGACTCATGCTCTCCGACCACGACCCGGTCACGGTGGGATTCTCCTGGTCACGCAACCCGGACTTCCGACTGAGCGAGCAGTTCGGCGGACCGCACGGCGACCACTTCAACGACATCGACAGCGTCGCCGCCGGCGCCCGCGCCACCACCATCACCCTGAGCGCCGACTCCCGGGTCGACCGGCTGGCCGTCACCCTGGACAACGGCACGACACTCACCCACGGCGGCGCCGGAGGCACCACGGCCTCCCTCACCCTCGGCAGCGGCGAGTACGTCATGACCGCGCACTTGTGCCGGGCCCAGAAGGACGGCCGCACCCGGATCTTCCACGCCAGGTTCACCACGAACCTCGGCCGCACCCTCGCAGGCGGCACGCCGACCTCCGACTGCGTCACCCATACCGCCCCTCCCGGCTGGCAGATCACCGGCTTCCACGGCCGCTCGGGCGACGAGATCGACAAGATCGGCTTCATCCAGACCCGCCGCTGACACGACCGACCGCCACCCGCCCCCGAGGCACCGCTCCGGTCGGCGCCGTGACCGGATCACTTCGCATCGGCGCTGGGAACGGCCAGCGGATCGCGCGGTGCCTCCTTCTTCCCGGCCTCCAGCTCACCGCCGAGCTCTGTGAGCCTGTTGCGGCCCATCGCCTTTCGGACCTCTGGGAACCAGTCCTGCTCCTCTTCCTCGACGTGGTGGCGGACTTGTTCCATCAGCACGGTCATCTTCGCTTTGAAGCGTTCGTCGCCCGGGTCCATGCCCTTGATCTCCGACAGCATCCACACCACCGCGTGGTGTTCCTCGATGCTTTCCAGGATGTGGTCCGTCGTGTCCGGTGCGGCTTCCCGGGCAGCGGGGTAGAAGAACTTCTCCTCGATCCAGGCGTGGACGGTGAGCTCTTCGATCACCTCGTCGGCGATGCGGCGACGTTCGGCCGTGTCGTCGTCGGAGGTCTTCTCGAACCGCTTGAACAGTTTCTCGACGGTCTTGTGGTCCTCGCGCAGCAGCACGATCGCGTCCATGCGGGCGCCTCCTCGTCAGGTGTTGACCCCGTCAGGTGTTGACACGGCTGTCGGCGCCCTCACGTCCGTCAGCGTGATCATCCTCGAACCAGTGCTCGCCGACCGCGAGACAGCGGAAGGAACGGCCCGTATGAGCGGGCAGGACGAAGGCGACCTGCGTGCGGCCCTTGAGCTGTTCCGTTCGAGCACCGGCTGACTCCTGGCGGGCGGGGTGGCAGGGCCCACGCACCGTCGCACGGCTCTTCTCTCCGCGGCTGCGCACACGCCGTCGGCAGCGGGACCGGTCACTCGCCTGGCGGCCGATCGCGGGGCGGCGTCCGTGCCCAAGGTCTCCGTGGCTCCCCATGGCATGGCTGCCCGCCTAGTTCGACAGCCGCCGAACGTACGGCCGGACGGCAGAACCCGGATCCGCGGGCCGGCAACCGCCTCCGCCGCCACGACGCGCCCCATGATCGGCAGCCACCGCCATGAAGGACGGGTACGGCATCACCGCCGGGGTAGCCGGACCCTATGGGCACCACCACAGAAACCACACCGCTGCGCGCTGTGGCCCTGGTCTGCACGCTCTCGCCGTCGCCGAAGCCGTCCAGCTCGCAGTTGCTGGCCGAGCAGACCATGGCCGCCCTCGCCGAGCACGGCGTCACCGGAAAGGTGATCCGGATCGCCGACCACGACGTCAAACCGGGCGTCGCGGTCGACATGGGCGACGGCGACGCCTGGCCGGGGATCCGCGACACCGTCCTGGGCTGCGACATCCTGGTCCTGTCCACGCCCATCTGGCTCGGCCACCCCTCCAGCCTCGCCCAGCGCGTCCTGGAGCGCCTCGACGCCGAACTCGGCGAGAGCGACGACCAAGGCCGCATGCTCACCTACGGCAAGGCCGCCGCGGTCTGCGTCGTCGGCAACGAGGACGGCGCCCACCACGTCGGCGCCGAACTCTTCCAGGGCCTGAACGACGTCGGCTTCTCCCTCGCCCCGAACGCCGTCACCTACTGGGTCGGCGAAGCCATGCAGGCCACCGACTACCAGGACCTCGACAAGACCCCCGAGAAGACCGCCGAGACGACCAGGACCCTGGCCGCGAACACCGCGCACCTGGCGCGCCGGCTCAAGGCGGCCCCCTACCCGCCCTCTTCCTGACCACCGGCCCACCTCACCCTGCCGGAAGGAGACCGTGATGCCCTCCGACGAACAGGCCCCCCTCACAGACCCTGTGCGGCTCCACCCCCGTCCGCCCTTCCCCGAGCAGGACCAGGACCACCCCGGTTCGACCGAGGCGATGGATCCCCGCCCCGACCACGGCGAGGACAGCTACCGCGGCAACGGTCTGCTGCGCGGTCGCAAGGCACTCGTCACCGGAGGGGACTCCGGGATCGGCCGGGCCGTCTGCCTGGCCTTCGCCCGGGAAGGCGCCGACGTCGGCTTCACCCACCTGCCCGAAGAAGCCGACGAGGCCGAAGAGACCGCCCGCCTGATCCGACAGGCCGGCCGCACGGCGGTGGCGGTCGCCTGCGACATCCGCCACGAGGACGAGTGCACCGCCCTCGTCGACCGGACGGTGGCCGAGCTGGGCGGCATCGACCTGCTCGTCAACAACGCCGCCTACCAGATGGCCCAACCGGACGGCATCGAGGCGATCACCACCGAGCAGTTCGACCGGGTGATGAAGACCAACCTGTACGGGATGTTCTGGCTCACCAAGGCCGCGCTGGCCCACCTGCCGCGCGGGAGCTGCGTGATCAACACGGCTTCCGTGCAGGGCTACCAACCCAGCCCGCACCTGCTCGACTACGCCATGACCAAGTCCGCGATCATCTCCTTCACCCACGGCCTCGCCCAGATGCTGGCCGAGCGGGGGATCCGGGCCAACGCCGTGGCGCCGGGACCGGTGTGGACCCCGCTGATCCCCGCGACGATGCCCGACCCGACGAAGTTCGGCGAGCAGTCGCCGCTGGGCCGGCCCGCACAGCCGGCCGAGATGGCACCCGCGTACGTCTTCCTCGCCTCCGGCCAGGCCTCCTACATCACCGGCGAGATCGTCAACGCCACCGGCGGAACCCCTCTGCCGTGACCCCGGAGGGGGCCCTGCGGCATCGGAGCCCGATGACGAGGGCCCCCGGGCCGCGAGTACGGCATGACGGTGCCGGATCGGGGGAGCAGCGGGGTATGACTACCAACAATCCAGACCCAGACCCGGACCGTACTACCGGCTTGACCGAGGGCGGCGCCGTACCCGCCGGTGAGACACCACCGGCAGAATCCGGCACCGGGACGGGCACGGGCCCTCACAGGCCGTTGAAACGCGGCTGGGCGGGCGGCCCGCTGGCCGTCATCATCGGCGTGGTCGTCCTCGTGGCGCTGTTCTTCCTGGTGTACGGCATCGTCCTGGCGCTCTAGACGCAGACCTCCTTCCCCGCGCCGTCGTGTCGCAGGGCCGGCCTGCCTTCGGCGAAGGAGGGGTCTGCTCCCCGCCGCCGGTCCACCGGGCCCACCGCTACGGCCGGCCCCTGTGTGGAACGGCTGAAACCGGTGACACGCGGAGCATGAGGGTTCAGCGCGTACGAACACCCGGAGCCGTGGTCGTGGTGACAGGTGCGTCCAGCGGGATCGGTCGGGCCACCGCGCTGGCCTTCGCCAAGCGTGGTGCGAGGGTCGTGCTGGCTGCCCGCAGCGCCGGAGCACTGGAGCAGGTGGCACGGCAGTGTGCCGGCGCGCATCCCCGGGCAGAAGCCGCGTGGGCCTGTGCGGACGTCTCGGACGAGGAGGCCATGGTGCACATCGCGCAGACGGCCGTCGCCCGGTTCGGTCGCATCGACGTCTGGGTGAACGCGGTCGGCATCGGCGTTCTCGGCACTGTCGAGCAGGTGCCGGTCGCCGACATGGGTCGGGTATGGGACGTGAACGTACTGGCCCCCGTGAGGGGCGCCCGCGCCGCGCTCCCGTACATGCGGGACCAGGGCCGTGGCGTGCTGATCACCATCTCCTCCGTCCTCGGAGGTGCCGTCCAGGCCCCGTACATGGGCGCCTACGCCGCCTCCAAGGCCGCCCTCGTCAGCCTGGACGAGACCCTGCGCCAGGAACTGGCCCTGACCGGAGGCCGGGGCATCGCCGTCTGCACCGTGCTGCCCGCCGGCGTCGACACCCCGTTCTACTCCCACATGGGCAACCGCTCCCGGCGCCGCCTGAAGTCCCTGCCCCCGACAACCACCCCCGAGCGCGTGGCGCGCGTGGTCGTCCGTACCGCCGCGCGCCCTCGACGGCGGGTCTGGGTGGGACCGGGAGCCCGGCTGCTGCCGTGGGCCCACACGGTCGCTCCCAGGCTCGTGGAACGGGCCGTCGCCTTGCGCACCGAGCACGGCTACCTCGACGCCGCCGATACGGCACCGGTCACCACCGGCGTGTTGTACAAGGCGTGCGACGGCACCGCCGCGGTCCGCGGTGGGGCGCATGCCTCGCTGTGGACGCGGGGGCGCCGAGCCGCCATGGCCGCCGTGACGGGGGCGGTGGGAGCCGTCGGTGCCCGCTCGGTGCTCCGTGCCGGGCCGGACAGCCCGCCCACCACATCGTTCCGCACCAGAGGTCTTCCGTTCCGGAGGAGGTCGTAGTCATGGCACAGTGGCACCGTCTCATGCACGCCACGCCCCAGGAGGTCTGGTCCGTCCTGAGCGATCCGCGCCAGTACGGCCGCTGGGTCGTGGGCGCTCACCGATCCTGGCCTCAGGGCGGCGGATGGCCCGCCGAGGGCGCCGAGCTGGGCTACGCCCTCAGAGTCGGCCCGTGGACGTACCGCGGCAGCACCGTCTCCCGGCGCTGCGAACCGCCGCACCGGCTCGAACTGGAGGCCAAGAGCGGTGTCGGCAGCGCCAGGATCGCCTTCCGGATCGACCCCTGGGGCGAAGACACTCTGGTCGTGATGGACGAGCATCCTCTGGCGGGTCCGGCAGCCGGCTGGCACAACGCGGTGGTGGACGCCCTGCTGCGCTGGCGCCACCGGAGCGTGCTCGCCCGGCTGAGCGAGGTCGTCGAGTCCGCGGCGAAGGCCGAGGCCCGTGCCCACGCCTGACGCCGTCGTCATCGGGGCCGGCCCCAACGGCCTGGTGGCCGCCAACCTCCTCGCCGACGCCGGCTGGCAGGTCGTGGTCCTCGAGGCGCAGGACCGGCCCGGCGGTGCGGTGCGCAGCGACCGGGGCGTCCATCCCGATTACGTCCACGACCTGTTCAGCGCCTTCTACCCGCTGGCCGCCGCCTCCCCCGTCATCCGGGGCCTCGCCCTGGAGCGGTACGGGCTGCGGTGGAGCCGCGCCCCGGCCGTCGTCGGACACCCGCTGAGGGACGGACGCTGCGCGGTCCTCGGCAGCCACCCGGACGACACCGCCGCTTCCCTGGCCCGCTTCCACGCCGACGACGCACGTTCCTGGCACCACCTGCACCGCCTCTGGCAGCGCTACGGAGACGATCTCGTCGGCTGCCTGTTCGCCCCCTTCCCGCCCGTGCGGTCCGGACTGCGGCTCGCCGCCCGCACCGGCATCGCCGAAGGGCTGCGGCTCTTCCGCGACATGCTCCTGCCCGCCCGCCGCTTCGGCGAGGAGCACTTCGCCGGCGAGGGCGGCCCGCTCCTGATCGCGGGCAACGCCCTGCACGCGGACCTGGCACCGGAATCCGCGCTGGGCGGCGGGTTCGGCTGGCTGATGTGCATGCTCGGACAGACCCACGGCTTCCCCGTCCCGGTCGGGGGCGCCGGCAGCCTCACCGACGCACTCGTACGCCGACTGCTGGCACGCGGGGCGACGCTCCACTGCGGGCACCCGGTGACCCGGGTCGTCATACGCGACGGCCGCGCGGTCGCGGTCCGCACCGCCGACGGCACGGAGGTACCCGCCCGGCGCGCCGTACTCGCCGACGTCCCCGCTCCCGTGCTGTACGAGCGGCTGGTCGGCGAAGACCACCTGCCGGTCCGGCTCCGCGCCGACCTGCACCGCTTCCAGTGGGACCTGGCCACCGTCAAGATCGACTGGGCGCTGTCCCGGCCGATCCCCTGGACCAGCGAGGGAGCGCACGGCGCCGGGACCGTCCACATCGCCGAGGGCCTCGACGCCCTCACCCGCTTCGCCGCCCAGCTGGCCATGGGACAGGTCCCGGACGTGCCGTTCACCGTTCTGGGCCAGATGACCACCGCCGACCCCACCCGCTCCCCCGTCGGCACCGAGTCGGCGTGGGGCTACACCCACGTGCCCCAGCGCATCCGCTCCGACGCCGGAGACGACGCGATCCGCGGCTCCTGGAGCGCCCGGGAGAAGGAGGCGATCGCCGCCCGGGTCGAAGCCGGCATCGAATTCCTGGCCCCGGGTTTCCGCTCCACGATCACCGCCCGCCGCATCCTCGCCCCGCCCGATCTGGAACGCCTCAACCCCGCCCTGGTGGGCGGCGCCGTGAACCAGGGCACCACCCAGCTCCACCAGCAGCTCCTCTTCCGCCCTCTGCCCGGCACCGGCCGCCCCCGCACAGCCGTCCGCGGCCTCTACCTCGCGTCCGCCACCGCCCACCCCGGCGGCGGTGTCCACGGCGCCCCGGGGGCCAACGCGGCCCGGGCAGCCCTACGAGCCCTCCGCGTCCCGCGCGGCGGGTCCCACCGCTCGACCGCGTAAGCGCACTCCATGGGCCTTCCCCTCCCCTGCGAGCGGCTGTTCCGCGGGCTCCAGGCCGCCCCCGGCCCGCTCGCAGGCAGGCCGCTCAGCCCTCGTCGCACAGGACCCTGACGGTCGTCATGCTGGTGTCGACGGCATCGGGTACGACCATGCCGGCCTCGACTCCGGTGCGGAGATAGCGCAGGACGTCCGTGGTGAGACGTTCACCGGGCAGCGCGGCCGGGATGCCCGGCGGGTACGGGGTGAGCATCTCGGCGGCGATGCGTCCTCGGGCCCGCTCCCACGGGACTTGTTCGGTGCGTCCGAAGAAGGCGTCCCGCGGCAGGGCCGCCTGCTCCAGGCGGAGTTCGCCGGGTGAGGGAAGGTACACCGGCTGTCCGGTGCGCAGTCGGGGCGCGTGGCGGGCGAGGTCCGAGAGCGCGGCGAGCAGGATGTCGGCGGTGCGGTCGTCGTCGGCGTGGGTGAGCTGGGCGCTGATCCGGCGGTGGTCGGAGACGTGGAGGTTGACGCGGTGGTTCCGGCGCAGCCAGTCGGCGGCGCGGTAGCCGGTGACCTGCCAGGCGCTGATGTCGATGATGATCTGGAGGGGGTCCAGGTCGGAGGCCTTTCCGGGGCCGCAGAAGTCGGCGCGGTCGTGGACGTGGAGGCCGTCGATGCGGGAGATGCGGCCGCGGACCCGGTCGGCGAGGAGGAGGGCGTCGTCGTACAGGGACTTGCCGTGCTCGACCATCTGGCGCCGCCATCCGTCGAGGGCCGCGTAGACGAGGACGGAGGGGCTGGTGGTTCCCAGCAGATCCTCACGGCTTTTCAGCACTTCGGGGGCGACGAGGTCGCCCTGGAGGTGGAAGACCGAGCTCTGTTCGAGCCCGGAGCCCATCTTGTGCACCGAAGTGACGCACACGTCCGCGCCGGCGTCCATCGCCCAGGTCGGCAGGTCCGGGTGGAAGGGCAGGTGGGCACCCCATGCCTCGTCGACGACGAGGGGGACGCCGTGCCGGTGGCAGACCTCGGCGATGGCGGCGAGGTCCGAGCAGGTCCCGTAGGGGGTGGGGGTGGTGACCAGCGCACCGCGCGCGTCGGGGTGCTCCGTCAGCGCGCGCTCGAAGGCCGCCGCGGACGGAGGGTGGGCCAGATGGCGGTCGGCGTCCCACTGCGGGTCGACCCAGACGGGCCGGATGCCCGACAGGATCAGTCCCGAGACCACCGATTTGTGGGCGTCCCGACCGACCACCAGCTCCTCGTGCGGGCCGGCGACCGAGAGCATGGCGGACTTGACGGACAGCGAGCTGCCGCAGGTGGAGAAGAAGGCGTGGTCGGCGCCGACGGCCTCGGCCATGAGCGCCTGCGCCTCCTCGATGATCCCCTGGGAGGAGGTGCGGTCGTCCAGGCCGCTGGTGGCCAGGACGTCCGAGCGGAAGACGGCCTCTCCGAGCACGGCGCGGACCCGCGGGTCCGCGCCGCGTCCCTGTTTGTGTCCCGGCGGGGTGAACGGCGTCTGGCCGGCCTCGTGGTAGGCGGCCAGTGCGTCCAGTACGGGCGTCCTCGACTGATCCATACCCGATCGCCTGCCCGCTCCGGGAGGGCGGAAACGGCGGCCCCGCCCTCGGGACCTGCCGTGTCCGGCCGGTGGCCGTCAGGGGTGGAAGAGGACCTTCACCATGTTGTCGCGCTTCTTCTGGAAGTCCTCGTACGCCTGTGGGGCGTCGTCCAGGGGCAGGTGGTGGGTGGCGAAGCCCTCGACCCCGAGGGGGTCGCCGTCGGTCAGCAGGGGAAGCAGGTCGTCGACCCATCGGCGGACGTTGGCCTGTCCCATGCGCAGCTGAATCTGCTTGTCGAACATCGTGAGCAACGGCAGTGGATCGGCGGCCCCGCCGTAGACGCCGGCGAGGGAGATGGTGCCGCCTCGGCGTACGAGTTCGATGGCCAGGTTCAGGGCGCCCAGGCTGTCCACGCCCACCTTCTTCATCAGCGCGGAGGCCATGGCGTCCGGGAGGAGGCCGGTCGCCGTCTGCGCGGCCCGGGCGGTGCGGCCGCCGTGGGCCTCCATGCCGACGGCGTCGATCACGGCGTCCGGGCCGCGGCCGCCGGTCGCGTCGCGGACCGCGTCGACGAGCCGGTCTCCGTACTGGGACAGGTCGTAGATCAGGACGCCGTGGCCGGCGGCGCGGGCGAGCCGTTCGGGCACCAGGTCGATGCCGATCACCTGGCCGGCCCCGCGGTGGGCGGCGATGCGGGTGCACATGTCGCCGATGGGCCCGAGGCCCAGGACGGCGACGCTGCCGCCGGGCGGGACGTCGGCGTATTCGACGGCCTGCCAGGCGGTCGGCAGGACGTCCGACAGGTACACGAACCGTTCGTCCGGCGGGCCCTCGGGGACCCGGATCGGGAGGGTGTCGGCGAAGGGGACGCGGAGGTACTCGGCCTGCCCGCCGGGCACCTGCCCGTAGAGCTTGGTGTACCCGAAGAGGCTGGCGCCGGTGCCGTGCTCGTGGACCTGGGTGGTCTCGCACTGCGAATGCAGGCCCTGCGCGCACATGAAGCAGGTGCCGCAGGACACGTTGAAGGGCACGACCACCCGGTCCCCGGGCTTCAGGTCCCGGACCTCGGGCCCCACCTCCGCGACGACCCCCATCGGCTCGTGTCCCAGGATGTCCCCCGGGTCCAGGAACGGCCCGAGCACCTCGTACAGGTGCAGATCGGACCCGCACAGCCCGGTCGTCGTCACCTCGATCACGGCGTCCGTGAGATCGGTGATCCGCGGATCCGGAACGGTTGCCACCTCGATCTTGCGGCGGCCCTGCCAGGTCACGGCTTTCATCGCGCCTCCTCTTGTCACGCATGGGTGTTCCGCCACCCCGCCGCCCCGCCGCCGGCCCGCAGGCCTGCCGGAGGGTGTCGGCCTGAGAGGGCTTCGAGGAGTTCACCGCCCTGCGGGTCGGGCAGGGCACGGACTGCATCGGCCCGGGCGACGACACCCACGAGGGTGGGGCCGTCGATCACGGGCAGACGGCGGAAGTCACGATGCGTCTCCCGAGCTGCGGTCGGCCACGCGGCCGGTCCCGGCGGCCTGGTATCCGCGCGCCTGCCCCCTGGCGACCCCTTCAACCAGCCGTGCTCGACATATTCGGCCGAGGACTCCGGCGCCTCTCGCGCGCCCCTCGACTCCGAGCGGGCGGCCGCCCCGGGCCGAGCAGTCCCTTCGGAACCGGCCGCTTCTCCGCCGGGTCAGGTCTCGGGGAACGCGGGAGAGATGCCCAGTGACGGGGCGATGGCCGACCAGATCGTCGACTGGGCCGTGGACAGGTCGACACGTGGGTCGGCGAGCATCACGCGAATGCCCAGGCCGTCGCACAGCGCCAGGATCAGAGTGCTGATCGCGGCGACATCGCAGGGGGCGAACTCGCCCGAGGCGACGCCGCGTTCCACCGCGCCGCCGACCCAGGCGTGGAGCTGGTCGTACAGGTCGACGGCGAGGTGCCGGGCCGCGTCGTCGCGCTGTGCGCGCACCCAGAGTTCCTGCCACAGTTTCCAGTCCTGGCGCAGCTCCTCGTCCGTGGGCAGCATGGTGCGCACGATGCGTGCGAGCAGGACGCCGGCCGGCACGTCGGCGTCGCCGCCGTCGAGGTCCGTGCCGGTCTGGGCGAACGAGTGCGTCATCGCCTCGGCGAAGAGCTTCTCGCGGGTGTCGAAGTGGTAGTGGAGCAGCGCCTTCGACACCCCCGCGTGCTCGGCGACCTTGCGCATGCTGACGTTCTCGAACCCGATGTCCGCGATCACCTCGCACGCGGCCTTGAGGATTCGCTCCCGTGTCTCGAGTGCGCGCTCGGCCTTGGTCACGTCGGCAACTCCCGCTTTCGGTGTCGGCATCGATATCGGTATCGGCCCCTGTCCCGGTTCCGGTCCCATTCCTGTCCCTGTCCCGGTTTCGGTTTCGGTCTCCGTCCCGGACCATCATCCCTTCCCGTCCTGCCCCGCCGGGCGCTCCGGGTACGGGTGGAAGCCCCGGCCTGTCTTCCGGCCGAGCCGCCCCGCTTCCACCATCCGGGCCAGCAGCGGCGGCGGGGCGTACAGCGGCTCGCGGTACTCCGCGTACATCGACCGGGCGATGGCCTGCACCGTGTCCAGACCGATCAGGTCGGCCAGGGCGAGCGGGCCGAGCGGGTGGGCGCAGCCCAAGGTCATGGCCCGGTCGATGTCCTCGGCCGACGCCGCACCGGACTCGGCCATCCGTACCGCTGCCAGCAGGTACGGCACGAGCAGGGCGTTGACGACGAACCCCGCCCGGTCCCGGGCGTGCACGACCTCCTTGCCGAGGACCTCGGTGGCGAAGGCCCCCGCGCGCCGGACGGTGTCCTCGCCGGTGAGCAGCGAGGGCACCAGTTCCACCAGCGGCAGCCGCGGCACCGGGTTGAAGAAGTGCAGGCCGACGACCTGGGACGGCCGCGAGGTCGCGGCCGCCAGCCTGATGACGGGCAGGGACGAGGTGTTGGTCGCCAGGACGGCGTCCCGGCGCTCCACGACGGCGTCGAGCCGGGCGAAGACCTCGGTCTTCGCCCGCTCGTCCTCCGCCACCGCTTCGACGACCAGATCGCGGTCGGCGAGCCGCGTCATGTCGGTGGTCACCGCGATCCGGCCGGCCGCGGCCCGGTGTTCGGCCACGGTCAGCCGGCCGGCCGCCGCGGCCCGTTCCAGCGAGCGGGTGATCCGCCGCAGTCCGGCCTCCGCGGCCTCCGGTCCGGTCTCCACCACCACGACGTCGCGGCCGGCGCGGGCGCAGACCTCGGCGATGCCGGAGCCCATGAGCCCGCAGCCCACGATCCCCACCCGGGCGAGGTCGCTCACGGGGTCACCGGCAGCTGCAGGGCACCCGTCCCGCGCTTGATCAGCTCGTTGGCGATGATCAGCCGCTGGATCTCCGAGGTGCCCTCCCAGATCCGGTCGACGCGCAGTTCTCGGTAGAGACGCTCGACGGGGTACGAGCGGTCGTAGCCGCGCCCGCCGAAGATCTGCAGGCACCGGTCGACCACCCGGCCGGACGCCTCGCTCGCCGCGAGCTTGGCGATCGCGGCCTTCGCGTGCAGGGTCTTGCGGTCGGTTCGGCCTTCGCCGACCTCCCAGGCGACCTGGTGGGTGTACGCACGGTTGACGGCGATGTCGACGGCCGAGTCGGCGAGCATGCCCTGGATCAGCTGGAAGTCGGCGATGCGGGAGCCGAACTGACGGCGTTCGACGGCCCAGTCACGGGCGAGCTCCAGGGCCCGCTCCGCCGCCCCGATCGTGCGGGCGGCGATCATCAGCCGCTCCTCGGAGAACCAGGAGCGGGTGAGGTCGTAGCCGTTGCCGACGCCGCCGAGCACCGCGTCCTCGGGCAGGCGCACGTCGGTGAAGGTGAACTCGGGGTGTTCGTAGACGAAGGTGTGCATCCAGCGGGGCACCCGGGTCATCTCGATGCCCGGGGTGTCCTTGTCCACGAGGAACAGCGTCGGCGCCCGCTCCTCCCCCGCGGCGGCGAGCACGATCATGAAGTCGGCGTGGTCGCCCACGGTGACGAACCACTTCTCGCCGTTCAGCACCCAGCCGTCGGCGGTCCGGGTCGCGGTGGTGCGCAGGTTCTGCGGGTCGGAGCCGGCCTCGGGCTCGCTGACCGCGTAGCAGTCGCGCCGGCGCCCGTGGATCACGGGCACGAGGTACCGCTCGCGCTGCTCGGGCGTGCAGTGCGAGAGGGCGTTGGCCGGCCGCCACACCATGTCCCACAGGGCGCCGGTGAGTCGGCCCAGTTCCTCCTGGACGACGACCTGCTCGGGGACGGTGAGTCCGGCACCGCCCCACTCGGCCGGCATGTTGACGGCCTGGAGGCCGCTGTCGAGGACAGCGTCGCGGATCTCGGCGTGGGCCCGGGGCGGCAGACCGTTGTTCTCCTCGCAGTCGAGCTCGTACTTCGTGATGAAGTCGGCGAGGTCACGCGCCGATTCCTTGAGCTCCTGCTGGCGTGCGGTGAGACGGAAGTCCATGGGGGTGCTCGTCCTCTCGGGTGTGGATGTGCGTGGGGGTGTCGGGGCGGGGCGGTGGGCTCAGCGCGGCAGGGCCAGCGCCCCGGTGCCGCGCTTGATCAGCTCGTTGGCGATGATCAGCCGCTGGATCTCCGAGGTGCCCTCCCAGATCCGGTCGACGCGCAGCTCTCGGTACATCCGCTCGACGGGGTACGAGCGGTCGTAGCCGCGCCCGCCGAAGATCTGCAGGCACCGGTCGACCACCCGGCCGGCGGCCTCGCTCGCCGCGAGCTTCGCCGTGGAGGCCTTGGCGTGCAGGGTCTTGCGGTCGGTCCGGGGCTGGTCGGCCTCCCAGGCGATCTGGTGGGTGTAGGCGCGGTTGACGGCGATGTCGACGGCCGAGTCGGCGAGCATGCCCTGGATCAGCTGGAAGTCGGCGATGCGGGAGCCGAACTGGCGGCGTTCGACGGCCCAGTCACGGGCCAGTTCCAGGGCCCGCTCGGCGGCGCCGACGGTCCGGGCGGCGATCATCAGCCGCTCGTCGGTGAACCACTCCTTCGTCAGCTCGTAGCCGTTCCCGACGCCGCCGAGCACGTCCTCGTCGGGTACGAAGACGTCGGTGAACCGGAACTCGGGGTGCCCGTTCACCGCGGAGTGCATGAAACGGGGGACCCGCGTCATCTCGACCCCCGGCGCCTGCTTGTCGACGAGGAACAGCGTCGCCGCGCGGCCCGGCCCGGCATCGGCCTGCACAAGGAGGAAGTCGGCGATGTCGCCGCAGGTGACGAACCACTTCTCGCCGTTCAGGAGCCAGCCGCCCGCCGTGCGGGTCGCGGTGCTCGTGCCCGAGCCGGGGTCGGATCCGGCCCCGGGCTCGGTGACGGCGAAGGCGTCGAAGCGCTCGCCGCGGATCACCGGCAGCAGGTACTTCTCGCGTTGTGCCTCGGTGCCGTACGCGAGGACGTTGGCGGGCCGCCAGGGAATGTCCCACAGGCAGTTGGTGACCTTGCCGAACTCCTCCTCGACGATCACCTGGTCAAGGAGGGAGAGTCCGGCGCCGCCCCACTCGGCGGGCATGTTGATGGCGTAGACGCCGGCGTCGATCGCGGCCCGGGTCAGCTCCCGCACGGTGTCGGCCGGCAGCGGGCCGCCCGCCTCCTCGGACTGCTCCTCGTACCGCATCAGGAGCCGGGTGTAGGCCGCGGCGCGCGCCTTGAGCTCGGTCTGCTCGGGGGTGTAGCGGAAGTCCATGGTGCGGGTCTCCTCCAGGGCCGGAAGGGTGTGCGGGAAGGTGTACGGGCGTGTGCCGGGGTACGCGGGCGGGCCTCGCGGTACGGGGCGGGGCGGGCAAAGGCCTCGCGGGCCAGGGGCGGCGGGGCTCAGCCGAGGACGGCTCGCGCGTCCAGCGCCAGGGCGCCGTCCGGGCGTACGAGCAGCGGGTTGACCTCCAGCTCGGCGATCTCCGGGTGGGCCGCGGCGGCCTCGGTGATGCGGGCGATGACAGCGGCGGCCGCCGTCACGTCCACGGCGGGCCGACCGCGCACACCGTCGAGCAGGGCGGCGGTCCGCAGCCCCCGCAGCAGCTTCTCGGCGCGGCCGGCGGCCACGGGCGCGAGGGCGAAGGCCACGTCCCGCAGGGTCTCGGTGAGCACCCCGCCGAGGCCGACCATCGCCACCGGGCCGAACCGGGGGTCGCGTTGGACGCCGACGATCAGTTCGACACCGTCCGAGAGGTCCGCCATGGCCTCGACCGAGTACGACGGGGCGCCCAGGCGGGCGTGCATCCGCCGGTACGCGGCAAGGAGCGCGTCCCGGTCGGCGAGCCGCAGCGCCACCCCGCCGGCGTCGGACTTGTGCAGGACGTGGAGGGCCTTGAGGACGTACGGTCCCTCGAACGAGGCGGCAGTGGCGAGCAGACCGGCCTCGTCGGTGATCTCCCGGGCCGGCGGGAAGGGCACTCCGGCCGCGGCGAGCAGCGCCCGCACACCGTGGTACGAGGGGTCCCCCAGGGGTGCCGCGACCGGCGGCGGGGCGGCCACCCCGGCCGGAGCGCCCGCCACTCGGCCGGTCAGCGCGGCGAGGGCGCGGGCCGCGTCCTCGGTGGCGGCGAACACCGGGACTCCGGCCTCCGCGAGCGCCCGGCAGCTGGGCGACTCCGGGTACATGGACTGCACGACCAGCGGCTTCGGTGTGGCGGCGAGGTGTCCGGCGATCTCCTTCGCGGCCCGTTGCTCGCCCTCGGCGAGGACCGAGCCGCCGGCCGGCCCGCCGCCCAGGCCGCCTTCGGAGGCGGCGTACCCGCCGAAGTAGCCCGTCATCAGGACGGCGTCGACCTCGTCGGCGGCAAGGAGTTCGCGGACGGTGTCGGCGTACGAGAGGGGGCGCTGCTCCCCCATGCCGGCGAGGTCGACCGGGTTGCGGACGGCGGACTGCTCCCACAGCACGCTCCGCAGCCGGTCCTGGGCCGGGGCGCCGAGCTCGGGCACGTCGAGCCCGGCGTCCTCGGCGGCGTCGGCGGCGACCGCGCCGTGGCCGCCGCCGTCCGTGAGGACGGCCGTACGTCTACCGGCCGTGCGCCGGCCGCCGGCGAGGGCCGCGAGCACCACGGTCATCTCCCGAGGGGTGCGGACGAGTTCGACACCCGCGTCGCGGCAGGCCGCGGCCACCACGTCGGCCGAGGTGGTCAGCGCCCCCGTGTGCGACCGGGCGCTGCGGGCCGAGGCGGTGCCGCGGCCGGCGGTGAGGAGGACCACGGGCTTGCCGGCCCCGGCGGCGGCGCGGGCGAAGGCCCGGCCGTCGCCGAAGTCCTCGGCGTACACGGCGATCACGGAGGTGGGCTCGTGGCGGGCGCAGTCCTCGACGAGGTCGACGAGGGTGACGTCGGCCTGGTTGCCGAGCGAGACGAAACGGGAGAAGCCGAGGCCGTGCGGGGCGCCGCGCAGCTGGAGTTCGAGGGCCAGGTTGCCGCTCTGGCTGAGCAGGGCGACACGGCCGGGCGCGAACCGGTCCGAGGCCAGGTACAGCTCGGTGGTGTTGTCCGCGACGCCCAGGCAGTTGGGGCCGACGAGCACGGCTCCGGCGGCCCGGACCCGCTCGGCGACGGCCCGCTGGCGGGCGAGACCGGCGGGGCCGGCCTCGGCGAAGCCGGCGGTGATGGCGACGATCGCCTTCGCCCCGCAGGCGAGGGCGTCGTCGACGGCCGCCTCGAAGCCGGTGCCGGGCACGGAGATCACCACCAGGTCGACCGGCTCGCCGATCTCGCCGAGGGAGGTGGCCGCCGTCCGGCCGAGTACGGTGCCGCCGCGCCGGTTCACCAGGTGGACGGGCCGCCGGTCGGGCGCGCGGAGGGCCTGGGCGGCCACCGCGTGGCCGTACTTCGCCGGGTCGTCGCTGGCGCCGACCACGGCGACGGATCCGGGGTCGAAGAGCGAGGTCAGATCGCGCGTCATCTCATCCCTCCACGCGCAGGGCGGAGTTGGGGCAGCTCTCCACGCAGGCGCGGGCCCGGTCCTCGGCAGCGGGCGGCACGTCGACGACGACGACCTTCGCGTAGCCCCACTCGTCGAGCTCGACGAGTTCGGGGGTGTTCTCCTGGCAGAGGCCGTAGCCGTTGCACAGCGTGGCGTCCAGCAGCAGTTTCATGACGTTCCTTCCAGTACGGCGGCCATGGGCTCGGCGGGCGTGGTCGGGGCGGATCCGGTCGGGGCGGGCGTGGTCGGGGCAGATGCGGCCGGGGCGGATGAGGTCGGGGCAGATGAGGTCGGGGCAGATGCGAGCGGGCCAGGTCCGGTCAGGCCAGACCCGGTCGGCGCGGGTGCGTTCACGGCCGGTACCGGCGCGCTCAGGCGGGTCAGGCGGTGCGGGTCCCGGGCGGGGGCCTCGGCCCGGCATACCGGGCAAGGCCCGTCGAGATGGGCCCGGACCTGTGCCGGGAAGACGCGCAACAGGCTCCCGGCGAGGCCGGCGGCGGCGTCAAGCAGCCCGCACGCGCCCCGCCCGGGCAGTCCTCGCGCCCATCGGTGCAGCCGCTCGGCGGTGTCGGGTTCGGCGGATCCCGAGGCGAGGCGGTCCAGAGCACCGCTGATCGCGGCCGTGCCCGACACGCAGACGCCGCACTGCCGTGCGCTCTCGGCCGCGAGGTGACCGACCGCGTCGGCGGCGACGCCCACCGGGCAGACGTCGGCGGTGAGGAAGCGGATCGCTCCGCAGCCGAGCGCCGTGCCCGCCGCGGCGAGTGCGCCGGGTTCGAGGGGCAGGTCCAGGGCGCGGGCGTCGACGAGCCCGCCGAAGAGACCTCCCATCAGGGCGCCGGCCGGGGCCGGAGTGCCGTGGGCGGCGGCAAGGATGCGCAGGGGGACCCCGTACGGCACCTCGGTGAGCACGGGTGCGACGCTGCCGCCCGAGAGGGTGACCAGGGTGGAGCGCGCGATCGGCTCGCGCAGGTCGGGCCGGGCGGCGACGAGCGCGATCCGGGCGAGGGTCTCGACGTTCGCGACCAGGGTGGGCGCGCCCCGGACTCCCCGTTCGAAGGGGCGGGGCGGTTTGGCGGTCGGCAGGGCCGGCCCGCCGTCGATCCGGCGGACGACCGCGGTCTCCTCGCCGGCGACATAAGCGGCGGCGGTCTCGACGACCTCGACGGGCAGCGGCGGTACGCGTTCGGCGAGGGCCCGGCGGACGCGGCGGGCCGCCTCCGGGTCGGAGAGGTAGACGTAGCCGTGTTCGGCGCCGGTGACCGCGGCCGCGTGGACGAGGCCGTCGAGGACCAGGTGCGGGCGGGCCCGCAGCAGCCAGCGGTCCTTGACCGAACCGGGCTCGCCCTCTTCGCCGTTGGCCACCACGACCGGGGTGTCGGCACCTGCGGCGCGCTCGCCGCGCGTCCCGCTCCCCCGGCCGCGTCGCCCGTGCTCGCGGACGGTGCGGAGCTTGACGGCGGCCGGGAATCCGGCGCCGCCGCGGCCGCGCAGGCCGCAGGCGTCGAGGTGGTGCAGCAGCTCGTCGGGGGTGACGGCGGCGGCATAGCCACCGGTGGCCTCGTACGCCTCGGCGTTCTCCGTCGCGTAGGGCGTCGCGCCCAGCACGGAACCCGGCGCGGGGGCGGTCGGGTAACGGATGGTGGTCGAGTGGCGGCTTCGGGTCATCTGCCGTCTCCTGTACGGGCGGTGGGGGCCGGTCCGGCGGTACGCGACCGGGTGCGCAGGAGTCGCAGCGCGCTTTCGAGCGCGTCACGGTCCCCTTCGGTGCGGCCGTATCCCGCTCCTGGCAGGCCGATGAGCATGCGGTGGTGGTCGAGGATCACCTCGGCGACGAGCAGCGCGGCCGCGGTCGAGGCGTCCGTGTCCGCGTCGGCGCCAAGGCCCGCATCCGTGTCCGCGTGGCTGTCCTTGCCGCCCTGCTCGTCGAGCCGGAGGGCCACGGCGGTCACCAGCGCGGTGGCTTCGGCGAGGTAGCGCAACCAGCTGTGCCGGCTGCCCCTCAGAACCAGCCATTCCACCCGGCGCCGCTCGGCGGCCGCGAGTTCGGCCCGGCCCGGCGGCGGGTGGTGCGTCGTGCCGAAGGAGGCACGCAGCGCGGCGACGGCTGCGGGCAGCTCCCGCTCCGGCTCGGGGGTGAGCCCGAGCCAGTCCAGATACCGACGACCACTCATGCGTGCCTCCGGAAGGGAAGGGGGTGCGGGTGCCGTGACCGGTGGGCCGCCCGTCCGGCAGGCGGGTGGGCGGGGCGTTCGAGCCCGAGGCTCGTCCGCGGTCTCGGCCGGGGGAGGGAATCGGGGGAGGAAAGCGAGGGAGGAAAGCGAGGGAGGTGCGTGCCGGGGGGGCCAGGGCACGCCGGGCTGCTTCCGGCGCGAGGGCCGAGGGCCGTGGACCGTGGTCCGTACCCACCGGTATGACGAGTAAATACGCAGGTCAGAAGCGGCGTGGCGGCGGAGCAGCGACAGAACAACGTTTGCTGACCGATCGGTCAGGCAATAACCAAGCTAGCTGACCGATCGGTCAGCGTACAAGTCTTGACCCGGCGGAATTCAGCCACCACGCTGGCTGTCCAATCGGTCAGCCCGGTCCCGGCGCCCGCCCCGACCCGCTGCCCGCAGCCGGTTCGCACGACATCGACGCCCGACACCGATCGCCGCCCCGCGGCACGAGGAGTCACCGATGCACTCCAGAGCCCCCGCACCCAACGCACCCAGCGCACTCACCGCGCCCGGTGCACCCACCGCACCCGACACGGCCGCCCGGGACCTCCCCGCTCCCGCGCTGCCGGCCCGCCACTACACCGATCCCGCCGTCGCCGCCGCCGAGACCCGCCAGGTCTTCGCCAGGTCCTGGCAGCTCGTGTGCCACGAGTCCGACCTGCCCGGCCCCGGGGCCCGGCTCGCCGCCACCGTCGCAGGCCGGGAGGTCCTGGTCGTCCGCACCGAGGACGGCGGCCTCGCCGCCCACCTCAATGTCTGCCGCCATCGCGGAACCCGCCTGGTCACCGCCCCCGAACCGGCCGGCAAGGCGATCCGCTGCCCGTACCACGGCTGGACCTACCGCCTCGACGGAAGTCTGGTCGGCGCCCCCGAGGCCCGGCAGATCCCCTGCCTCGACAAGCCCCGCCTCGGCCTGTTCCCGGCCCGGGTCGAATCCTTCCTCGGCTTCGTCTTCGTCAACCTCGACCCCGCTGCCGTACCGCTCGCCGAGAGCTGCGCAGGACTCGCCGAGGCCGTCGGCCACTACGCCGGGACGGACCTGGTGCCGGTCGGCCGGGACAGGATCCACGACCTGGCCCGCGCCGAGGTCCAGGAGGCCAACTGGAAGGTCGCGGTCGACAACTACCTGGAGGGGTACCACGTACCCGTCGCCCACCCCGGCCTGATGCGCCTGCTCGACTACCAGGGCTACGGCTGCGAGATCCACGACTCCTACGTCCTGTTCACCTCGCCGCTGCGCGACAAGCCGTCCTCCAACTGGGCCGAGCGGCTCTACCAGCGCGTCGCCGCGCCCATGCCCGGCCTCACCGAGGCCGACCGCAGGGTCTGGCGGTACGCCGTGATCTACCCCAACACCCTCATCGACTTCTACCCCGACCACGTGCTCGCGTGGACCGCCGTGCCGACCGCGGTCGACCGGGTGGCCGTACCCGGCGGCTTCTACACCCGCCGCGGCACCGGGCTGCGCACCCGCCTCGCCCGGCGCCTGAACATGCACATCGGGTGGATCACCAACGACGAGGACGCCGAGCTGGTCGCCCGGGTCCAACGCGGTCTGTCCACCCCGGGGTTCGCACCCGGACCGCTGTCCCGGCGCGAGCTCGCGGTCGGCTGGTTCGCCGACCGCATCCGCGCCGACCTGGCCGACCCCACAGAGTCCTCGGAGCCCTCGGAGCCCTCGGAGCCCACCGGTCCCACGGACGCCGCACCGGACTCCGCCCCGCCGGGCCGGTGAGCGATACGACCGCCCCCGTACCTCCGCACCGCTGCACTGCCCGCCCGCCGTCCCCCAGCGGCCTTACGGAGAGGACCCCATGTCCCCCGAGGCACCTTCCCTGTCCCGCCGCTCGCTGCTCCGCGCCGGCGCCACCGCCGCCCTCGGTCTGACGGCGGCCGGCTGCGGATTCTCCTCCGACTCCGCCTCCGACGCGGCCGACCGGGCGGCCGCCGAGTCCCCCATCGACGTCAAGGTCGACGGCGACCTCGTCTACTTCAACTGGGCCGACTTCGTCGACCCGGCCGTCTTCGCGGGCTTCTCCGAGGAGTACGGGGTCAAGGTCGTCCAGTCGAACTACGACTCCATGGAAGGCATGGCCGCCAAACTCAACGCCGGCAACCGCTACGACATCGTCTTCCCCACCGCGAAGTGGGCCGAGCGCCTCTCCCGAGGGGGCCGGCTGCGCCGCATCGACCACGGGCGCCTGAGGAACGCCGAGGCCGTGTTCGGCACGTACGACTACTTCGCCGACCCCTGGTACGACCCCCGCTCCGCGCACACCGTCCCCTTCACCATGTACAAGACCGGCATCGGCTGGCGCCGGGACCGGCTCGGCGACCTCACCGGCTCCTGGGACGACCTGTGGAACGACCACGCCAAGGGCAAGGTCTTCGTCCTCGACGACCGCGACGAGGTGCTCGCCATCGGCGCGCTCAGGAACGGCCTGCCCCTCACCACCGAAAGCCCCGCCGACCTCGACCGCGTCACCGACACCCTGCGCTCCCTGCGCCCCCGGCTGCGCGGCTTCTCCAGCGACAGCTACAACAACCTGCTCAACGGCAACGCCGACATGACCCAGGCGTGGAGCGGGGACATGGCCGCGATGCTCGCCCAGGCGAAGGACCCGTCCGTGTTCGGCTTCGAGACCGCCCGCGAGGGCGCCCCGGTCAACTCCGACTGCTACGCCATCCCCGCCGACGCACTGCACCCCGGCACCGCCATGCTCTTCATCGACTACATGCTCCGGCCCGAGAACGTGAAGCGGAACATCGAGTACATCGGCTACCCGATGCCGGTGCGCGGCACGGAGGACACCTACGCCGCGCTCGTGGAGCCCTTCCCCCAGTGCCTCGTGACCGCGGCCGACCTCAGGGACGACATGTTCTTCCGCAACGGCACCGCGACGGGCGAGAAGGCCCGCGACGCCGCCTGGACCGACGTGAAGGCGGGCTGACATGGCCGACACCGCCCGCACCCCGCGTACCCCACGCGCCGTCAGAAAGCCGGTTCGGGAACGTCTGTGGACCTGGCTGATGCTCCCCGGCACGCTCTGGATGACCGTCTTCCTGGTCGCCTCCCTGATCCTGGTGGCCACGCTCGCGTTCGGCACCACCGACCCGCTCGGCAACCCGCGCTTCGGGTTCGTCCCCGACAACATCACGGCCCTGGCCGACCCGGCGTACCGCACGGTCCTGCTGCGGTCGCTGGGCTACGCCCTGGTCACCTGCGCCGTCTGCCTCCTGATCGCCTATCCCGTCGCGTACGCCATCGCGACCAGCGGCGGACGGTACAAGAACCTGCTGATCGCGGCGATCGTCGTCCCGTTCTTCGCCAACTACCTGGTGCGGATGTACGGCTGGTCCGTCGTCCTGTCCGACGACGGACCGCTGCTCGGGGCGCTGCGCGCGATCGGACTCGCCGACGGGGGGACCCGGATCCTGCAGACCGGCGCGGGCGTCGTCGCCGGTCTCGTCTACGGCTTCGTCGTCTTCATGATCATCCCGCTGTACGCGGCCATGGAACGCATGGACACCTCGCTCGTCGAGGCCGGCCGCGACCTGTACGCCGGTCCGCTGCGGACCTTCCTGTTCGTCACCGTCCCGGCCACCCGGCAGGGCGCGGCCGCCGGCTGTGTCCTCGTCCTGCTGCCCGCCATGGGCGACTTCGTCAGCGCCCAGCTCATGGGAGGACCCGACCAGATCATGATCGGCAACCTGATCCAGGACAAGTTCTTCCAGGGCCAGAACTGGCCGCTCGGCTCCGCCCTCACCATGCTGCTGATGGCCGTCCTCTTCCTCGGCATGCTCGGCTACCTGCGGCGCACCCGCAAGGACGAGGCGGAGGCGGTCCGATGAGGGCCGCCCGCGGGCACCGCCGCGGCGCCGAACGCCGTCCCCGGTTCGCCATCGCCGTCACCGCCGTCTTCTTCGCGCTGCTCTACGTCCCCATCGGCGTCGTCGTCCTGTTCTCCTTCAACTCGCAGAAGTCCCTGACCGTCTTCGACCACGTCAGCCTGCGCTGGTACGGGGCGTTCCTCCGCGACGACGTGCTGCTGAACTCGCTCGGCATGAGCCTGCGGGTCTCCCTCGTCGCCATGGCCGGCTCGGTGCTCCTCGGCGTCGCCCTCGCGCTCGGCCTGGTCCGCGGCCGCAACCGGCTCGGCTCCTTCGCCGGCCTGGTGATGCTCGTCCCGCTCATCACCCCGGAGATCGTCACCGGCGTCGCCGCGATGCTCCTGTTCAAGGGCCTCGGCATCACCCTGTCCACGACGACCGTGATGCTCGCCGAGATCACCTTCTCCATCTCCTACGTGACGGTGATCCTGCGCTCCCGCGTCGCCGCCCTCAATCCGGAGATCGAGGAGGCGGCCATGGACCTCGGGGCCACCCGCCGACAGGCCGTACGCCTCGTGACGCTGCCCGCGCTGCTCCCCAGCATCCTCGCCTCCGCCGTCCTCGTCTTCGCCCTGGTCTTCGACGACTTCGTCCTCGCCTACTTCACCACCGGCGTCGATCCGCAGCCCCTGTCGGTCCGGATCTACTCGGCGATCCGGTTCGGCGTCCAGCCCACCATCAACGCCGTCGGCACACTGATGCTGGCCGGCTCCGTCGGACTCGTCGCCCTCGCCCTCGCCATCCCGCGCCTGTTCGGCCGGCGCGGCGGCCTCGACCTGCTCTCGGGAAAGTGAACGCCATGTCCTCGCAGCCCACGCCCGCGCAGCCCCCGCAGACGCCACACACCGCGCGATCCCCGCAGTCGCCTCAGTCCGCGCAATCCCAAGCCGTACTCCCGCACCCCGCTGTCCGGCTCGACCGGGTCGGCAAGCGCTACCCCGGCGGCTCCGATGGCTCCGCCTCGTACGCCGTCCACGACATCAGCCTCGACATCGCCCCCGGCGAGTTCTTCTCCCTGCTCGGCCCCTCCGGCTGCGGCAAGACCACCCTGCTGCGCATGATCGGCGGCTTCGCCGACCCCACCGAGGGCAGCGTCCTGCTCGACGGGGAGGACGTGACGGGCCTCCCGCCCCACCGGCGCAACGTCAACACCGTCTTCCAGAGCTACGCCCTCTTCGACCACCTGTCCCTCGCCGACAACGTGGCCTTCGGCCTCAAGCGCAAGGGCGTCGCCCGCCCCGAGATCCGCCGCCGGGTCGCCGAGATGCTCGACCTCGTGCAGCTCGGCGACCTGGCCGGCCGCAGGCCGCCCACCCTCTCCGGTGGCCAGCGCCAGCGCGTCGCCCTCGCCCGCGCCCTGGTCAACCGTCCGCAGGTGCTGCTGCTCGACGAGCCGCTGGCGGCCCTCGACCTGAAGCTCCGGCGTCGGATGCAGGTCGAACTCAAGCAGATCCAGCGCGAGGTGGGCATCACCTTCCTGTTCGTCACCCACGACCAGGACGAGGCCCTGACCATGTCGGACCGACTCGCCGTCATGAACGAGGGCCGCATCGAACAGTGCGGGACTCCCGAGGACGTGTACGAGCGTCCCAGCAGCAGTTTCACCGCCTCGTTCCTCGGGACCTCCAACCTGGTCCCCGGCACCTACCGCGCCGGACGGGTGCTGCTCGACCAGGGCCCGGCGCTCCCCGTGGGCGACCGCCCCGGCATGACCGACGGCAGCCGGGTCAGCCTCTCGCTGCGCCCCGAGAAGATCTGGCTGTCCGACTTCGAGCCCGGCATGGCCCGGGTCACCGGCGTCGTCCGGGAGACCGTCTACTCCGGCCCCACCACCACGTACCTCATCGAACTGGCCCCCGGCGTCACCGTGCACGTCCTGGAGCAGAACACCGCCCGCTCCCGCATGGAGGACCGCTGGAGCGGCGGCGAGGAGGTCGAGCTCGGCTGGCGGCCCGAGCACTGCCTGGTCCTGGACTGACGAGTCCCGCCCCCGACTCCCTCACCGGAGGAACACCCCATGAACCACGACGTCATCGTGCTCGGCGCCGGACTCGCCGGACTCGCCGCCGCCCGCGACCTGGCCGCGGGCGGAGTCGACGTCCTCGTCGTCGAGGCCCGCGACCGGGTCGGCGGCCGCGTCGAGCAGACCGCGCTGCCCGACGGCCGCCTCGTCCAGCTCGGCGGGGAGGTCGTCGGCTCGGCGCACACCGCGTACACGGCCCTCGTCGCCGAACTCGGCCTCACCCTCGTCCCCAGCTACGTCGCCGAACCCGGCGCGCTCGCCCGCGCCACGCCCGAAGGCGTCGGCGCCGGCGACCCGCCGCACTGGTTCGGCCCCGGCGACGACGCCTCCCACCGCAAGGTCACCGCCGCCTTCGCCGCACTCGCCGCGACCGTCGACCCCGACGACCCCTGGTCCCACCCGCGGGCCGCCGCCCTCGACCGGCTTTCCGTGGCCGGCTGGCTGCGCGACGAGGGGGCGAGCCCGGCCGTCGTGCGGCTCTGGGAGATCGGCCGGCTCGCGCTCGCCGACGGCTCGTACGAACGCACCTCGCTGCTCGCCGCCCTCCGCAAGCACGCCGCCGTCCCCGGCCCCGGCCACTACGAGTACGAGGCCTGGGAGGGCCTGCGGGTGGCCGAGGGCTCGGCGACCGTGGCCCTGCGGATGGCGGCCGGGCTCGACGGCAGGATCCGTACCGGCGCGCCCGTCGAGGCGCTCGCGGTCCGCCGCTCCGGCGGCTGCTCGGTGCGCCTCGCGGGCGGCGAGACCCTCACCGCGGCCGCCGTCGTCAGCGCCCTGCCCGCGGGCCCGCTGCGCTCGCTCGCCGTCACCGGCGTCGGCGAGGAGCGCCTGGCCTCGCTGCACCGCCAGCGGCACGCCCTCGCCGCGAAGTTCGTCGCCGCCTACGACCGCCCGTTCTGGCGCGAGCGGGGGCTCAGCGGTCTGTCCGAGTGCGAGGGGGTGCTCGGCAGCACCTGGCCGCAGAGCGAGGGCGTCCTGTCCGCCCTGATCCCGCCCGAGCGGTACGGCGTCCTGCTCGGCACCCCCGCCCACCTGCGCACCCCCGAACTCCTCACCGAGATCGCCCGGCTGTACGGCGACCAGGCCCACCGGCCGCTCTCGGCGCACCTGCGTCTGTGGGGCACCGACCCCTGGACCCAGGGGTACGTCACCCAGTGGGCCCCCGGCGACGTCATGGCCGTCGGCCCCCGCCACGGCACCCACGAACCGCCCTTCTACGTCTGCGGATCCGACCAATGGGTGGCCGGCTACATGGAGGGCGCGGTCCGCACCGGCCGCGCCGCCGCGAAGGAGGCCCTGCGCCGTGGCTGACAGCCTGCTGAACCACATCGGCGGCGCGGACCGCCCCGCCGCCTCGGGCGCGACCACCGACCTTGTCGACCCCGCCACCGGACGCGTGCACGGCCGCGCCCCACGCTCGGGCCGCGCCGACACCGACGCCGCCTGCGCGGCCGCCGCGGCCGCGTACGGGCCCTGGTCGGCCACCACCCCGGCCGACCGGCAGCGGGCCCTGCTCGCCGTCGCCGACGCCGTCGAGGCGCACGCGGACGAGCTGACCGCCGCGGAGACCGCCGACACCGGGAAGCCCGCGGCCCAGTTCCGTACGGAGGAGCTCCCCGCGATCGCCGACGCCTTCCGCTACTTCGCCGGGGCCGCCCGCAACCTCCCGGGCGCCGCCGCGGCCGAGTACGCCGAGGGCCGCACCTCCCTGCTGCGCCGCGAACCGGTCGGCGTCTGCGCCCAGATCACCCCGTGGAACTACCCCCTCATGATGGCCGCCTGGAAGATCGCACCGGCCCTCGCCGCCGGCAACACCACCGTCCTCAAACCCGCCGACACCACCCCCTCCTCATCGGTGCTGCTCGCCCGGATCGCGGCCCCCCACCTGCCCCCGGGCGTGCTGAACGTCGTCTGCGGCGACCGGGACACCGGCCGCGCCCTCACCGCCCACCCCGCCGTGGCCCTGATCGCGCTCACCGGCAGCGTCCGTGCCGGCCGGGAGATCGCCGCCGCGGCCGCGGACGGCCTGAAGCGGGTCCACCTCGAACTGGGCGGCAACGCGCCCGTGATCGTCCACGACGACGTCGACGTCCCCGCCACCGCCGCCGCCCTGGCCCAGGTCGCCTTCTACAACGCCGGTCAGGACTGCACCGCCCCCACCCGCTTCCTGGTCCACGCCCGCGTTCACGACGCCTTCCTGGACGCCCTCGCCGACGCCGCCCGCGCACTGCGCCCCGGCACCGACCTCGGCCCGCTCAACAACGCCGCCCAGCTCGCCTCGGTCCGCGCCCTGCTCGACCGGCTGCCCGACCACGCCCGGATCGTCGCGGGCGGGACACGGCCTGCCCGCCCCGGCTTCTTCCACGCCCCCACCGTCGTCGCCGGGGTGCGCCAGGACGACGAGATCGTCCAGGAGGAGATCTTCGGACCCGTCGTGACCGTGCAGCCGTTCACCGACGAGTCCGAAGCGCTGCGGCTCGCGGACGACGTCCGCTTCGGACTGGCCGCGAGCGTGTGGACCGGGGACCACGACCGGGCGATGCGGGCGACCAGGGCCCTGCACACCGGGATCGTGTGGGTGAACACCCACGGCACCACGGTCTCCGAGATGCCGCACGGCGGAGTCAAACACTCCGGCTACGGCAGCGACCTGTCCCTCTCCGGCCTCCTCGACTACACCCGGCCCAAGCACGTGATGATCTGAGCCGCGGTCTTCGCCGCAAGCACCCCGGCACTCCCCCACACGGGGATGTCCCAGCCCGTTGATAGCGTGCCGCTGCCCGGCCGGATCGATCATGAAAGGACGGCAGTCGTGCAGGAAGTGGCACATCACGAGGTGAGCGAAGAGCGCATCGCCCACGCGCTCGAGGACATCGAGGGGAAGGCCTTCGGCCGCTGGCACAGCATGCGTTACGACTCCTTCCGCCTCGACAGGCTGCGCGAGATGGGCGACGAGCTGCTCGACCACGTCGCCGCCCGCACCCTGAGCGCACCGGAGCTCGACGACGCCTCACGCGTCGTGCTGCTGACCGCGGCGGAGTGCGCGCTGGGAGTGATCAGCCTGGGCTGCTACCCCAACGGCGACCAGGAGATCCGGTTCCCGCTGGTCCGCGAGGAGCTGACGAGCGAGGAGCTCGCGTTCCAGGACGTCATCGACGAGGCGCCCACGGCGCGGACATGGCTGGACACCTTCGCGGCCGTCGTGGTCAGCGGCCTGGTGTGGGAGTGGCGGCGGGTCACCGGACTGCTGCTCCGGGACGACTTCGCGTCCGCGATCCGGGACGGCGTGCCGTATTCGAAGCTGACGTCGGTGTCGACGCCGGCCGATCTGGCGGCCATGGAGGCACTGAGGGGCTATCTGACGGAGGAGAGCGGGCATCTCCCCCGCGACTGGCCGACCGTGCCCCTGTGCAAGCCCGGGCCCGAGGAGCGTGCCGAAGCCGCCGGGCGGCTGGACGCGGCCGGCGTGCTGACGCCGGACCAGCGGCTGCTGCGCGTCCTGCTCGACGACGACCGGGCCGCCTTCGAGGACGCCCTCGTGACCCGGCTGGTCGCGCACCGCGAGAGCGTGGACGCGGACCCCGCCCCGCGGACGCTGCTGCCACTGGACACCCTCGCCCTGGCGGCCCTGGCCGTCCAGGTGCACGGGTGGGACCTGCGCGTCCGCTCCGGCTACCTGCCCCACGGCATCGTCGGCCGTACCGACGCGCTCCGACGAGCCGCGGACACCGAGCGGAACGACCTCGGCCACTGGCACGCCAAGTAGCCACGCGCCCGCTGACCACTCCCCCGGCGCCGACTTGACGCTCAGAGGCTCAGTCCGGCCAGCCTGCGCCGGTCGAGCGGGGAGGCTCGACGATCGAGGCGCTGTTCGAGGAGGTGGCGGGCGGTGTCGCTGTGGCCCGCCTCCACCAGCGCGTACAGCAGGGTCTCCTCGACGATCTCGCGCTGTGCCGCGCTGCCTCCCACGCGACGCAGCGAGGGCAGCAGTCCGCGCAGTTCCCGCACCGCGGTGGCCCATTCCTCCTCCAGGACCGCTTCCAGCGCGTTGCACAGCGGGACGACGACCTCCCGCTGCACCGGGTCCGCGCCGGCCGCGTGGGTGCGCAGGCGGCGGAGTGCGGGGAGGTCGCCGGCGGCGGCGAGGGCGACGGCGCCGTGCAGGGCCGTGAACGCGGTCGAGGGGCGTTCGACCAGATCGCGGGCGACCGCGTCGAGCACGCCGTCGACGGGGACGCGGCCGGTCCAGTTCCGGGACATGCGGGCCCGCCACAGCAGGGAGCCGGAGTCGACGAGGGCCCGCACCCCGTTCACCTGGGCCGGGGCGAGCTGGGCGAACCAGCGGCGGCGTACCGCCGCGGAGTCGTCGAGGGCCAGTTCGTGGAGCGCCACGTGCCAGGAGAAGTGCGCCCGGTGCACGGCGCCCCGCCCGTGGCCGCCGATCCAGCCGTCGAGCCAGTCCCGGCCGGTGCGGTGGTCACCGGACTCGTAGTGGACGTGGGCGAGGGCGTGCACGGCGTGGCCGGAGGCGGGTTGTGCGGCGAGTGCCGCCCGGGCGAGCTCGCCGGCCTCCTCGATCCTTCCTTGCTCCTGCCGGACGAAGGAGAGGAGCGAGGTGTGGAACCAGTGCCCTTCGTAGGCGGGCGCGGTCCGCTCCACCAGACCGAGGGCCAGTGTGCCGTCGAGATCCGCGACGCCGGAGAAGGCGATGGTGGGGACGGCGATGCCGAGCGCGAACGCGTCGGCGGGGAAGCGGCCGAGGTGGTCGACGAGGGCCGTGTCTCCGTCGCCCGCGGCGTTCGTGTGGTCTTCGTGCTCCCTGATGCGGCGCGTGACGACGTCGACGAACGACCGCTCCCGTTCGTCTCCGCGTTCCCGCACGCTGCGCTGGGCGTCCGCCAGCTCCCGGGCGACGTCGACGTCCGCTCCGCACTCGTGACCGAGCAGGGCGAGTGCGGCGTGCCCGAGCGCGAACCCGGGGTCGAGTTCGGTGGCGCGCGCGAAGGACTCGGCCGCCTTCGCCCGTACGGTGATCACCCGGGCGAGTCCGCAGCGGAAGGACGCCGCGGCCGCGGCATGGGTGGACAGCGGCAGCCCGAACTGGTCGGTGGGCCGGCGGCGTGCCGACCGGGGGGTGCCGGCGAGCGGGGCGAGTACGGCCTCGGCGATCTCCTTGGCCTGGTTGCGGATCTCGGGGATCGCGGTCGTCTCCCACAGCTCGCCCCGGCGGGGTGCGCCCAGGGTGAACAGCGGCCGCTCCGGGTTCCCTCGGGCGTCGAGCAGCCTGCCGCCGTCGGTGGACACGCCGATGCCCAGCGGTCCGGGTGCGGCGAGGCCGTCGGACAGCAGTCCGCTCCACAACGGGTCGCCGCCGGCGTCGGCCCGCAGCCCAGGACCCGTACAGTCCACCACCCATGCCACGCGCACCTCACGGCCGTCGGCGAGGGAGACGATCAGGCCGCCGTCCTCCTGTGGTGCCGCGGAGGCGACCCGGCCGGCGTGGACGCGGAGCCTGCGGGCGGCGCGCGCCCGGGCGATGGTCTCGGCGGTGGAAGGCGCCATGCGATGCCGGTGCACGTTCCACAGGGTGGCGTCACGGCCGAGGAACTCGGCCCGCTCGTCGTCGGTGAGTCCCTGCCAGAGCCGTACGATCTCGGGCCGCAGCCCGTCGAGTGCGGGCCGCCAGTCGCCGTGGGCGCGGCGCGTGGCGGCGAAGTGCCGCGTCAGCTCCCTGCGGAGGCGGTGGAACGGGAGCTCGGCGAGGCCCGGCGGCGGCGGTACGGGGGGCAGCGGGGCGACCGCGTGCGGCTGGGGAAGCAGCCCGCTGCGGGACACGGCGTGCACCGTGCGGCCGGGACGGTCGAGGACGAGTGCGAGGTCGACGGCGGTGAGACCGGTGCCGACGAGGAGGACGTCGTCCGACTCGCCGACGGCGTCGAGCGCGCCCGGTGTCCAGGGGCGGGGGACGAACCGGTCGGAGGCGACCAGCTCGGCCGGGGCCCAGCCGGACCGGCCCGCCGCGGGCCCGGTGGCGAGGACCACGCTGTCCGCCGTCACCGTGCCGCCGTCGGCGAGCTCGAGCTCCAGACGCCCTCCGGCCGCGTCGGCGCACCCCACCGCCCTGGTGCGCAGCCGCCGTACGGAGACCGTGCCGTGCGCCGTGATGATGGCCCGGCCGAGCGTGTCGGCGAGATAGGAGCCGTAGCGGTACCGGGAGGCGAAGTCCGCCGCGGTGACGGTGGATTCGCCGTGGCGGCAGAGCCAGCGCCGGAAGTGACCCGGGTCGTCCGGGTAGCAGCTCATGCCGCCGACGGGCACGTTGAGCCGGTGCTCGGGAACCTCGGTGGCGTACGCGGTGCCCCGGCCCGCCTCCGGCGCGGGGTCGACGAGGACCAGATCGAGCGGGACACGGCGTCGGGCCGCCCCTTCGCACAGCTGGACGGCGACGAGCGCACCGGCCGCGCCCGCGCCGACGACTGCCACGGTCGGTCGAGGACGGGCGGTCCCGGCGGACGGCGAGGACACGACAGGCACCACGGACACCACGGAGACCTCCGACCAGGGGCGGGTACTGCACGACGGATGTTCACTATGTCGATGAACAAAGTGGAGTGGCAATGCCGCTTCCGGACAACGACAACGCGCCGGAGTGCCGTTGACGGCCCGTGAGTACCGCCGCCGCAGGTCAGGTTCCCGCCACTCGTGAGACATTGAGTCCGTGAGGATCTCAGCACGAACGGACTACGCCATCCGGGCCATGGCCGAGTTGGCCTGCTCCCCGGACCGGCCCCTCAAGGCCGAGGACATCGCCGGACGCCAGGACATCCCCGGCCGCTTTCTCTTCGTCGTACTGAGCGACTTGCGGCAGGCGCGTCTGGTGCGCAGCGTGCGCGGCCCCGACGGCGGCTACTCCCTCACCCGGCCGCCCGCGGAGATCAGCCTCGCCGACGTCATCCGCGCGATGGACGGACCGCTCGTCAGCGTGCGGGACCTGAAGCTGACGGGTCTCGAGTACCAGGGTGCGGCGGCTCCCCTGCCGGATGTGTGGCGTGCCGTGCGGACGAGTCTGCGCCAGGTCCTGGAGGGCACGACCCTCGCGGACCTGGCGACGGGCACGCTGCCCGAGCTCGTACGGGACCGGGCCCGCGACTACAACGACGACGTGCGGACGTACCCGTAGCGGCCATGGCCGTTCGGCGACCCGCCCCTTACGCTCAAGAACGTGCAGCCCTCCACCGAGACCCCTGGACGCGCCGGACCCGCCGACGACCGCCCGCGCCGGCTGTTCGTCCTGCGGCACGCCAAGAGCGCCTGGCCGGAAGGCGTGGCCGACCAGGACCGCCCCCTCGGCCCGCGCGGGCTGCGCGACGCCCCGGCCGCCGGGAGCTTCCTGGCGGAGAGCGGCGTACTGCCCGACCTCGCCCTGTGCTCCCCGGCCCGGCGCGCCCGCCGGACCTGGGAGCTGGCCGCCGCGGAGCTGGCCGGCCCCGTGCCGACCCGTCACGACCCGCGGCTGTACGGGGCGGACGCCCTAGAACTGCTCGATGTCCTCCACGACGTACCCGACGAGGTCGCGACCTTGCTCCTGGTCGGGCACAACCCGGGCCTCGAGGACCTGATCCTGCTGCTCGCGACCAGGTCGGTCGGTGACGCCCTGGACCGCGTACGGACCAAGTTCCCCACCTCTGCGATCGCCGTCCTGACCTGGTCCGGCACCTGGAAAGACCTCCGCCCCGGCGAGGCGCTCCTGACGGACCTGGCGATCCCCCGCGGAGCCCGCGACTCGTCCTGAGCGGGGCGCGTCAGCGCGCCGGGGCGGCATCGTCCGCGCGCTGGGCGCCTCCGACGTTCCCTCCGTCGATCACGACCCCGCGCACCGTACCCTCGCCGAGAGCCACCACACCGACCCATGCGTACCCGGACGTCAGGGCTGCGGCAGTGCGAGGGGGACGCGTCGGGTCGCGCGGCCGGAGGCGTCGAGGAGCCAGCCCATGCGTTTGGGTGAGTGGAGGCCGATCGTACGGTCCTTGACCTCCAGGAGCGGAAAGCGTTCCGCGAGGACGGCTTCGAAGGGGTCGATGGCGTGGAGGCCGTGGAGCCAGACCATCACGAGCAGGTTGTCCGGACCGCTGACGGACACGCACAGTCGGACCTCCTCCATCCGCGCCAGCGCGTTGCCCGTGGCTTCCACCTGGGAGTGCGGAACCGTCACCCGGTAGAGGACCATCGTCGACAGGCCCGCCAGGGGGTGGGCGAGGTCGCAGCGGATGGTGATGTCGCCTTCGCGGATCATCCGTTGGACCCTGCGGCGGGCGGTGTGTTCGCTCATGCCCGTCGCGGCTCCGAGCTCGGTGTAGCCGAGCCTGCCGTTGCCGCCGAGCAGCGTCATCAGGGCCCGGTCCTCCGGGGACGGCCGGTCGTGCATGTGGGCGCTGTACACGGCGCGGCGGGAGGTGCGCGGGGTGGTGAGCTCCGCCCGGCCGGCGGGTTCCATGGCCCGCATGCGCCAGTCGCCGCCCTCGCCGTACAGCGTGATGCCGAGGCGTGTGCGCGTGGAACGGACCCCGCGCATGCCGCCGATGGTGCGGTTGACCGACCGGCCCAGGGCGGGTAGGTCGGCGGCCGCGACGGACACGAAGAGATCGAAGTCGCCTGCCGTCTCGTCGACGCTGAAGACCCAGGGCAGCCGGGTCAGGGCCGTGGTGACCGCTTCGAGGGAGCGGGGCCGGCAGCGTACGTCGACATAGGCGACGGTGGTCGACTTCGCCGCGTCGTAGGCGGTGATCCAGGCGAGTCCGCTCGCGCGCAGGCGTTCCCAGCGGCGGGCGGCGGTGGTCGCGTCGATGCCGAGCGCCCGGCCGATCCGGGACCACGGCGCGCGGGGTGCCGCCTGGAGCGCCTCGACCAGCGCCAGGTCCAGCTCCGTGAAACGGGCGTCGGGGTCGGGCGCGCGGGAATCCGGCGGGTTCATCGGCTCCAGGATGCTTTCCGGCATTTCCACGGCTCCATCGTGCACAGACCGGATCGTAGGGGCACTTCCCGGCCGGCGCCCAGTTCCGGCCAGTGGTGAGAGGAGAGCCGTGTCCGCTCCGCCCCCTCCGGCAGCCCTCAAGGGACCTGCTTCCCGTACGGTCAGGACGACCGTCGTCCTGTTGTTCGTCGCCTGGCTGGTCGACTACGCCGACCGCCTCGTGATCAACCTCGTACTCCCCTCCTTCGGCGAGGAGTTCGGTCTCGGTCGCGGGCAGCAGGGCCTCGTCGTCTCCGCCTTCTTCCTCTCGTACGCCCTGTGCCAGATCCCCGGCGGGTGGCTCGCCGACCGCTTCGGCGCCCGCCGCGTCATCTGTTGGGCGCTGCTCGCCTGGTCCCTGTTCACGGCGCTGACCGGTTTCGCATGGTCCTTCGCCGCGCTGCTCGTGATGCGGTTCGCCTTCGGGGCGGCCGAAGGCGTCTTCCCGCCCGCCTCGATGAAGGCGCTGGTCGAGCGGACCGTGCCGGAGGAACGGATGGGCGCCAACGGGCTGATCATGAGCTCGAACGCGATCGCCGCCGTCGTCACCCCGCTCGCCGTGGCACCCCTGATCGCCGTCTTCGGCTGGCGTTCGGCCTTCTTCTCGACCGCCGCGCTCGGAGTCGCCGTCTACGTGGCCGTACGGCTGTGGCTGCCGGCTCCCTTGCCCCGCGCCGCGGACGGCTCCCCCGCGGAGGGCTTCCCCGCGGACGGCTCCCCCGCCGCCGCCCACGGCGTCCGCGGTCTCCGCGGTCTCCGCGAGATCCTGCGCGTCGGCGTGCTGTGGCGGTTCGCGCTGATGATGTTCGGTTACAACGTGATCGTCTGGGGGCTCACCACCTGGATGCCGTCCTATCTGACGGAGGAGCGCGGTGTCCCCCTCTCCTCGGCCGGCGCCCTCATGGCGATCCCCGCGCTCGGGGCGGCCGCAGCCACGATCCTGGGCGGCCGGATCGCGGACCGCCTGGGCGGACACCACCGCAAGGTGATCGTGCCCGGCATGACGGTGGCGGGGCTCTTCCTGCTCCTCATGGCCTTCTCGGACTCGCTCACCGGCTTCGCCGTCTTCGGAACGCTCGCCGTCTTCAGCGGATCGCTCGGCTACATGCCGCTCTTCGCCGTTCCGCTGCGCGGTCTCGCGCCCGGGCACGTCGGCGTCGGCAGTGCCGTGATCGTCTTCGGCGGTCAGGTCGCTGGCATGGTCGCTCCACCCGTCATGGGCTTCCTCGCCGACGCGATCTCCTTCCGGGCCGCCTTCGCCTTCCTCGTACTCGGCGCGGCCGTCGCCGTGCTGATGGCCCTCCTCACCCCTCAGGACGCCGACTCGTTCCGGGCCGTGGCCGGCTCGCTCGGCGAGGCGTCCGACCGATCCGCCTCCACCTCCACCTCGACCGAGGAACTCTCGTGAACGCTCTCGCCCCGCTGCTCTCCGGCCTCGCCGACCGACTGCCCGGCCTCCACGCCCTCTATCAGGACCTGCACGCCCACCCGGAACTGTCCTTCCAGGAGTTCCGCACGGCCGGCGTCGTCGCCGCGCTGCTGCGGGAGCAGGGCTGGCAGGTCACCGAGGGCGTCGGCGGTACGGGGGTGGTGGGCGTCCTCGCCAACGGCGAAGGCCCGGTGGTCCTGCTGCGCGCCGACATGGACGCGCTGCCCGTACGGGAGGAGACGGGACTGCCGTACGCCTCCACCGCCACCGGCGTCGGCCCGGACGGCGACGAGGTCCCGGTCATGCACGCGTGCGGGCACGACATGCACGTCACCTGTCTGCTCGGTGCCACCGCCCAGCTCGCCGCCCGGCGTGAGGGGTGGCGCGGCACGGTCGTCGCCGTGTTCCAGCCGGCCGAGGAGGTCGGCGGCGCGCCGGCCGTGATCGAGGACGGCTTCCTGGAGCGGTTCCCCCGTGCCGACGTCTGCCTGGGGCAGCATGTGGCGTCCGCGCCCGTCGGCTTCGTCGGCACCCGTCCCGGGCCGGTGATGGCCGCCTCCGACAGTCTGCGGGTCCGGCTCTTCGGGCGCGGCGGGCACGGGTCCACGCCGGAGGCGACGATCGACCCGATCGTGATGGCGGCGGCGGTCGTCATGCGGCTGCAGACCGTCGTCTCCCGCGAGGTGGGGGCGACGCAGACCGCCGTGGTGACCGTCGGTTCGATCCACGCCGGCACGAAGGAGAACATCATTCCCGACACCGCCGAGCTGCGGATCAACATCCGCAGTACGACTCCGGCGGTACGGGCCCGGGTCCTGGAGGCGGTCGAGCGGATCGTGCGCGCCGAGGCGATGGCCTCGGGTGCGCCGAAGGAGCCGGAGATCACCGGGCTCAACTCCTTCCCGGTCACCGTCAACGATCCCGAGGTCACCGGCGTCGTCCAGGGCGCGCTCACCGCCGCGCTCGGAGACGGCCGGGTCTTCACGCTCCCCCAGCCCCTCACCGGCAGCGAGGACTTCGGGGCCTTCGGCACCGCCCTCGGCGTCCCCTCGGTCTTCTGGTACTTCGGTGGCGCCGATCCCGCCCTCTACCGGGACGTCGATCCCGCCTCCCTCCTCGAGGACGGTCTGCCCGACACCGTCCCCTCCAACCACTCCCCGCACTTCGCTCCCGTGCCGGAGCCCACGATCGAGATCGGTGTGACGACGCTGCTCGCGGCCGCCGCCCACTGGCTGTGCGAGGAGGCCGGTCGTGCGTGACACGAGGAGGCCGACGGTGTCCGGCACCGCCCCCGACCTGATCTTCACCGGCGGCCCGGTCCTCACCATGGACCCCGCACGCCCCCGTGCCGAGGCCCTCGCCGTCCACGCGGGAACGATCGGCGCCGTCGGCGGCCGGGACGAGGTGCTTGCGCTGCGCGGCCCCCGCACCGAGGTCGTCGACCTGGGCGGCCGGGCGCTGCTGCCCGGTTTCGTCGAGGCCCACGGGCACCCCACGATGATGGCTCTCGCCGTCGCCCCGCCCGCCGTCGACGTCCGCCCGTTCACGGTGCCGACCGGCGCGGGCGTCGACGCCCGCATCCGGGCCGCGGTGGCCGCCGCGCCGGGCGAGCCGGTCTGTGCGTACGGGATCGATCCGCTGCTCCAGCGCGATCTGCCGATTCCGACGAGGCAGGCACTGGACGCGCTCTGTCCCGGCGCTCCGCTCGTGGTCGTCTCGAACAGCGGCCACGCCGCCTGGGCCAACACCGCCGCCCTGCGTGCCGCCGGCATCACCCGGGACACCCCCGATCCGGCCGGCGCCCGCTTCCTGCGGGACGCCGACGGCGAACCCACCGGGGAGGCCCACGAGGGCGGGGCCGTCGAGGCGCTGCTTTGGGTGGTGGCCGGCGACCGGGTGAGGCCGGAGAGACTGGCCGCCTCACTGGACTGGGCGTACGCCGAGCACGCCCGGGTCGGGATCACCACGGCCGCCGACATGTCGACCGAGCCGAGCTTCGTCCCGGCGCTGCGGGCCGCCGCGGCGCGCCCCGACGCGGCCCTGCGGGTCCGTTCGTACCTCATCGGCACCCCGGAACTGGCCGCGGACCCCGACCGCCGTGTCCCCTTCCCCGGGCACGCCCCGGCCGAGGAGCTCTTCGGCGTCTCCGGCATCAAACTGTGGGCCGAGGGCACGGCGTTCCAGGGCACGATCGCGACCAGTTTCCCGTTCCTGGACAGCGCGGCCACCCGGGCCATGGAGGCGATCCGCTGCGCGCACGCGCCGATGAACCACACACCGGAGCAACTGGCCGAACTGGTCGTCGCGTTCACCGCGCAGGGCTACCCGATGGCCTGCCACGTCCACGGCGACGTCACCTTCGAGGCGGTCCTCGACGCCTACGCGAAGGCCGGGGCGGACGATCCGGGCCGGTTGCGGGCGATGCGCCCGCGCATGGAGCACTGCGGCGCCGTCACCCCCGACCAGTACCGCAGGGCGGCCGAACTGGGGGCCACCGTCAGCCTCTTCATGGACCACATCCGCTGGTGGGGTGACGTCCTCGCGGACGACCTGTTCGGCGCGGAGATCACCGACCGCTGGATGGCCGTGCGCTCGGCCTGGGACGCCGGTCACCGCGTCTCCCTCCACAACGACGGCGTCTGCTCGCCCACCGACCCCCTCTCCTCCGTCGCCACCGCCCTCACCCGCCGCACCCCCGCGAGCGGCCGCGTCCACGGCACGACGGAGGTCCTCACCCTCGACGAGGCGCTGCGCGCGGTCACCACGAACCCGGCCTGGCAGCTCCACCTCGACGGCGAGATCGGCACGCTGCGCCCCGGAATGCGCGCCGACCTCACCGTCCTCGCCCGCGACCCGTACACGGTCCCGCCCGGACTCCTCCCGGACGAGGCCGCCGTGACCGCCACCTACCTCGGTGGCCGCCCCACCTGGACGGAGTGAACGACATGCCCCTGGACCCGCACATCGCCGCCCTGCTGCAGACCCTCCCCCGCCTCGAAGCCCCGGTGTCCGACGCGAGCCGAGTGGCCGAGGCCCGGGCCCGGCTCCGTACCCTGACCGTCGGCCCGGGCGATCCGGCCACCGTGCCCGAGGTCGCCTCCGTGACCTCCACGGTGGTGGCGGGTTCCCTCCCCGCCCGCGTGTACCGCCCCGCCGCGACGGGCGTCCTGCCGACGGTGGTGTACCTGCACGGCGGCGGCTGGGTGCTCGGCGACCTCGACACCCATGACGTACAGGCCCGGACCCTGTGCCGCGACCTGGACGCCGTGGTGGTGAGCGTCGACTACCGGCTCGCCCCCGAGCACCGCTTCCCCGCCGCGGTCGACGACGCGTACGCGGCCCTGACCTGGGTGGCGGAGCACGTGGACGACTTCGGCGGCGACGCCTCCCGGCTGGTGATCGGCGGCGACAGCGCCGGAGCGACCCTCTCCACGGTCTGCGCCCGGCAGGCCCGCGCCGACGGGCTGCCCCTGGCCGCCCAGCTCCTCGTCTACCCCAGCACCGACATCTCGGGCTTGTACCCGTCGCGGGCGGAGAACGGAGAGGGGTACTTCCTCACCACCGAGGAGGTGCACTGGTTCTTCGAGCAGTACCTCGGCGTCCCCCGTTCGTCCCCCGACGCCGCTCGCCTCCACGCCGACCCGCGTGTCGCGCCCCTTCGCGCCGAGAGCCTGGCGGGTCTCGCGCCGGCCGTGGTCGTCACCGCGGAGTTCGACCCGCTGCGCGACGAGGGGGACCGGTACGCCGAAGCCCTCCGCGACGCCGGAGTACGGGTCGAGCACCGGCAGTTCGAAGGGCTCGTCCACGGCTTCTACGGCATGGGCCGCCTCAGCCCGGCCGCCGGCTCCGCGACGACCTGGACGAACGCCGCCCTCAAGCACCTGATCGGTTGAAAGGCAGCCCCCTGCGAACGCCCCGCGCCCGTGGTGCTCGCCGCCCGCGGCGCTGCTCCGCGCCGCCAGGGCCGGAGGCCGCCCACCGAGTGGGCGGCCTCCGGCCGGTCGCTGACGTCAGATGGTCGGGACGGTCGTCCAGGGCGTCAGGTGGGCGTGTGGGCGGTGTTGTTCGTCGCGGTGCCGTCTTCGTCCTGGGTCTCCGGCTCAGCAGGCTGTTGCGGAGTGGGCGGGGTGCGCACCAGCAGCGCGACCAGCACCGCCAGGGCGCCGAGCACGGCACCGGTGCCGAATCCCCACCGGATGCCCGTGGCCAGGGCTCCGGTGGTGTCGGCGCCGCCGGCTGCCGCCGTGGCGGCGTGTCCCGACATGACGCTGATGACCAGGGCGGTGCCCGCGGCGGCCGCGACCTGCTGGAGCGAGCCCAGGATGGCGGAGCCGTGGGGGTAGAGGTGCGGCGGCAGTACGGACAGGCCGGAGGTGAAGACGGGGGTGAAGACGAACGCCATGCCCGCGCTCAGGGCCACGTGGAGTGCGAGTACGAGCCACGGCGAGGTCTGTTCGCCCGTGAAGGCGAACAGGGCGAGGCAGAGCGCTGTGAGTGCGGCTCCGGGTACGACGAGGCGTGGTGCACCGAGTCGGTCGTAGAGCTTGCCGACCTGTGGTCCGAGCAGGCCCATGGTCAGGCCGCCGGGGATGAGGAGCAGCCCGGTCTGCAGTGAGGTCAGGCCGCACACCTCCTGCAGGTAGATCGGCAGCAGGATGAAGGCGCCCATGAGGGCCATGAAGGAGAGGCACATCAGGCCGAGCGCCACGGAGAAGTGACGGAACGTCAGGGCGCGCAGGTCGAGGAGCGGTGTGGAGCTGCGCTGCAGTGCCAGCTGCCGCCATACGAACAGGCCCACCAGCACGGCGCCGGCCAGGGTCGTGGCCGCCGGGGGTACGGGGGCCTGGGCCGAGCCCTCGGCACCGAGCCCGCTCAGGCCGTAGACGAGGGCACCGAAGCCCGCTGCCGCCAGGGGGACGGACAACCAGTCGATCGGGCCGGCCTGCGGCTCGCCGATGTTGACCAGTTTGCGCCGGCCGAATATGGCCATGGCTCCGGCGATGGGCAGCACGGCCAGGAACAGCAGGCGCCATGTGCCCAGTTGCAGCAGCACACCGGAGGCCGCAGGGCCGAGGGCGGGTGCGACGGAGATGACGAGGGTGATGTTGCCCATGACGCGGCCGCGGTCGTTCGGGGGCACGAGGGTCATCAGCGTCGTCATGAGCAGCGGCATCATGACGGCGGTGCCACTGGCCTGGATGACGCGGGCGGCCAGCAGCACGGGGAAGGCGGGCGCGGCGGCGGCCAGGGCCGTGCCGGCGAGGAACAGCGCCATGGCCAGGCCGAAGGCGGTCCGGGTCGTCACGCGCTGGAGGAACCACCCCGTCACCGGGATGACGACGGCCATGGTCAGCATGAAGGCCGTGGACAGCCACCCCGCGGCTGCCGCGGTGACCTCGAACTCGCGCATGAGCCGCGGGATGGCATTGACCATGATCGTCTCGTTGAGGAGGACGACGAACGTGGACAGCACGAGAATCCGCAGCACGGCGGTGACGCGGGCGGGTGTTGCCTGTGGTGGGAGCATGGTGCCTTCCGTCATGTGAGTGTCCTCCGCGCGTGGCAGGTCACACTGACGGACCGCGGCAGGGGGAAGAACTCATCGGTGTTCCCTGATCCTGTCGGTGTCACCGCACAAGCTCAAACCATTTTGCCGATCCCGATGAGGGCTCCCAGGGCCTGGGCGATGTGCGGCCATGCGGTCGAGTCCGGGTCGATGACGTCGAAGTGGCTGCCGTGGGGGATCTCGGTGAGCGTGGTGCCGGTGGTACGGGTGTAGGCGCGGGCCATGTCGATGGGCAGGGCTTCGTCGTGGGTGCCGTGGACGACGACGGTACGGCCCGCCGGGGTGCCGAGTACGGAGGGGTCGGCGGCGGCGTACCGCGCGGGGACTTGGCCGGAGCTGCCGCCGAGGAAGTCCGCGACGGCACCCCGGCCGCTGCCGAGCCGGTCGGCGTGGGCCAGGTCTGCGGTGGGGGCGAGGGCGAGGACGCCGCGGATCGGGGCAGGCGCGTCGGTGCGGCCGGGGGCGCCGTCGGGGAGGCGGTGGCGGGCGGCCGCCCACAGGGCGAGGTGACCACCGGCGGAATGCCCGGCGTAGACGACGCGTCCGGTGTCGATACGCCCCGGCGCGGCCCGGGAGGCCAGTTCGGGAAGCAGGTCGACCGCCCGGGCGGTGTCGGTCAGGGTCGCCGGCCAGCCGCCGCCCGCGCCGACGCGGCGGTACTCGACGTTGACCACGGCGCAGTCGCAGTCCCGGGCGAGGGCGTCCGCGAATGCGGCGGTGTGCCGCCGGTCGTGGGCGGCGCGCCAGAAGCCGCCGTGGAAGAAGAGGACCAGCGGCAGGCGACCCGTTGCCGGCCGGGCCGGGAGGTGGAGATCGGCGACCTGGTCGGGGTGGGAACCGTAGACCAGTGGGAGGAGTCCCTGCGGGCTTCCTGTCCGGTCGCTGGGGGAAGGCACGACGCTTACCTCGTTTCGCTGCGTTTCACTGTGTTTCGGCATGTTTCGCTTGATGTGCTTCGTCGGGGCGAGGGGGCGAGCGGGGTACGGCGCCGTGGACGGTGCCGTACCGACGCGCCCCGACGCGTCAGCGCAGACCGGTCAGCTTGTCCGGGTTGACCTGGAAGCGCAGGTTCTGGATGCGGCCGCCGTTCAGGTCGTAGGTCAGGGCGCCGACGGGGTGCCCGCCCATCGTGAACAGGACGCCCTGCTCGCCGTTGACGATCGCGGACTCCCAGGCCATGCCCAGGAGTTCGGGCTTGGCGAGGACGCCGAGCATCCAGCGGGCCACCGGGTCGGTGCCGTGCAGCGGGCGGCGGGCCGCGGTGACCTTCCCGCCGCCGTCGGACCACGCGGTCACGTCGGGGGCGAGGAGCTCCATCATCGCGTTCAGGTCACCGCCCGTGCAGGCGGCGAGGAAGCGTTCGGTGACCGCCCGCCGCTGCTCCTGGTCGGTGTCGAAGCGGGGGCGCCGAGCCTCGACCTGTTCGCGGGCACGGTGGGCGGTCTGCCGGACGGTCGCCTCGCTGCGGTCGAGGATCCCGGCGATCTCGGCGTGCGTGTACCCGAACACCTCGCGCAGTACGAACACCGCGCGTTCGACGGGACTCAGGCTTTCCATGACGACGAGCAGGGCCGTGGAGACGCTGTCCGCCAACTCGGCCCCCTCCATGAGGTCCGGTGCGGTGAGCAGCGGTTCGGGCAGCCAGGGGCCCACGTAGGACTCGCGGGTGGCGCGGGCCGAGGTGAGTCGGTTCAGCGAGAGGTTGGTGACCGTGCGGACGAGGTAGGCACGGGCGTTGACGACCGAACCCCGGTGCGTCTGGGACCACTTGAGCCAGGCGTCCTGGAGCACGTCCTCGGCGTCTGCGACGCTGCCCAGCATCCGGTAGGCGGTACCGAAGAGGAGTCGGCGGTGTGCGGTGAAGTCGTCGAGGGCGTCGTCCGCGACGGGCGTGTCGATCATGGACCTCAGGCTGCCAGCCGGGAAACGCCCGCGGCAAGGGATGCGAGACCGTCGGCGCTGTCCGCGTGGGTGGGGGTCCAACCGAGCTCCGCCCTGGCCTTGTCGTTGGCCAGACGCAGGTTGGTGGACATGATGGTGTGCGCCAGCGGGGCAGGACGCAGCAGCCAGAGCGGTACGGTCCTCGGCGCGGGGGCGCCGAAGGCGGCCGCGACGGCGCGGACATGGCCGGCGAAGCCGAGCGGGGTGTCGTCGACGACGTTGTACGCCTGCCCGGCCCGGCCGCGCTCCACGGCTGCGGCCAGCGCCCTGGCGGCGTCGTCCACGTCCACCCACGACAGGGCCCGGCCCTGGTCGGCGACGACCGGGAGAGCCCGCTTGCGCAGCATCGGCAGGACCGTGGTCTCGGTGACGCCCTTCCCGTAGAACATGCCGAAGCGCAGGCTGACGGCCTCAAGGCCCTCGGCACCGAAGGCGAGCGCCTCCTTGGCGCGCATGGCGCCGACGTGACGCTCCAGCCACACGTCGGACTGCACCGGACCGAAGGCGTCCCGGTCCTCCGACAGCGGCCGGTCACCGTGGTTCCCGTAGCCGTAACCGAACATCATCGACTCCACGACGATGCGGCGGGCGCCGGTCTCGCGGGCTGCGGCGATCAGGTTCGCGGTCCCCTCGGTGCGCAGCACGTCGGTGCCGGCCATGTCCTGGTGCCGCATCATCTTCTTGCCCTGCAGCGCGGTGGCCGCGTGCACGACGACGTCGAAGGAGTGTCCGTCCACGGCACGCAGCACCGCCTCCCGGTCCAGCAGGTCCGCCCGGACCTCGCTCCCCTCGCCGCGCCCGAGCCCGTGGACCTCGTGCCCGGCGGCCCGCAGCTCGCGCACGACCTTCCGGCCGAGGAGTCCGCTCGCGCCCGCCATCAGTACCTTCATGTCCGTTCCCCGTCCTGTGCGTGTCGCGTTCCGTGCCGCGCTGTCGCCCATGGGACAAGCGGGGGTACGGGAACGTGACAGGCCCAGGATGTGACCTGGGACACAGTGGAAGTCTCGCCCCTCCCCGGTCGCGACTCTCGGGCGGGCCTCGACGGCACCGGCACCGGCACCGGCACCGGCACCGGAGAGGACCTGCCCCCGGACCTCACGGGAGAACTCTCGCGAACCGAGTCCCGGACGTAAACTGAAGGCAGCCCGCGTCGTGCCCGGCAGGATCCCGACGGAAGGGGTCGCCGTGACCACATGGCCCATATTCCGCGGGCCCGGAGCGACGGTCTGGGCACCCGAGACGGTCACGGCCGATCCGTACAACGCCCAGACGCCGTCGGCCGCGCTTGCCGAGCCCGTCACACCCGTGGGCGCCCTCTTCGTACGCGATCACTTCGGCATCCCGCGGACGACACCCCGCCGGTGGCGTCTACGGCTCTGCGGAGCCGTGGCCGAGCCGTTCGACATCGGCTACGACGAGCTGCTCACGATGGAGCGCCGGGAGTTCGACGTCGTCATGGAATGCGCGGGGAACGGTCGCAGCCAGATGTCGCCCCGACCGCCGGGTCTGCCCTGGGGGCAGAGGGCCGTCGGATGCGCGCACTTCGCGGGGGTGCCCTTCCAGAGCCTTGCCACCCGGGCCGGGATCGACCGGGCAGCCGTGGAGATCGTCTTCGCCGGCGCCGACTCCGGAACCGTGCACGGCCGCCGGGCGGCCTTCGAACGGAGCCTCCCCCTCGCCGTGGCCCTCCACCCGGACACCCTCCTCGCCACGCACATGAACGGCGAGCCGCTCGCCCCCGAGCACGGGGCTCCGGTCCGGCTCGTGGTCCCCGGGTGGTACGCGGTCGCCGACGTGAAGTGGCTGGTCGAGGCGCGGGCCGTGAGGGAGCCCTTCGGCGGGGTCTTCCAGGTCGAGGAATACGTCTATCGCGCGTCGCGCGGCACCCCCGACGATCCCGTGACGACCGTACGGGTCAAGTCCTTCATCACCACCCCCGAACCGGACTCGGCGGTCCGCCGCGGCCACGAGACCCCGGTACGAGGCCGGGCCTGGTCGGGCGGCGGGGTTCCCGTGCGGCGGGTCGAGGTGCGGGCCGTGTACGGGGACGTGGACGGTGTCAGCGGTGAGGACGGCGCCGGGGGCGAGGGCCCTTCCGGCGACGAGGAGTGGCACGACGCCGTGCTGGAGCCGCCGTCCGGGCCGTACGCCTGGACCGGCTGGTCGTACCGGTGGACGCCCCGCCGGCCCGGCCCGTACCGGCTCCTGGCCCGCGCGACCGACGAGCACGGCGACGTCCAGCCGCCTCGGGCGCCCTGGAACGCCGGGGGCTACGGCTGCAACCCCGTGGCATCCGTCGAGGTGGTCGTCGTGTGAGGGCTTCAGTCGTGTGAGGGCTTCAGGAGACGGCACGAGCGAGATCGGGACGAGGAAGGACAAGACCATGGGTGGCAACGGCTACGCCCATCCGGAGACGCTGGTGGACACCGACTGGCTGGCCGCCCACCTCGACGACGCGGCAGTACGCGTCATTGACGTGGACGAGGACACCACGGCGTACGAGCAGGGCCACATCCCCGGCTCCGTGGGCTGGAACTGGACCACGGACCTGCACGCCGCCGTGGGCCGGGACTACCTGGACCGCGACGCGCTCGGGCACCTCCTCGCCGAGGCCGGCGTCGACCACGACACCACCGTGATCCTTTACGGAGGCAACAACAACTGGTTCGCCGCGTATGCCTACTGGATCCTGCGGCTGCGCGGCTTCGACAAGGTGAAGCTGCTCGACGGCGGGCGGAAGAAGTGGGAGCTGGAGGGCCGCGGGATGACGCGGTTGGTCACGGACCACGAGCGCACCGACTTCACGGTGACGGGCGAGGAGAACCCGCAGTTCCGCGCGCTGCGCGGCGAAGTGCTGGAGAGCGTGGGGTCCGCGGTGCGCATGGTCGACGTCCGGTCCCCGGAGGAGTACCGGGGCGAGCGGCTGGCACCCCCTCACCTGCCGCAGGAGCAGGCCCAGGTGCCCGGCCACATTCCGGGCGCGGCCAATGTCCCCTGGTCGCAGGCGGCCAACGACGACGGCACGTTCAAGTCGGCCGGTGAACTGAAGGCGCTCTACGCGGGGAAGGGCATCACCTCCGACCGTGAGGTCATCGCCTACTGCCGGATCGGCGAGCGTTCCTCGCACACCTGGTTCGCCCTCCACGAACTGCTCGGCTACCCGGACGTCAAGAACTACGACGGCTCCTGGACCGAGTACGGCTCGCTGGTGCGGGCCCCGGTCGAGCTCGGGTGACCTGGACGGCACCCCGGTCGCGCACATGGTCGAGCGACGCAGGCGGGGTGTCGGCGGTCCGTTCTCCTGCGCCTTGTCGTGTCCCCGAGGCCCGTGCGGCATCCGACGCACGTCGCGATTGCGACGATTTGCGGAACACGCGTACGGCAAGCATGATCAGGTGGCTCGCGGCTGACCTGGGGTGACCGTCAGGCTGCGAGTAACAGCCCTGCCCGTCAACGGGGTTCGGTTGCCATTCGCGGACGATCTCGCCGACGACGGTCAGCTCGCCAACAACCACATGGAGCGTCTGCTGTCGTCGGGTCACGGCGAGGCGATGGACGCGCTCAACGAGCACTGGACCAAGGTCAAGGGCAAGCACCTGAAGGACATGGTCTCCGCCGCCCGGACGATCGCGGACGCCCTCGACCTGGCGGCGGGCGCGATCGAGGTCATGAAGGGGAAGGCGCTCGTCGAGCTGGGGGTGCTCGCCGGCCAGACCGGTCTTGCCATGGCGTTGATCCCGGTGACCGGTGGCCTGTCGACGCTGCTCGGCGCGGGGGCGATCGCGTTCACGAAGAAGCAGCTGCTGAAGCTGATCACGCAGGCGTTGGAGGAGGCCGTCGGTCACGTCGTCTCCGTCATGACCGAGCCGGTCGTGGCCGCGCTTGAGAACATGGCGGCGGACCTGGTGGTCCAGGTGGGCATGGACGCGCTGGGCGTCCAGAACGGTGTGGACCTCGACCGGACGAAGCAGGCCGGCAAGGACGTGCGCCCTGAGGACTGGACCGTCCTGGCGAACGCGGGCCGTGGACCGGAGCGGGAGCACCACCCGGTGGCCGGCGTCCGGTTCGTCCTGTCCGTGCTCACCGGCGAGATCCACTCCGACATCCTCGACAACCTGCCGGTCGACGACCACGCCTTCGACCCGAACGACGAGATCCTGGGCGGCTGACGGGCCGCCGGTTCTTTTCGCGGCGACATCACGCGCACGCGGCGCCCGATCCACCGATTCCACTGGATTCGTACAACCATCCGCACGCTCAAGAGTCATGTAGGGCGAGTGCGCCGTAGGCGTGTTCGTTTCGTTTCCAGGGGGGACCCACATGACTCACCACATATCCCTGCGTGCCCGCGTGCTTCCGGCCGTGGCCGCCGCCGGAATGCTCGTACCCGTCGTCGCGGGCGCGGCGCCTGCTTCCGCCGCCACCGCGCCGCAGGTCAGCTGCACGTCCGGCAAGGCCGGGCTCGCCGCCAAGCTTCAGAAGGACATCACCGCCGCCCTCGCCACGCGCACCGGTACCGTCGCCGTCGGCCTGCGCGACCGCAGCACGAACACCACCTGCACCCTGCGCGCGACGACCTCGTACGACTCGGCCAGCGTCGTGAAGGTGACCGTCCTCGCCACGCTCCTCTGGGACGCCAAGAAGACCAACCGGTACCTGACCTCACGCGAGAACACCCTCGCCACCGCCATGATCACCAAGTCCGACAACGCGGCCACCACCTCCCTGTGGAACCAGCTCGGCGTCACCAAGGTGAAGGGCTTCCTGGCGGCTGCCGGCATGACCCAGACGGTGCCGGGGTCCGGCGGCTACTGGGGGCTCACCCGGATCAACGTCACCGACGAGCAGCGGCTGCTCTCGCTGATCACCGCCAGGAACACCGTCCTGAGTGACAACTCCCGCGTCTACATCCTCAAGCTCATGGGGAACGTCATCACCTCGCAGAGGTGGGGCACCCCGGCCGGCGCGCCCTCTTCTGTAGCCGTGCACGTCAAGAACGGCTGGCTGCAGCGCGCCACGCGCGGCTGGCGTGTGCACAGCGTCGGCACGTTCAACGGCGGCGGCCACGACTACACCGTCTCCGTGCTCACCGACGGCAACAGCACGATGAGCTACGGCGTGAACACGATCCAGGCCGTGGCCAAGGTGATCCATCGGGATCTGTTCCCGACCGCGACCGCCGCGTCCCGTTACGCGCCGACCACCACGCCCAAGGAGGCGTACGTCGCGGTGCCCCGGGGCTGACGCCCCGACCCCGCGCGGAGCCGGTGGGTCGGTCGCCCGGGCTGATTGTCGGTGAACTCACTCCTTCCGGTCACCGCGACCGCCCCACCGTCACGGCTCTCCCCGCAGCGCGTTACGTAGAGGCACTCATTGAGCCAGGCCCGGGACCGACGGGCCGCACGAGACAGGTGACGTACATGCGCGCTGAGGCCGCCAAGCGGGTCGAGCTGGTCTTCTCCCTCTTCGACGCCAACGGCAACGGAGTCATCGACTCCGGCGACTTCGACCTCATGACGGGACGCGTCCTGGAGGTGGCGGTCGCATCGGACGCCCGTGCCAAGGAGGCCATCCGGACCGCGTTCCGCCGCTGGTGGACGACGCTGGCCACCGAGCTGGACGTCAACGGCGACGGCGTGATCACCATCGAGGAGTTCCGCCCCTTCGTGCTCGACCCCGAGCGTTTCGGTCCCACGGTCACCGAGTTCGCCGAGGCGCTCTCCGTGCTCGGCGACCCGGACGGGGACGGCCTGATCGAGCGCCCGCTCTTCGTGTCGCTGATGACGGCGATCGGCTTCGAGGAGGCGAACATCCACGCGCTCTTCGACGCCTTCGGCCCGGACGCCGCGGACCGCATCACCGTGGGCACGTGGGCCGCCGGCATCGAGGACTACTACGCACCGGACCTGGCCGGGATTCCCGGTGACCGGCTGGTGGGCGCCCCGGCCGTCTGACACGGCCCGGTCGCGGGCGTCCCGGGGCGGCGGCGGCCGTCCCGGGGCGCCGTCGTCCGTCCCGGGGCGCCGTCGTCCGACGGACGTCACGGCCCGGGCTTGTGGGCGAAGACCCACCGGTTCCCCTCCAGGGCGTCGTTCGGCTCGGGGAGGGGGCCGCGCCCGTGCCGGCGGGTGAAGTCGAAGGGCGTGTGCATCGACGTGGACCAGCCCTTGGCCCTCAGGTGCCCCGCCGAGTCGGGGCGCGGTCCCAGGTCGAAGAGGTCGAGCAGGTCGATGCCGATCTGTTCCCGCGTCGCCGTGTAGATCGCGCTGTCGCGGTACGCCAGCAGGTCCTTCTCCAGTTTGGCCTCGAAGGCCAGGGCGCTGCCCCCGGTGGTCAGCCGGTCCACCGTGTCGATGAGGTACGTCTCGGCGGGGCCCGGCAGGTAGAAGAGCAGCCCCTCGGCCAGCCAGACGCTCGGTGCGGCCGGGTCGAAGCCGGCGGAGGTCAGCGCGGTGACCCAGTCCGCGCGCAGGTCGACCGGTACGGGGACGCGCTTCGCCCTCGGGGCGGCCGACAGGTCCGTGAGCACCTGCTGCTTGAAGGCCAGCACGCCCGCCCTGTCGATCTCGAAGACCACGCAGTCGGACGGCAGGTCGAGGCGGAAGGCACGCGTGTCGAGACCCGCTCCCAGCAGGACCACTTGGCGGGCGCCGTCGTGGACCGATCCGAGGACGAAGTCGTCGAGGACCCGGGTCCGCAGGCCGAAGTAGCGGGCGAACCTGCCCCACAGCGGGTTGGCGTCCCCCTCCGGGACCTGTCCGATGCGTACCGGCCAGTCCGCGGATGCCGGGGCCGCGCGTACGAAGTGTTCGGCGTGGACGTCCCGGGCCAGGCTGTCGTGGCGGTGGGTCTCGATCGCCCGGGCCGCGGCGACCAGGAGGGCGGTCAGTCCCACGCCTCCGTCCACGCCGCCCGCCTCGGCCGGCCGAGGCGCCGTGGCGGCCGTTTCTCCTCCGGTGCCCGGGTGGGGGGACTCCTTGGTGATGGAGGTTTCGCTCATCAGTCTCTTCTTTCCGGCAGCAGGACGGGTTTGACCACGCGGCCGGCGTCGCAGTCGCGTTCGGCCTCGTTGATGTCGGCCAGCGGGTAGGTGCGGATCAGCTGGTCGAAGGGGAAGCGGCCGGCCTGCCACAGGCCGGTCAGCCGGGGTATCAGCAGTCCGGGTACCGCGTCGCCTTCGCAGATGTGGCGGATGCCGCGGCCTCGGTCGAGCGTGCCCGGTTCGAGCGGCAGTGGGGTGTGGAGGCGTGCCACGAGGCCGAGGGTGCCGGTGGGGCGCAGTGCGTGGAGCGCGTCGTTGACGAGCGGGGCCGAGGCCGTGGTGTCGAGGGCGTACTGGGCTCCGCCGTCGGTCAGTCGGCGGATCCGCTCGGGGAGTCCGGGCGATCCGGCGGACAGCGGGGTCGCGCCGAACCGTTCGGCCAGGTCAAGGCGTTCGGGATGCCGGTCGACGGCCACGGTCGTCACGCCGGCGGCGGTGGCCGCCATCACGGCGGCCAGGCCCACCGCCCCCGCGCCGAGGACCACGAGGGTGTCGCCGGGTCCCGCGGCGAAGGTGTTGAGTACGGCTCCGGCACCGGTGAGGAAGCCGCAGCCGAGCGGCCCGAGCAGTTCGAGCGGCAGGGCGGGGTCGACCCGGACGGCGTTGCGGGCCGGGACGAGCGCGTACGCGGCGAAGGAGGACTGGCCGAACCATCGGGGAGCCAGCGCCTTTCCGGTCGCGTCGACGAGTCGCGGTGGTTCCTCCGCACGGCCGCCGAAGAGGTTGAGGGAGGCGAAGGAGTCGCAGTAGGCGGGGGCTGCGGCGCGGCAGTTCCGGCAGTGTCCGCAGGAGTCGAAGCTCAGCACGACGTGGTCGCCGACGCCGGGCGCGATGTCGGGGCCGCCGCCCGTCGCCACCACGACCCCGGCGCCCTCGTGGCCGAGGACCGCCGGGAGCGGGCTGCGGCCGGCCGATCGCCGTACCGCGAGGTCGGTGCGGCACATCCCGGCTCCCGCGATCTCGACCAGGATCTCGCCGGGTTCGGGCTCCGTGCGCAGGGCCACTTCCTCGACCGTGAACGGGTCCTCGTACGAGCGCAGTACGGCCGCCTGGAACCTCGTCGTCACGCCTCCTCCTCCCGCGGGCGGTGGACGACGAACGGCCGGAGGTTGCCGTAGAGGCCCCACGGTCCGCCCGCGACGCCGACGCCGCTGTCCTTGACGCCCGCGAAGGGCTGGGCGAGGGAGAGTTCGGCGTGGTGGTTGATCCAGGCCGTGCCGCATTCGAGCCGGTCGGCCACCGCCTCGGCCCGGTCGAGGTCGGTGCCCCAGACGGAGCCGCCGAGGCCGAAGCCGGTGCCGTTGGCCGCGTCGAGGGCCTCGTCGAGGTTCCGGTACGGCAGGACCGGCAGGACCGGTCCGAACTGTTCCTCGGTGACCACCGGGCTGTCGGGCGGGACGTCGCTGAGGATCGTGGGAGCGAAGAAGTACCCCGCTCCGTCGAGTCGGTGGCCGCCGGCCGCGGCCCGGGCGCCGTCCGCCAGGGCCTGCCGTGTGACCTGCTCGACCCGGGCCAGCTGGGGAGCGTTGTTGACCGGACCGATCCGGGTGTCCGGGTCGAGTCCGGATCCGACCGGGACGGTCTTCGCGCGCTGGGCGAGGGCTTCGACGACCTCGGCGTGGAGGCGGGCGGGGGCGTAGACGCGTTTGACCGCCATGCAGACCTGCCCGCAGTTGCGGAACGCGGCCCAGAACAGCCGGTCCGCGATCCGTTCCACGTCGACGTCGTCCAGGAGGACGGCGGCGTCGTTGCCGCCCAGTTCCAGGGTGACCCGGGCGAGCGAGGCCGCCGCGGCCCCGGCGACGGCCCGGCCGGTGGGCACCGAGCCGGTGAAGGTGACGTGCCGGATGCCCGGGTGGGCGGCGAGACGGGCACCGAGGGGTTCGCGGCCGGTGACGACGGTCAGGACGTCCTCGGGCAGGACGGCTGCGAGGACGGAGCCGAGCAGCCGGGTGGCGAGCGGGGTGTACGGGGACGGTTTGAGGACCACGGTGTTGCCGGCCGCGAGCGCGGGCGCGAACTTCGCCGCCGCGAGCTGGAGCGGGAAGTTCCACGGCACGATCGCGGCGACGGGCCCGACGGGCCGCCAGCGGACCTCGCTGTGCACGGGTCGGCCGTCGTCGATCCGGCGGGTCCTGGGGGCCAGGTCGGCGAAGTAGCGCAGCCGGGCCGCCGTACGGGCGATTTCGGCGTACGACTCGGCCAGGGGCTTGCCCTGTTCCCGTGTGAGCAGCCGGGCGAGGTCGTCTCCGACCGTTTCCACGGTGTCGGCAGCGGCGCGCAGGGCGGTGGTGCGGGCGGCGGGGTCGGCGCGCCAGCCGTGCCAGGCCCGCTGGGCCCGGGCGACCACCTCGTCCAACTCGTCCGGCTGCTGGTCGGGGGCCCCGTCGAAGGCCTCCCCGGTGGCCGGGTCGACGACGGCGAGGCGTGCGGCACGACGCTCGGGGACGCGACCGGCTTCCGTTGTCGGCATCCCGGCGGTCAGTTCACGGCCGGGATGCCGACGGCGTGCTCCCGGGCCTGCCGGTCCATCTCCGCGCGGAAGGCGGCGACCAGATGCGGCTGGATCCTCCCGGCATTGCGGTCACCGCCCGCGCAGACCGCTCCCCGTACGCCCACGATGTCCGTGCCGATGCGGGTCAGCGGGCCGAGGTCGGCCTGCTTGACGCTGCCCGCGAGGGCGGCGAGCAGACCGGACGCGTGGGCGCGCCGGACGAACTCGGCGCAGGCGTCGGGCGGAACGTGGTCGAAGAGCCGCGTGCCGTCCTTGATCGCGGTGTCCAGCATGGCCGCGTCGGCACCGGCGCGGGCGGCGATGTCGGGCAGGGCGAGCGGGTTGACGCAGCCGATGCGGTGGGCGTCGGCGTAGCCCGAGGCGACGACGAGCGCCTCGGGGCGGTGGTCCTTCACCGCGCGGACGACCGCCCGCATGACCTCGACGCCCTGCTCGGGAGTCGTGCAGCCGTACAGGCCGACCTTGATGTACGTGGCACCGGAGACGACCGCGCCCAGCGCGGCCTGCGCCACCGTGCCGGGCTTGTACGGCACGTCCCCCACCGTGGCGGACACCGGCTTGTCCGCCGGCACCGCGTCGCGGATCTCCCGGATGACCCAGGGGAAGTTGGCGCCCAGCGAGCCCTCGTCGGGCTTCTTGACATCGACGATGTCGAGGTGTTCCGCGGCCTTCGCACAGTCGAGGGCCTCCTCGACACCGTCCGGGGAGATGAGAAGCAACACCATGAGCTCCTTCCGCCGCATGTCCACCTGCCCGGGGGCAGGGGTGCGGATCGCCTGGGTCCTGTGCGGTGCGCTCATCCTTTCCGTCGCCCTGCGGGCACCGGTAGGGCGCGCGGAGCTCCCGGGAGGCGCGTGAAGGCACGCGCACGAAGCGATGTGCATCGGCTCCTGCGGACGCGCGCCGAGCCCTGCCGACCGCCCCCTGTGCGCACTTGTGCGCTCCGGCGCCGCTGTCTGGCTGCCGCGCGGTCACGAGGCGCCTGGGGAGGCCTCTCCTGCGCGTGCTGACGGCTGCTCACCCCTCATCACCCTCGCCGACGGCCACGCCCGGGATCCGGTCCGGAGCGGGCCGACGGGCGCGTCCGGGCGTGCGCCTCGCCCCGACGCGCTCCGGGCCACGCGGTGTTGAGCATTTCCGCGTACGCATCTGAGTACGGGCACTCACGACGCGGCAGCCGTCCGGCGGCGAACCTGAGGGCACACCGAACGACGGGAGACCCCCCATGCGCACGCCCTCCGGCACGAGCCGGCCCACCGCCCCTGTCCGGCACAGGAAGCGCCGCATCGTCGCCGCCACCCTGACGGGCATCGTCGCGACGGCCGCGCTCACGGGGTGCGCCGCCCTCGAATACCGGGAGGACGTCTGCAACAGCGGCGAATACCCCGTCCTGGCCGTGGGAGACAGCGGCTCCGATTGCGTCCGGGACGGCGAGGAGCCCTCGGCGGGATACGCCCGGTACCCGGAGGGCAAGGTGCCGCGAGAGGTCGACGACACGTGGGACGTGTACTGGCGCACCCACACCCTCGACAAGGACGGCAACATCATCGACGCCCCGGACGAGGGCTGACGCAATGCCCTCCCCCTGATCGCGGCATGGCTTTGGAGGCCGTCCTGCGGATCCGGGGCCGAGCGTCCTCCTCGGTGCCGCGACCGTTCGAGACCCGCACACAGCGGCTGGCCCGGCTTTCCCGCCTGGCGGTGGTCGGCGACTGCGCCGAGCCGGGTGGTCGCGTCATGCTGAAGGCAAGCTGGGCGCGGCCCTCGGGCGGCACGCTCGGCAAGGGCGAGGAGGACGGCATCGGCCGTGTCGCCTACCCGGCGGACCTGCGCCTGGACGCGCGCTTCGAGCTCTGCACGCCCACCGGAACCCTCTGCGCGGACGCGGCGGTACCGCTCCTTGGCCGGCCGGACGCCCTGGAGGCCGACGGCACCGAACTGCGTGCCGAGAGCGCCAACGTCCAGCTGGTGACGGAGTCCGGCACGGCCGAGGCGCGCATCACCGACGTCCGGCTGGTCATGCGCGACACGTGGGTCGGGGAAGCGGCGTTCATCAACTTCTGACGGCTCGGCCCACAGGCAGCTTGCAGAACCCGGCGCCGCCCCTTCAGCGCGCTGCCGTCTCCTCCGTGGCGGACGCGGTCTCCTGCGTGGCCGCCCAGGAGGCGAGCAGGCGCAGGCCCTCGTCGGAGGGCGAGCCGGGTTCGGCGGTGTAGACGGTGAGCACGAGCCCGGGTTCGGCCGTCATCTCCATCCCCTCGTAGGCGAGGGTGAGGTCACCGACCGCCGCGTGGTGGAAACGCTTCGTACCCGTGCCGTGGAGGCGGACGTCATGGGCGCCCCAGCGGGTGCGGAAGGCGTCGCTGCGGGTCGACAGCTCACCGACGAGATCGTGCAGCTCCTTGCCGTGCGGGTTGCGACCGGCCTCGGTGCGCAGGATGGCGACGGTGATGTCCGCGGCCAGGTCCCAGTCGGGGTAGAAGCGGCGCGAGAGGGGGTCGAGGAACTGGAAGCGGGCGAAGTTCCCCTGGTTGTGCGGGTTGGCGTAGAGGTCGTGGTGGAAGGCGCGGGCCAGGCTGTTGGTGGCCAGGAGGTCCATGCGGCCGTTGCGGACGAAGGCGGGGCATGCGGTGACCGCGTCCAGGGTCCACTGCAGGCTCGGGTGCGGCTTCCACTGCTTGGTGGCACGGCGCCGGGGGCGGGTGAGGGCGTCGGAGCCGTCGGCGGCCTGGGCCAGGTGGAGCAGGTGGGCGCGCTCGGCGTCGTCGAGCCGCAGCGCGCGGGCGACGGACTCCAGAACGGCCGGTGAGACGCCGGCGAGGTTGCCGCGTTCCAGCTTGGCGTAGTACTCCACGCTGACGTCGGCCAGCGCCGCGACCTCGCTGCGGCGCAGGCCGGGGACCCGGCGTCTGCTGCCGGTGGGCAGTCCGGCCTGCTCGGGCGTGATCTTGGATCGCCGCGAGGTGAGGAACTCGCGGACCTCTGCTTGGTTGTCCACACCTCGACGGTACGACCTGCCCGACGCCGGAGGGATGTACTGCCGGTACACCCCTTGTCAGTGACTCGCTGCGTGCGCGAAGTGCCGGTTACCTGGATGACGTGGCGTTTTCCTGCTGCTCCTGCGGCAGGGCAGGAACGCCGGCACACGGGTCGCCCCGGACAGTCCCGGGCGGCCCCGCCCCCCCCTCGTACGTAAGGAATCCTGATGCGCGGCGCAATGATCCACGCCCCCGGCGACGTCCGTTTCGAGACCCTGGACGACCCGAAGATCCTCAAGCCCACCGATGCGATCATCCGCACGGCCGTCACCTGCGTCTGCGGCTCCGACCTGTGGCCCTACCGGGGCGCCGAACCGATCGGCGACCCGCATCCGATGGGGCACGAGTACGTCGGCTTCGTGGAGGAGGTCGGGGCCGAGGTCACCGCCATCCGGCCCGGGCAGTTCGTCGTCGGCTCCTTCGCGACCTCGGACAACACCTGTCCGAACTGCCTCAACGGCTTTCCGTCGAACTGCCTGCACCGCGAGTTCATGTCCACCTGCCAGGCGGAGTACGTGCGCATCCCCAACGCCCAGGGCACCCTGGTCGCCACCGACGGGGTACCGGACGAGAAGTTCTGGCCCGGTCTGCTGGCCGTGTCGGACGTGCTGGGCACCGGCTGGTGGGCCGCCGAGGCCGCCGAGGTGAGGCCGGGTTCCACCGCGGTGGTCGTCGGTGACGGAGCGGTCGGCCTGTGCGCTGTGATCGCCGCCAAGGAGATGGGCGCCGAGCGGATCATCGCCATGTCGCGGCACTCGTCCCGGCAGAAGCTGGCGCGCGCGTTCGGCGCCACCGACATCGTCACCGAGCGCGGCGAGGAGGGCGTGGCCCTGGTCGAGGAGATGACCGGCGGAATCGGCGCCGACAGCGTCCTGGAATGCGTCGGCACCGCCGAGGCCATGCGGCAGGCCCTGCACTCGGCCCGGCCCGGTGGCAGCGTCGGCTTCGTCGGCGTCCCCCATGACGTCGCGGTCGACGGGCAGGAGCTGTTCTTCTCCCACGTCGGCCTGCGCGGCGGCCCCGCCCCCGTACGCCGCTACCTGCCCGACCTCATCGACCGCGTCCTTTCGGGCCGGATCGACCCGGGCAAGGTCTTCGACCTCACGCTGCCCCTGGAGCAGGTCGCCGAGGGTTACCAGGCGATGGACGAGCGCCGCGCCGTCAAGGCCCTTCTCAAGCCCTGAACCCTTCTCTCCTCGAAGGATCCGCCGCAGTCCGGTCCACGTCGCCTCCTGCCCCCGCCCCCCGGAGAAAGAAGAAGTACCTGTATGTCACCCGCAGCCGACACCCGCGCGGGCAAGCTGCCCTTCGTGGTGTGGGTGCTCGCCGCCGGCACGTTCCTGATGGGCACCACCGAGTTCGTCATCGCCGGGCTGCTCCCGGAGATCGCCTCCGACCTCGGCGTCGGCGTCTCCCGGGCAGGCCTGCTGATCACCGCCTTCGCGATCGGCATGATCGTCGGCGGGCCGACCATGGCGCTGACCACCCTGCGCCTGTCCCGGCGTCTGACCCTCGCCCTCGCCCTGGCGGTCTTCGCCCTCGGGCACGTCGTCACCGTGCTCAGCTCCTCCTTCACCGTCGTCCTCGCCGCCCGCGTCGTCACCGCACTGGCCACCGGAGCGTTCTGGGCCGTCGGATTCGTCATCGCCACCGCCGCCGCGGGCCCGGCCCGGGCCACCCGGGCCGTCGGCGTCATGATGGGCGGACTGACCCTGGCCAACGTCGTCGGCGTGCCGATCGGCTCTTTCGTCGGCCAGTACACCGGCTGGCGCGGCCCCTTCTGGGCCCTGGCCGTCCTCGCGGGTCTCGCGGCCGTGCTCGTCGGCCGGTTCGTCCCCGCCGCGGAGCAGCGGGCCGAGATCTCGGTACGGGCCGAGGTCCGCGCCCTGCGGCAGGGGCGGCTGTGGCTCGCCCTGGCCGCCGCCGTCCTGATCATGGGCGGTGTCCTGGCCACGTACACCTACATCACCCCGCTGCTGACCGACCGTGCCGGCATCCCGGCCGGAGCCGTCCCCCTCGTTCTGGTCGTTTTCGGGCTCGGTGCCCTGGGTGGCACCGCCATCGGCGGCCGGCTCGGCGACCACCGCCCGATGGCCACCACCCTCACCGCCGCCGCGGTCACCGCCCTGGCCCTGCTCCTGCTGATCCCGCTGTCGAACGGCCCGGTCACGGCCGTCGCCCTGGTCTTCCTCATGGCCCTGGCCGGGTTCACCGTCAACCCCGTCGTCACCTCCCTCGCCGTCCGCTTCGCCGGTGACGCCCCCACCCTCACCTCGGCGCTGACGACCTCCGCCTACAACACCGGCATCGCCGCCGGCTCCGCCCTCGCAGGCCAGGCCCTGCACTCCTCCCTCGATCTGACCGGACCGGCCCTCGTCGGCGCCGTCTCCGCCGCCCTCACCCTCCTGCCGCTCACCGTCCTCGCCCTCACCGGCATCCGACGGCAAGCCCGGATCGTGGCGCGGCACCCCGCCCGGGACCGAGGCCGGAGCGACGAGGCGGCATCCGTACGGACGTCCCGCTGAAGCCCTCTCCCCCGGCGCGAGCTACGCCACCGGGATCGCCCTCCCCGTCGACGGCGGCTGCACCGCCCGGTAGACCCGTCCACCCACCGCAAGAAAGATCATCGTCATGGAATTCGTCCAGTCCCAGCCCACCAGCAAGGCCCCGGCCGAGTGGTTCACCGGCGACGTCTGGTGGGACGTCATCGCCGCCGGCCGAGCGCCCTCCCGCCTGCGCGCCAACCTGGTCCGCTTCGCCCCGGGCGCCCGTACCCACTGGCACTCCCACGCCGTCGGACAGACCCTCCACGTCGTCTCCGGCATCGCGTACGTCGGCACCCGCGACGGCGCCCTCTTCGAAGCCCACCCGGGCGAGACCGTCGCCTGTCCTCCCGGCGAGGAGCACTGGCACGGCGCGGCCCCCGACCGCTTCATGGAGCACATCGCGTTGTGGGAGGCCACGACGGACGGCACTCCGGAGACGACCTGGGCCGAGCCCGTCACCGACGCGCAGTACGACGGTCCCCGCACCCGCTCCCGGTAGCCGCGGCACGGTCGCCCGCCGTCCCGCTGCCGAGGAGCTGCCCGAGCCGGCGCCGAGATCCCGGCAACATGGTGTCCGAATCTGACAGAACATGGTCATTGCGGCCCTCGCGGCGGGGCGAAATGATCGGCACATGCTCCCACCGCACCGAGTCGTCATCGCGGCCTTCCCCGGCGTCGAACTGCTCAACGTCACCGGCCCGGCCGAGGTGTTCTCCGTCGCCGCGCGAGTCGCCGACACCGCCCGGCCCGGCTACACCGTCCGCATCGCCACGGCCCAGGGCGAGCCGGTGACCACCTCCAGCGGGATCCGGCTGATGGCCGACCTGACTCTGGACGAGGTGAACGGCGACGTGGACACCTTGCTCGTATCGGGCGCCGTCCGTGTGCACGACCACGAGGTGGAGCCGGTGCTCGACCGCGGAATCATCGACTGGCTGCGCGAAACGGCCCCCGGCATCGGGCGGTTGGGATCCATCTGCTCGGGCGCGCACCTGCTGGCCGCGGCCGGCCTGCTGGACGGCCGTTCCGCCACGACCCACTGGCGGACGGCCGCACGGCTGGCCTCCGACCACCCGCTCGTCACCGTCGATCCGGACCCGATCTTCATCCGTGAGGGCCGCCTGTGGACCTGCGCCGGCATCGCCTCGGGGATGGACATGGCACTGGCCATGGTCACCGAGGACCACGGACCCGAACACGCCCTGACCACAGCCCGGACGATGGTCATGTACGTCAAACGTGCAGGCGGCCAGAGTCAGTTCAGCGTCCCGCTCGCGCTTCCTGCGGCGCCCGGCGACCGGCTGGACGACCTGCGCAGGTGGATCGGTGAGCACCTCACCGAGGACCTGTCCGCCGAAGTCCTGTCCGCGCGCCTGCACCTGAGTGTGCGTCACTTCTCCCGGCTGTTCCGCGAGCGCACCGGCACCACTCCGGCCGCGTACGTCGAGTCCGTCCGACTGGAGGCCGCGCGGCGGCTGCTCCAGGACACCGCCCGCTCCCTGCCCGAGATCGCCGCCCTCAGCGGCCTCGGTTCCGTGGAGAGCCTGCACCGTTCCTTCCGGCGCCGTCTCGGCACCACCCCCGCCCAGTACCGGCGCCGCTTCCGCTGAACCCCGCCGTACTCCCCCTCCCGCTCGCGGACAGCCGCGCGGCGGAAGACAGTCATGCCCAAGGAGAGAACCGTGTCCCGAACCAAGGTCGTTCCCCTCCCGGTCATGGGCCGGCACAACATCAACGCCTATCTGCTCCTCGGCCATCGGCCCGTCATCGTCGACGCGGGAACGCCCGGCAGCGGCCGAAGGATCTACGAGCAGGTCGCCGCCCACGGGGTGGACCCCGGCGACGTGTCGCTGATCGTCATCACCCACGGCCACATCGACCACTTCGGCTCCGCCGCCGAACTGCACCGCCTGACCGGGGCTCCCGTGGCGGGACACATCGCCGACCTCGGCCCCTACCGCACCGGCCGGGCCCGCGAACCCTACCGGCCCACCGGACCGATGGGCCGCCTCATGGCCAGGAACAAGAACCTGCACGTCCAGGTGGAACCGTTCGAGCCCGACGTGCTCGTGACCGGCGAGACCGGCCTGGAGGACTTCGGGATCGCGGCGCGCATCATGCCCACCCCCGGGCACACCGCCGGATCGATCTCCGTCCTCACCGACCAAGGCGACCTCGTCGCCGGCGACCTGATCGCCGGCTCCCTCTTCGGTCTCGTCCGGGGCCGCCCCGCCAACCCTCCCTTCCACGACGACCCGCTGCACAACCTCGCCAGCCTGCGGAACATGCTCGCCCTGAACCCGACCAGACTTCACGTCGGCCACGGCACCCCGCTGGAACCCGACCGGGTCCGGCGCTGGGCCGACCGGGAGCACCGGCGGCTGACCCGGCTCGAAGCCGCGGGACGGCTCCCCGCCCGTACGGAGAACAGCACGGCCTGACCGGCAGGCGCAGGACGGTGGCCGACGTCGAGGGCGACGGGGCTCCTGGTGATCCGTTCTGATTTCGCGGTCTCGTGGCGGCGGCACGGCGTGAACCTCGCCCGCGGGTGCCCCACCGGGATGACGGAAGTCTTACGGTGCGGCGCGGGCGCCTCCTGATCCCGGCGCCGGTCCGTAGCGTCGGGCTCATGCGTGTACTCGTCACAGGAGGAGCCGGGTTCATCGGCTCGCACATCGTCACCGCCCTCACGAAGGCCGGGCACGAGCCGGTGGTTCTCGACGCCCTGCTGCCCAGCGCACACCCCGTGACCCCCGAGGTGCCCGCCGTGGAGTTCCGCCACGCGGACGTCAGGGATCCGCCGGCGGTCGGAGCCGCACTGCGCGGGGTCGACGCGGTGTGCCACCAGGCCGCCATGGTCGGTCTCGGCAAGGACTTCGCGGACGCCCCGGAGTACGTGGGCTGCAACGACCTCGGCACGGCCGTCCTGCTCGCCGCGATGGCGGACGCCGGCGTGCGGCGACTCGTCCTCGCCGGATCGATGGTCGTGTACGGGGAGGGGCGGTACGACTGCCCCGTGCACGGTGTCGTACGGCCCTGTGCCCGCCGCCCCGAGGACCTCGCCGCCGGCCTCTTCGAACCGCGCTGTCCCGCCTGCGGCGCCGCACTCGCTCCCGGCCTGGTCGGCGAGGACGCGCCGGTCGATCCCCGGAACGTGTACGCCACGACGAAGCTCGCCCAGGAGCACCTGGCGGCGGCGTGGGCCCGTGCGGTGAACGGCACGGCGGTCTCGCTGCGCTACCACAACGTGTACGGGCCCGGGATGCCCCGCGACACCCCGTACGCCGGGGTGGCCTCCCTCTTCCGCTCGGCCCTCGCCCGGGGCGAGGCGCCCCGCGTGTTCGAGGACGGGGGCCAGCGGCGGGACTTCGTGCACGTACGGGACGTGGCGGCGGCCAACCTGGTCGCGCTGGAGGCCGTCGACGGTCTGCCGGCCGGCGCGCTCAGCACGTACAACACCGGCAGCGGGGAACCGCACACCGTGGGCGGCATGGCCCTCGCGCTCGCCCGGGCGTGCGGTGGCCCCGAGCCCGTGGTCACGGGCGAGTACCGGCTCGGCGACGTCCGGCACGTCACCGCCGACTCGTCCCTGCTGCGGAAGGAGCTGGGCTGGCGGCCCGCGGTCGGCTTCGCCGAGGGCATGACGGAGTTCGCCCGGGCGGAACAGCGGGCCTCGGCGGCCCTCGTCTGACCGGGGTCAGCCCGCCGCCGCCGGCAGGGTGACCTCGAAGCGGCAGCCGCCGGGGACGTTGCGGACCTCGGCGCGGCCCGCGTGGGCCTCGACGATGCCGCGGACGATGGCGAGGCCCAGTCCGGCACCGGCCGGCGGGGTGCGGGCCTCGGTGCCGCGCCAGCCGGTGTCGAAGACGCGGGTGAGGTCCTCGTCGGGGATGCCGCCGCAGCCGTCGGTGACGGACAGGACGACGGCGTCCTCGCGGTGCTCGGCCGCGACCGCGACGGTGCCGTCGGCCGGCGTGTGACGGATCGCGTTGACGAGGAGGTTCGCGAGGACCCGGGTCATCTCCTTGCCGTCCACCTCGACGGGGACGGCCGCCACCTCCTCCCCCACGAGCCGTACCCCGTGCTCGCGGGCCAGCGGGTCGGCGCCGCTCAGGGCATCGCCGACCAGGTCGTACACGGACATGCGGCTCGGGCTGAGGATCAGGGCGCCGGCGTGGATGCGGGAGAGTTCGAAGAGGTCGGTGACCATGGCGGTCAGGCGCTCGACCTCGGTGCGGATCTGCCGGTGGTAGCGGGCGGGGTCGTCGGCCATGCCGTCCTCCAGGGCCTCCGCCATGGCCCGCAGCCCCGCCAGCGGGGTGCGCAGGTCGTGGGAGATCCAGGCGACGAGCTCGCGGCGCGACGCCTCCAGGGAACGCTCGCGCCTGCGGGAGGCGTCGAGCTTGGCACTGGTCGCCGCCAGTTCACGGCTGAGCGCGGCGAGTTCCGCGGTGGCGGCGCCGTCGGGGGCGGAGAAGCGGCCGCCGTCGCCGAAGTCGCGGGCGGCGCGGGCGAGGGCCCGGCTGCGGCCCACCACCCAGCGGCCCAGGACGAGGGCCGTACCGAGCGAGACGAGGGCCGCCATGGCCACGACGACGGTCACCACCCACAGGTCGTGCGCGGACAGGAACATCGCCTGCGCGACGGCGAGCGTCCCGGCGAGCATCGCCGTCACCGTGACGGCCGCGACCACCGCCAACGAGACCGCGACCGAACGGTGCCGTACGAGACGGAGGACGAGCGCTCCGGCGAGACCGGCGCAGACGGCTCCCGCCAGGGCGAAACCGGCGATCAGCAGGACGTCCTTCATGCCGCTCCCTCGTCCTTCTTCATGCCGCTCCCCCGTCCTTCCGGGGCTCGAAGCGGTATCCGACGCCCCATACGGTCTGGATGAGCCGGGGCCGCGCCGGATCGTCCTCGATCTTGGCGCGCAGCCGCCGGACGTGGACCGTGACCGTGGACAGGTCACCGAAGTCCCAGCCCCAGACCCGCTTCATCAGCTCTTCCCTGGTGTGCGCGGCGCCGGGCCGTTCCAGGAAGTACGCGAGGAGGTCGAACTCCCGGAGCGTGAGGGCGAGTTCGCGGCCGGAGCGGGTGGCCCTCCGGGTTACCGGGTCGACGGTGAGGTCCGCGTCGCGCAGGACCGTCCGGACGGCCGTCGGCCCGGCTCCGCGGCTGCGGCGCAGCACGGACTCGACGCGCAGCACGAGCTCGCGCGGGCTGAACGGCTTCGTGACGTAGTCGTCCGCGCCCACCTCGAGGCCGGTGATCCGGTCCTCCTCGTCGCCCCGTGCGGTCAACATGATCACCGGCACCGGCCCGGTCTCCCGCAGCCGCCGGCACACCTCCAGACCGTCCAGGCCGGGCAGCATCAGGTCGAGCACGACGAGGTCCGGCCGCCGCTCCCCGGCCCGCAGCAGGGCGTCGGGACCGTCGGCCGCGTGCTCCACGGCGTACCCGGACCTGCCGAGGTATCCGGTCACCACCTCGGCCACGGTCGGATCGTCGTCCACCACCAGGATCCGGGCCGGGGGCGACGGGGCGCTGTGCTCGCTCATGCCGCACAGCGTCGCATCCGTCCGCCGGGCGGTCACGGCCACCCGGGCGTACGACGGAGGACGTTCGCGTTTCGTAAGGAGTGGAGCGGCCCCGGGAGGCCCTGCGGTTCCTACGGTGGGACCTGTGACACCCATGACCGTAGATGTCGTCCTTCCCTGCCTCGACGAGGCGGATGCCCTGCCCTGGGTCCTGGCCCGCGTTCCGGCCGGATGGCGGGCGATCGTCGTCGACAACGGCTCCTCCGACGGATCGGCAGCCGTCGCCGCCGGGCTCGGCGCCACCGTCGTGCACGAGCCCCGGCGCGGCTTCGGCGCCGCCTGCCACGCCGGACTGCTCGCCTCCGACGCCGAGTTCGTCTGCTTCTGCGACTGTGACGCCTCCCTGGATCCCGGCTTGCTGCCCGGCCTCGTCTGCGCGGTGGCCGACGGCTCCGCCGATCTCCTCCTCGGCCGCCGGCGTCCCGCCGGGCGGGGCGCGTGGCCGGCCCACGCGAGGGCCGGGAACCTCGCCCTGTCCTGGCTTCTGCGCCGGCGCACCGGGCTGCGGCTGCGCGATCTCGGCCCCCTGCGGGCGGCCCGCCGCGAGGCGCTGCTCGGGCTCGGTCTCGACGACCGGCGCAGCGGCTACCCGCTGCAGATGGTCGTCCGGGCCGCCGACGCCGGCTGGCGGGTGCGCGAGGTCGACGTCCCGTACCTGCCCCGGACGGGACGGTCCAAGGTCACGGGCACGTGGAAGGGCACGTGGCAGGCGGTCCACGACATGCGCAAGGTGCTGGACGAACCGGCACCGGCGGGCGGGGGCCGCCCATGACCACGCCTCCCGTGACCACGCCCCTCGCCACCCTGCCCATCGCCACCTCACCCCTCGTCACCACCCTGCTCGTCATCGCGAAGGAGCCCCGGCCCGGCCGGGTGAAGACCCGGCTCACTCCCCCGTTCACCCCCGAGGAGGCGGCCGCGCTCGCCGAGGCCGCGCTCGCCGACACGCTCTCGGCCGCCGCCCGCGTCCCCGCGGACCGGCACGTCCTCGTGCTCGACGGGCGGCCGGGCCCGTGGCTGCCGCCGGGCTTCGAGGTCGTCCCCCAGGCGAGCGGCGGGCTCGACGTGCGCCTGGCCGCCGCGTTCGCCCGCTGTCCGGGGCCGGCCCTGCTCATCGGCATGGACACCCCGCAGGTGACGCCGGAGCTCCTGGCCCCCGCCCTGCGCCGGGACGCGTACGACGCCTGGTTCGGGTCGGCCGCCGACGGGGGTTTCTGGGCCCTCGGCCTCGCCCGTCCCGACCCTTCCCTCCTGCTCGGCGTCCCCATGTCCACGCCCGAGACGGGCGCCGTCCAGTACGCCCGGCTGCGGGCGGCCGGGCTGCGCGTCGGCACCCTGCCCGTCCTGCGGGACGTGGACACCGCGTCGGACGCCCGGCAGGTGGCGGCCGCCGCGCCGGGGACCCGTTTCGCGGCCCGGTACGCCGAACTGACCGCCGCGACCACGGGGGCGGGCCGTTGACCACGACCACGGCGACCACGACCACGGCATGGCGGGCCGGCCCGTACGACTGCGCCCTGCGCACCGGCAGGGGCCCGCTCTTCCTGCGCCGTCACGACGGCTGGCTCCTGCCCCTGGAGATCGAGCGCTGGTGCATGGCGCCCGACAGCGCCGACCGCTCCGTGCTCGACCGCTGCCTGGGCACCGTCCTCGACATCGGCTGCGGACCGGGGCGGCTCGTCTCCGCGCTGGCCGCCGAGGGCCGGCGCGCCCTGGGCATCGACATCAGCCCCGAGGCCGTCGCCCGGACGCTGCGGCTCGGCGGGTCGGCCCTGTGCCGGTCGGTCTTCGAACCGCTGCCCGCCGAGGGGCGCTGGGACACGGCGCTGCTGATCGACGGGAACGTGGGGATCGGCGGCGACCCGGCCGCCCTGCTGTGCCGGCTCCGCCAGGTCGTGTCGTCTTCCGGGCGGCTCCTCGCGGAATGTGCGCCCGTGGACGTCGACGAGTGCTGCGAGGTACGGGTCGACGACGGCCGGGGCGGGCGCGGGGCGCCGTTCCCGTGGGCCCGGGTCGGCACCCGGGCCCTGTCCGCGCACGCGCGAAGCGCGGGGTGGCGCGTCTCCGAACGGTGGTCCCTGGAGGGGCGTACGTTCCTGTCGCTCGTCCCTCAGTCGTCCGTCGTCGCCCGCCCCTGACGGCGCTCCCGCCACCGCTGTACGGCGATCGGCGCGCCCGTCACCACGGTCACGGCCGCCAGGACGATCGCGAGGTTCCGCCCGTACGGGAGGGGCAGCGCCGAGGGGTTGGGCGGCGCTCCCGGCCGTACGAGGAGGGGGAGCGTCACCAGGACCACGCTCCCCGCGACCAGCAGCGCCCCCCGCAGCAGGCCCCGCCGGCGCCGTCCCGCGAGCAGCAGCCCCACGGCCAGGACGAGGGGGGCGAGGATCCCGTCGTGCAGGACGAGCGCACCCGCCAGCCACACGAACACACCGAGCGGATCCGGCTGGTCCACCACCAGCCACGTTCCGAGCCCCACGAGGGCGACTCCCAGCGTCCCGAGTCCGTACCGCAGCACGCTCACCGTCCTCACAGCACCTCCAGCCTGTGCACCCATTTGGTCTGCAGGACCCCGGGCCGGCCGGGGGCGATGATCCGCGCCGGGAAACCGTGATCGAGCGTGAGCGGCTGCCCGTTGAGGGTGAGGGCGAGGAGGGTGAGCGGATCGTCCGCGTACTCCGCGCCCATCTCCATCACCCGGTACGCCCCGCTCACCTCCAGCGAGGTCACCCGCACGGCGTCCCTGCCCGGCCGTCCGCCGGCCCGCTCGATCAGGTCCCGGAGCCGTACCCCGCCCCAGTCGGCGTCGACGCTCCAACCTTCGACACAGGCGATCGGCAGCCGGGCTCCGGCTCGGGGCATCGCTCTCAGGGCGTCGAGAGTGAGGACGTACGGGCGGGGTCCGGCGACGTCCAGACGCCAGCCCGCCAGACCGCGTGCCGTCACGCCGGCCGCGGCGGCGGTCCGGTTCACGGGCAGCCCCTGCGGGCCGTGGTCGGGGTGCCGGGGCGCGAGCAGGTCGAAGGCCTTCAGCGGGGTGAAGGACTGGCCGACCGTCGTCAGCGTCACCACACCGACGGCGGCGCCCGTGGCGAGGAGCAGCGAGCGCCGGTCGACGGCGTCCTCGGCCGGCAGGGTTCGGGTCCCCGCCGAGCGGCGGCCCCAATGGTCCCTGATCTCGGGGGCCTTGACGGCGATGTGCAGCAGGATCGAGCCGGTCGCCACCCAGGCGACGGCGAAGTGGACGGGGACGAAGGAGAACGGCCACGGGTACCACTCGACGATGTTGAGCAGTCCCGTCAGCACCTCGAAGACGGCCGCGGCCACGAGGACCGCGACGGACAGCCGTTCCAGGGCGTGTCGCACGGACCGCACCGGCGGCCACACGAACAACCGCGGGTACACCGCCCACAGTTTGACGAGCAGCAGCACGATCGCCGCGAGGCCCGTGGCGACGTGGAGGCCCTGGGTGAACGCATAACCCCACACCGGCCGAGCGGGCAGCCGGTCGGCGAGCCAGTCCGGCGGCTGTTGGAGGTAGTGGCTGACGAGCCCGGTGACGAGGCAGACGGCGAAGGCCGCGCCGAGCCACCGGCCGACGGCCGTCGCGGTTCTGGCATCGTGGAGGCGCCCGGTGAACGCGGGCGGCCGGACGGCCGGGGGCCGGAACGCGGGGCGCGGCAGCCGGGGGATGCGGAACGTCATGCCGTCCATGACACCGCCGCGAGCGGCGGCGCGGGCGGTCCGACACCTTACGAAACCCGAACGCCCCGCCGGGTCTCCTCCGCCCCCGTCGTGCGGGCGGTCCGACACCTTACGAAACCCGAACGCTCCGCCGGGTCTCCTCCGCCTCCGTCGTGCGCGCTGCCAGTCTGCGCCCATGACCCGCGACCGCCGCCCCCCGCTTCCCGTCCTCGTCACCACGCTTCTGCTGTCGCTCCTGACCGCGTCGCTGGTCCTCCTGCTCCGTGCCGCGCACGGGACCGCTTTTCTGGCCGGGTACGCGGGCGCGTGGGCGGTGTTCGCGGCGGCCGCGGTCGCCCTGCGCCGTGTTCCCCGCCGGTACGTCGTCCCGCTCGTCCTCGCCGGGGCGGTCGCGGTGACGGCGACGGGCCTGGTGGCGGCCCCGCGGACGAGCACGGACTCCTACCGGTACGCGTGGGACGGCCGGGTGCAGGCAGCCGGCGTCTCGCCGTACGATCACGCGCCCGCGGACCTGGCGCTCGCCGGACTCCGGGACGACTGGCTCTTCCCCCGCACCGCGGCCTGCGGGCGGGACGGCGCCGGCCTCGCGCCGCTGGGCGACGGCCGGTGCACCCGGATCAACAGGCCCGCCGTGCACACGATCTACCCTCCGGTGGCCGAGGGCTGGTTCCTCCTCGTCCACGCCCTGTCGCCGGAAGGCGTCCGCCACAAGGGGCTCCAGGTGGGCTCGGCCGTTCTCGCCCTGGCCGTCAGCGGCCTCCTGCTCGGCGTTCTGCGCCGGCGGGGGGATCCGCGTCGGGCCGCCCTGTGGGCGTGGTGCCCGGCGGTCCCCGTCGAGGCGGTCGACAACGCCCACGTCGACGTCCTGGCCGTGCTCCTGTCGGTCGGCGCGCTCGCGATGGTGGCGCGCCGCCACCGCGTCTGGGGCGGGGTGCTGCTCGGTCTGGCCGTCGCCGCGAAGCTGCTGCCCGCCGTGCTCCTGCCCGGCGCGCTGTCCGGAATCCGGCGGCCGCGTACGGTCGCGGCCGTGGTGCTGACGGCCGCGGCGACGGTGGCGCTGACGTACCTGCCGTACGTCCTCCTCTCCGACGGTTCGGTCCTGGGCTACCTGAGCGGATACGCCCGGGAGGAGGGCTACGACGACGCGGGCGCGGGCGGCCGCTACGCCCTGCTCCGCCTCGTACTGCCCGACGCGTGGGCGCTGCCCGCGGCGCTGCTCGGCATCGCGGCGGTGTCGGCGGCGGTGTGGTGGCGCGGCGACCCCGAACGTCCGTGGCGGGGCGCCCTGTCGACCACGGGCACGACGTTCCTCCTGCTGACGCCCGGCTACTCCTGGTACGCCCTGCTGCTCGTCGCCCTCGTCGCCCTGGACGGTCGCTGGGAGTGGCTCGGTGTCGCCCTGGCCGGTGCGGTGGCGTACCTCGCCGCCCCGGTCATCGGCACCGTGGGGGTGACCGTCGCGTACGGGGCGGCGGGAGGCGTGGTCTGTGCGATGGGGTGGGCGCGGCGGTGGAGCGCCGGTCGATCCGCGGGGACGTGGCAGGACGTGACGGCCCGGGACGTGACCACCCGGGCCGAGGCGCCGGACGCCCCTTCCTCGTCTGCTTCGTCTCCGGCTCCGGCTCCGTCGCAGCGGCGACTCGGTCCCTGATCGCTTGGGGGGCGGGCCGGTGCCGCGGTCCGCGCCGCTGCTGGTGCCCCGTCCTCCGCCGCTGCGGCGACCGGGGCGAGGAGGATCAGCGCGAGGGGAAGTGCCAGGGCCTGCGCCCTGCCGTGCCACGCCGGGACGTTCCCCTCCGAGACAATCCGTCGGGTCAGGACGAGGAGACGGGCAGGCACACCACGAGCAGGCATATCTCCGACGGAGAGGTCGAGGCCGGTGTCGCGTTCGGCCGGGTCGTCGGTTGCCGGCTCGGGGAGTCGGTGGCGTCCGTGGCGGCAGGGGGCTGTGTCGGCGTGTTCGGTGCGTCTGTCGTACTCGTGCGGGCGGGGGCCGGGGCCGGGGAGGCCGGTGCGGTGCTCTGCGGTTGCGGGGCCGTCGGCTCCGTCCTGTGAACGGGCACAGCGGCATGCGCCTCGGCGATCGGCGACGTCGTGCGGAGGGAGGTCGTTGCGTACTGCCGGCGCGGCCGGGCGGGCGCGGGCGGCGCTGCGGACGGCGTGGACGGTGCGGCTGATGCGCGCCGGGCATCAGGTTGTGCAGCAGCAGAAGGAGGAGGCGTTTCCTGCTCCGTCCGGTCCTCGGCGGCGTCCGTTCCCGGGTCCTGCGGCGCCGTGGCCGCCTGGGCCCGGTCGCCGGACTGCCGGTCCATCGCGTTCACGGTCAGGCCACCGCCGACGAGTGCGACGGCGGTCGCGACCACGGCCCGGCGCTGGTTCTTCCTCCAGCGGGCACGCTGGCGACGCCGTGCCGCCCGCCCCTCCGCCCACGTGGACGCGCCGACGAGTTCCACCGCGGAGTCGCTCCCCGCGGTTCCTTCCAGGACGGCGCCGACGGGTATCCCGTCGAGCGGCCGACCGGCGTGCCAGGTGTCCGAGGAAGCGGTGCCCGGCGAGGGTGCCTCCCCCGTCGTCCTTGCGGCCACCGGGGCGGGGACGATGCGGCCGCCGGTGGTGGTCGGGGCGATGTCCGGGGCGTAGGCGCCGCATCCGGGGCACACCAGGGCACCGTTGAGATGTCGGCGGCACGACGAGCAGTAGTCCATCTCCGTCTTTCGGGTTCGACATGCCGCCGACCCGATGAGCCCGCGGCCCGGTCACGTTTGCAAACGGATTCGAGCAGCCTGCAACGCTAACGAAGCTTTCGAAAGACTGTGCGCAGCCTGTGTGATGCTCCTGTGACGATTCCCCGGCGTTCGCACTGGTGGCGACCGGGGAACTGGTCCCGTGTGCCTCCTTCGGAGCAACATCGGGCCCGGATGGCGGTCTTCCCGTGGACTCCGCGTGCCGGTGGACGCCCGCGCCCCTAGCGTGTTGGTCGTACGGAAGTGACGTGCAGCCAGGCGTGCCGTGGGACCGGAAAGCTCCTGACGCGCGGGCGTCGGCACGGGCAGCGGTAGAGACCATCCCGACCGCCCGGGGCGCGCCTTCCCCCTCACCCGCACCCTCCGGGAGTTCGGCATGTCCCGTATCACCATCAACGGCGTGACGGTGGACCCGTTGGCCGAGGCCAATGAGCTGGCCGCCGTTTCGCTCACGTCAGAGAACGCCGCCGCGTCCAACTACGTGCTCGTCCAGACCACACATCCGCCCACAGCCGAGGAGAAGGACGAACTCTCGGCACTCGGGGTGGTGATCCAGGAATACGTTCCGGACGACACCTATCTGTGCGGCTTCCGGTCCACGGATCTGGACGCGGTACGCGCCCTGCCCTTCGTGGCCTGGGCGGACGTGTACTTCAAGGGCTTCAAGATCGCCCAGTCGCTCCGGCCGGCGCGGCTGCGTACGAGCATCGCCGAGCTGGCCGAGCCCATGGACGGTGCGGGTCCCGCGACCCACACCGTCGACATCGTCCTGCACGAGGACGTCGACGTCAGTGAGGACGGGCTGCGCGACCGGATCGCGGTGGCAGCCGGTGGCAGCGTCGGCGACGTACGGCCCGATCGCGGCAAGGTCCGCATGACGGTCCGCGACGAGGACCTCGCCGCCCTGGCCGCGATCGACGAGGTGAAGGAGATCGAGGAGGTCCCCGAGAGGGTGCTGTACAACACCGTCGCGGGGAACCTCATGCACGCCCACGTGTCGCTCAACGGCACGAAGTTCCGGGGCGAGGGCCAGATCGTGTGCGTCGCCGACACCGGGCTCGACAAGGGGTCCACCACCAATGTGCACCCGGCCTTCACCGGCCGGGTCAAGCGTCTGGTCGCCCTGGGCCGTACGAGCCCCGCACGGACGGACGACCCCGACGGGCACGGCACCCATGTGGCGGGCTCGGTCCTCGGCGACGGGACGTCGGCGTCGATGGGTGGCGCCATCACCGGCACGGCCCCCGAGGCGAGACTGGTCCTCCAGTCCTTGCTGAACGAGGACGGCGAACTCGGCGGCATCCCTGACAACCTGCTCGACCTGTTCGAGCCGCCCTTCCTGGAGGACGGGGCGCGGATCCACACCAACTCGTGGGGCCCGGTCACCCCGGGTCTTCCGTACAACGCCGCCGCGTTCGAGGCCGATCAGATGGTGTGGCAGAACAAGGACTTCGTCATCCTCTTCGCCGCGGGCAATTCCGGTGAGGACCGGGACGGCGACGGCCGCGTCAACCTGAGGTCGGTCAGCGGGGAGACCGGGGCCAAGAACATCATCGTCGTGGGCGCCAGCGAGGGCGACCGCCCCCAGATCCCCACCACGTACTCCCAACTGAAGGGCGGGATGCTCCGTTTCCCCGCCCCGCCGATCCACAACGACCGGATGGCGGACAACCCCGCCGGGATGGCGGCCTTCAGCAGCCGCGGCCCGACCCAGGAAGGCCGGATCGCGCCCACTGTCGTCGGTCCCGGCACGTTCATCCTCTCGGCGCGCTCGCGCGCGTTGCCCAACGGCCAGCCCGGTTTCTCCACGGACCCGGACTACGTGTTCGAGAGCGGCACCAGCATGGCCACCCCGCTGGTCGCCGGCTGTGTGGCGGTACTCCGCGAGACGCTGGTGAAGAACGGCACGCCCAAGCCCAGCGCGGCGCTCATCAAGGCCATGCTGGTCAACGGTGCCGACGAGCTGAAGGGCCAGTACCTCCCCAGCGAGGCGGGCGCCTCCCCCAACAACAACTCCGGCTTCGGCCTCGTCAACCTCCAGCAGGCCGTCGTCCTGCCGACCGACGCCGGCCGGGCGGGCTTCGCCGACGCCAAGGAGTTGAACCAGGGAGAAGAGCGGGCGTTCCAGATCACGATCCCTGAAGGGGCGACCCGTCTGAAGGTCACCCTCGTCTGGACGGACCCCCCTGGCAAGGCCCTGCAGAACGACCTCGACCTGATCGTCCGGGCGGGCGGCCAGGAACGCCACGGCAACATGGGCACGGATCCCGGGTTCGACCGTGTCAACAACGTCGAGCAGGTCAACTGGGAGAACGTCCCGGCCGGCGAGGCCGAGGTCGTCGTCCGCGCCTTCCGGATCACCCAGTTCGCCCAGCCGTACGCCGTCGCCTGGCGCGTCTTCTGACCGATACGACCGAGGTCCCGGCCCGTTCCGGCCGGGACCTCGGTCACGGGTGGGGGCGGAGGCCCCTGCCCACCGGCGGCCGGCCCGAGACCGTCCGGCCCCCGCTCCTGTCCTTCTGCTCCTCTGCCACCATGGGTCGGTGAGTGACACAGAGGCGGGAAAGGGCCCCGGACGTGCGGATTCCGGCGCGCGGGGACGGCGTCGGCGGGACCCGGAGTGGACGTACGCGGCGCTGCTCGACGCGCTGCTCCAGCTGATCTCGGAGAGCGGCCGGGAACCCACCAGGAAGGCGATCGCGGAGCGGGCGGGAGTGTCCGAGCGGACGGTCTTCGTGCACTTCGCCGACCGCGAGGCGCTGTACGTGGCGGCTGCGCGGCGGCAGGCCGAGCGGTGGCGCGTCCACGCGGAACCGGTACCGCCCGCCTGGGAGACGGCACGCAAGGTGGGGGCGCTCGTAGCGCAGCGCGGCCGGATGTACGAGGTGATGACGCCGATCCGCAGGATCGGGCTCGGTCTGGAACCGGATTCGCCGGGCCTGCGCGGGGTGATGGCGGAGGGCGACGCCTGGTTCCGGGCGGACCTCGCCGCGGTGTTCGCGCCGGAGCTGGGGCGGATTCCGGAGGCCGAAGGGCCCGGAGGGCTGCTCGACGCGCTGGAGGCCTCCTCGTCCTGGGCGGTCTGGGACCATCTGCGGTCCCGCCGGGGGCTCGACGTGACCGCTGCCGGGGCGGCGATCGAGCGCACGTTGCGGGCCCTCCTGAACGTCGTGCCGCGCACCTCTTGACTCGTATTGCAGTCGGACTGCAATAGTGGGCGTCCTCACCGAGAGCCGACAAGGACGTGACCCTGCCATGACTCCGATGAACCGGCGCGGCTTCGTCGCGGCCGCCGCCGCGATGGGCGCCGCGGCCGCCTCCGTCTCCCTGAACCCGCAGACCGCCCAGGCGCTCGTCGGGAGCGGGCACCTGCCCCAGGGGATGCCGACCCCCACGCGGACCGACGGGCTCCCGTACGAGGACGTGGCCGACTTCGCCGACGCGGACCGCGGGTTCATCGCCGCGTTCACCGGCGGACCGATCACCACCGCCGCCGGGAAGACCGCCTGGGACCCCGACGCGTACCGCTTCCTCGCCGACGCGGAGGGCGGCCAGAGCGGCCCCGAGACCGTCGACCCCAGCCTGTGGCGGCAGGCGCGGCTCCTGTCGCGCCAGGGTCTGTACCGGGTCACCGACCGGATCTACCAGGTCAGGGGGCTGGACCTGTCCAACATGACGATCGTCGAGGGCGACACCGGCATCATCGTCATCGACCCGCTCATCTCCGCCGAGACCGCCGCCGCGGCCCTGCTGCTCTACCGCGAGCACCGCGGCGACCGCGCGGTCCGGGCGATGATCTACACCCATCCGCACGTCGACCACTTCGGCGGCTGCCGGGGCGTGCTGCCGCAGGGCGCCGGGGACGTGCCCGTCCTCGCTCCGAAGGGCTTCATGGAGCACGCGGTCAGCGAGAACGTGTACGTCGGCACCGCGATGGCGCGCCGCGCCGCCTACATGTACGGCTCCACGCTGCCCAAGAACGCGGGCGCGCAGGTGGGCTGCGGGCTCGGCCTCACGGTCTCGCTCGGCGCCGTCGGACTCATCGCCCCCACCTGGTACATCGGCAGCACGGGAGAGGAGGTCGTCCTCGACGGGGTGCGGATCCGGTTCCAGATGACCCCGGGGACCGAGTGCCAGGAGGAGATGAACTTCCTCTTCCCCGACCTGCGCGCGGTGTGCATGGCGGAGAACGCCACCCACACCATGCACAACATCCTCACCCTGCGCGGCGCCCAGGTGCGTGACGCCCACGCGTGGGCCGGCTACCTCACCGAGTCGATCGGTCTCTACGAAGGCGCCGCCGACGTCGCCTTCGCCTCGCACCACTGGCCCACCTGGGGCAACGACGCCATCGTCGGCCTCCTCACCCACCAGCGGGACCTGTACGGCTACCTCCACGACCAGACGGTCCGGCTGATCAACCGGGGCATGACCGGAACCGAGATCGCGGAGACCTTCCGGCTCCCGCCCCAGCTCGAAGGCGTCTGGGCCAACCGCGGCTACTACGGCTCGCTGAGCCACAACGTCAAGGCGGTCTACCAGCGGTACATGGGCTGGTTCGACGGCAACCCGGCCCACCTCTGGGAGCACCCGCCCGTCGAGGAGGCCCGTCTCTGGGTGGAGTCCCTGGGCGGCCAGGCCGCGGTCCGCGCCCGCGCCCGGCACTACGCCGACCGGGGCGAGCTGCGCTTCGCCGTCACCCTGCTCAACCACGCCGTCTTCAACGACCCCGGGGACGACCGGGCCCGGCGACAGCTCGCCGCGCTCTACACCCGTCTGGGGCAGGCCGTCGAGAACGCCGTCTGGCGGAACTTCTACCTCACCGGGGCCCAGGAACTCCTCCACGGCATCACGCCGCACGCCACCGCCACCCTCGGCCCCGACATGTACCTGGCCCTCACCGTCGGCCAGATCATCGACAGCATGGCCGTCCGCGTCGACGGTCCGAAGGCCTGGTCCCTGCGGATCGCGATGGACTGGCACATCGGCGGCGACCACTGGCACCTGCGCCTCGCCAACGGCCTGCTCACCTGGACCGTGGACACCCGCCCCGCCCCCGACGCGGGCCTGACCCTGACGATGACCAAGCCCCAGCTCATCTCCCTCCTCGCCGGGAAGGGCACCGACGGCATCACCATGACCGGTGACCGCACGCTCCTGCCCCGGCTGCTCGCGGTCCTCGACACCCCCGAGCCGGAGTTCCCGATCGTGACTCCGTGAACGGACCGGCGCCGCACGGCCGTTCGCGGCAGTCGACGCCGAAGCCGGTCCGGTCGGCGGCCGGGGGATCTACCCTCTCCCCCATGCGACCTCCGCTGCTGCACCGGCGCTGTCCCGAACTGGCCGACTCGCTGCCCTTCCTCCGGCTGGGCGAGGCCCCCACGCCGGTACGACCGCTGCCCGGCCTGGGCACGCGTTCCGAGCTGTGGATCAAGGACGAGAGCGGATACGGCGACGGCGGCTGGGGCGGCAACAAGGTCCGCAAGCTGGAGTGGCTGCTGCCCGAAGCCCGGCGGCGCGGCGCGAGGACCATCCTCACCGTCGGCGGCCTCGGCACCAACTGGGGCCTCGCCACCGCCCGGTACGCACGGGAGGCGGGGCTCGGGGTGGCCCTGGGCCTGATCGACCACCCGGTCGACGAACACGTGCGGGCCCAGCTGGAACGGCTGCGCGCCTCCGGAGCGACACTGCACTTCCTGCACACCAAGACCAGGCTGGTCCTGGCCGCGCCCTGGCTCTTCGCCCGGCACTCCCACGGCCTCACTCTCCCGTACTACCTCCCGGCGGGCGGCTCCTCGCCGCTGGGCACGCTCGGCGCCGTCGAGATCGCCCTGGAGCTGGGCGCACAGGTCGAGGCCGGGGAGCTGCCGGAGCCGGCGTGGCTCGTCACCGCCGTCGGATCCGGCGGGACCGCCGCGGGCCTCGCCCTCGGACTGCGGCTCGCCGGGCTGCGCACCCGCGTCCTCGGCGTCGTCGTCAACGACACCCTGAAGCTGGACTCCGCCACCCTCCTCAAGCTGGCCCGCCGCTCCACGGACCTGCTCCGGGCCCGGGGTGCCGAGCTGGACGACGCCGGGCCCGCTCCCGAGGCGATCCGCACCGAGACGGCCTGGCTGGGGGACGGCTACGCCCACCCCACCCCCGCCGGCGACCGTGCCCTCGCCCTCGTATCGGCGCAGGCCGGCCTGGCCCTGGAACGCACCTACACCGCCAAGGCGCTCGCGGCCCTGCTCGACCTGGACGCGGCCGGCCGCCTTGACGACGGCCCGGTGGTGTTCCTGCAGACCCACGGACCCCGCTGAGGGCCGGTCCGGGTCGCCCGCGCCGGGGCGGCCGCGGGGAGGGGAGTCACAGGTGGCGGGCCGGGGCGGGCCTTGGGACCATTTTCCCGGAGGACAGCCATGGCTCCTGATGCGCACACATCCCCGGCGGACGGCTCCCCGGGCCACGAGGCCGCCGAGACCGAAGGCACCGTGCCGGACGACGGCTCCGCGAAACGGCGTCGATCGCTCCGGTTCACGCTCCCCGGCTGCTGGGGCGCGCTCCTCCTCGCCTGTCTCTCCTTCACCCCGTCCCTGCTGCCTCGCGGCGGGGTGCTCCAGGGGTTGATCTGCGGCATCAGCGCGGCCATCGGCTACGGGCTCGGCGTGATCGCGGCCTACGTGTGGCGCGCGTTCGCCGACCGGGAGGCGCGAGACGCTTCCCGCCGGTCGTGGCGCGTTCTGATCGTCTGCGCGATCGTGCTGTTCGGCCTGGCGTTCGGGTTCGGCCAGTACTGGCAGCACGAGATCCGCCAGCTCATGGGGGTCACCGACTACGACGTCCTCGCCGCCGTCGCCTCCCCGTTCCTGGCCGCGCTCGTCTTCTGGCTCCTCCTGCTCGCAGGCCGGGGGCTGCGCCGCCTGTACCGGTGGCTCGCCCGTCTCCTCCGCCGCTGGATCGGGCCGCGCGCGGCGCGCGTTGTCGGCTGGGTCGTCGTGGCGGGCCTGGCCTGGGCCGTCGTCAGCGGCGTACTGCTCGCCGGCTTCGTGAACGCGACCAACGAGGCGTTCTCGCTGCGGGACGACGAGACGCCCGAAGGCGTGCACCAACCCACCACCACCCTGCGCTCCGGCGGGCCCGGTTCGCTGGTGCCGTGGGACACGCTGGGCTACCAGGGCCGGGCCTTCACCGGCAGCGGGCCGTCGGCCCGGGACATCGGCGCGTTCACCCACCGCCCGGCGCTGGAGCCCGTACGGGCGTACGCGGGGCTCCAGACCGCCGACGACACGGAGGCGCGCGCCGAGCGGGCCGTCGCGGACCTCCAGCGGGCCGGCGGCTTCGAGCGCGCACGCCTGCTCGTCATGACGACCACGGGAAGCGGCTGGGTCGACCCCGCCGCCGTGGACTCGTTCGAGTACCTCGGCGGCGGCGACTCCGCCACCGTGGCGATGCAGTACTCGTACCTGCCGTCGTGGCTCTCCTACCTCGTGGACCAGTCCAAGGCGCGCGAGGCCGGCCGGGAGCTCTTCGACGCGGTCTACGACGTCTGGTCCAAGCTGCCCCAGGACAAGCGCCCGCAGCTGTTCGTCGCCGGCGAGAGCCTGGGGTCGTTCGGCGGCGAGACGGCCTTCAGCGGGGAGTACGACCTGCGCAACCGCACCGCCGGGACCCTGTTCGCCGGTCCGCCGAACTTCAACACCCTGTTCCGCGAGTTCAGTGACCACCGCGACGCGGGAAGTCCGGAGATCGAGCCCGTCTACAAGGAGGGCCGGACCGTACGGTTCACCGACGAACCGACCGCCGGGATCCCTCCGGAGGACGCGCAGTGGAACGGCACGCGGGTGCTGTACCTGATGCACCCGTCCGATCCGATCGTCTGGTGGAGCCCGAACCTGGCGTTCTCCGAACCGGACTGGATCGGCCAGGCGCCCGGCAGCGACGTGCTCGAAGAGATGGTCTGGATCCCCTTCGTGACCTTCTGGCAGGTCACCGCCGACCTGCCGTTCTCCACGGGCGTGCCGGACGGACACGGTCACACGTACAAGGCCGCGTACGTCGACGGCTGGAACGCCGTCATGAGGCCCTCGGGCTTCACTCCGCAGGACCTGGACCGACTGCGGGACATCATCCAGCCGGCCGGCTGAGCCCCGTGCGCCCGACACGGTCGCCCGGTCAGCGCAGCAGGAAGCCGACGAGGTAGCCGAGCGCGTTGACCGCCCAGTGCAGGCCCATGGGCGCCAGCAGACTGCCGCTGCGGCGGCGCAGTTCGCAGAACAGGACGCCCGCCGCCGCCGTGAACAGGACGGCGGCCGCGATCGCGAGGACGGCGCCGAGCGCGGAGTCGCCGACGACGCTCGCCAGCGCGGGTTTCGCCGCCGCCAGGTGGAGGGACGGCAGGACGTGCCACAGACCGAACAGCAGACTCGACACGCTGGTCGCCCAGACCGTCCCACGGGCTCGGCGCACCAGCCCGTAGAGCACTCCGCGGAAGGCGACCTCCTCCACCAGGACGGTACCGACGGGGACCACCACGAGAACGCGCGCCGCCAACTCGCTCCCGGTCATCCCGTCGTACCGACGGTCCTCGAACAGCGAGCGGGTGTCCGGCAGCAGCGCTCCGACGGCGTAGACGAGTCCGACGAGGCCGATCAGGACCAGCGCCCATCTCGCACCCCGGGCCAGTGTCCCGCGTGCCAGTCCCGCGTCCGCCAGGGTGCCGCCCGACCAGCGGAGCACGCCGAGGAGCAGGGCGCTGACCGCGACGGCCGTCACCAGGCGGAGCGGTCCGGTCCAGTGGTGCAACAGCAGGTTGGCCCCGACGAGAACGGCGACCACGAGGCCGACGGCCGGCCAGGTGCCGATCGTCCCGCGCCACCGGGGTGCGTCCCCGGCGTCCGTGCCCACGCCAGGGCCTGTCGGACCACGCGCTCCGGCCCGGGCCCTAGGAACGGTCGTGCTTGAGCGAGTCCCTGATGCCTTCGGCCCGGTGGCGAACGCTCGTCATCGTGTGCCGGATCTTGGCCTTCATCTGGTCCGTCCTGCCCTCGGCCTCCAGGCGTTCGTGGCCGGTGATCTTTCCGGCGATCTCCTTGATCCTGCCCTTGGCCTTCTCCATGCCGGTGTTCATGCCCGTGGTCCCTCCGTCGCGTCGGTTCCCACCCTCCACGCTAGGTTTGCGCGGCCCAGGGTGCTCGTCGACGCCCGACATCGGTCGTGTCCACCGGTCAGGGGCGGTCCCGGACCGTGGTCAGGCCAGTACGCGGAGGGCCGCGGGCCTCACCCTGAGGGTCACCGGCAGGGTCGCGTCGACCTCGCCGTCCGCGCCGTACGGCAGGGGGCGGTCGGCCTCGATGCGGACCTCCTTGCCGCGCAGGATCTCGATCTGGGGACGGTTCACGTGCGCGCCCGTCTTCAGTTCGTTCATCATCGCGAAGAAGAGCCGCTTGGGCGCCTCCTTGATCACCACGACGTCGAGGAGGCCGTCGTCGACCCGCGCGCCCGGTGCGATGTTCCTCCCGAAGCCGTAGAAGCCGGAGTTGGCCGCGACCACGGTGTAGCCGGTGCGCTCGTGCCGGACCCCGTCGATCGTGATGCGGTACGCGGCGGGCTTCCAGGAGAGGACCGCCCGGAGGCCGCCGGCGTAGTAGGAGGCCGCGCCGCGCAGCAGGCGGGAGTCGTTGGCGTGGCGGTTGGCCACCGCGTCGACACCCGCGTACACGCTGCCGAGGACGTGGATCCCCTTGTGCCTGGCGGACTCCACCTCGACGGTGTCGACGGCCCGCGGTTCGCCGTCGAGCAGCACCTTGGCGAGGCCCGGCGCGTCGGTGGGAAGTCCCAGGGCGCGCGCGAAGTCGTTGCCGCGGCCCGCGGGGACCAGACCGAAGACCGTGTCCGTGCCGCTGAGCGCGCCGCCGACGGTGCCGGCCATGCCGTCACCGCCGACGGCGAGCACGATGTGCCCCTTCGCCCCGGCCTCCCGGGCGAGTTCCTGTGCGTGTTCCAGGCTGCGGCTGTAGACGGTGTCGAGCCGCGCGCCCGCCTCCCGCAGCAGCCGGGCCAGCGGGAGCAGGCCCGCCGTGCCGCTGGAACCCCCCGCGGTGGGGTTGACGACGGCGGTGAACTGTCGCATGGATCTGGCCTCCGGGCGGCAGAAGGAGAGGTTAGGGAGGGAGGGGTCAGACAGGCCCTAGGGCGGTGCTCAGCGGACGGGAATCAGGACCCCGGGGCTGAGCACGCCGGACGGGTCGATCTCGGCCTTGACGGCCTGGAGCATGCGGATGCCGAGGGGGCCGATCTCGCGGGCGTACCAGTCGCGGTGGTCGGTGCCGACGCCGTGGTGGTGGCTGATGGTGCCGCCCGCCGCCAGGATCGCGTCGTTGGCCGCCCGCTTCACCGGCGCCCAGTGCGCGACGGCGTCCTCGCCCTGTGCGGAGACGACGGTGAAGTACAGCGAGGCGCCGTTCTCGTACGTGTGGGAGATGTGGCACATGACGAGCGGCGGGGTGCCGGCCTCGGTGAGGGTGCTGGTCAGCGCCTCGCGTACCGCCGTGTACAGGCCGGGGATCGCGGACCAGAAGGCGGCCGTCTCCAGCGTCTCGGCGAACGCGCCGGCGTCGAGGAGCGCGTCGCGCAGGTAGGGCGCGTTGTAGCGGCCGTGCTCCCACTTGTCGCCGGCCTCCTCACCGATGAACTCTCCGTCGCAGGCGAGGAGGACCTCACGGGCGGCGGCGCGCCGGGCGGCCGTCTCCTGCTCGGTGCCCTCGAAGCCGACGATGGCCATGCAGCCCGGGTTCTCGGGGAGTTCGGTGTTGCCGATGGCGTCCGGCTGCGCGAGGCCGATGAAGGTCTCCGACTCGTCGGACAGGCGCAGCACGGTGGGCCGGGGGCCGTCCTGGGCGAGTCGGCGCAGGGCCGTCGTGCCCGCCTCGAAGGAGGCGAAGCGCCAGCCCTCGTAGATCCGCTTCTGCGGCAGCGGGCGGATGCGCACGGTCACGGACGTGATCACGCCGAGGGCGCCCTCGGAGCCGAGGATCAGCTGGCGCAGGTCGGGGCCGGCCGCGGAGCGCGGGGCCCGACCGGTCCACAGCGTGCCTTCGGGGGTGGCGACCTTCAGGCCGAGGACCATCTCGTCGAAGCGGCCGTATCCGGCCGAGGCCTGGCCACTGGAGCGGGCCGCGGCGAAGCCGCCGATGGACGCCCATTCGAAGGACTGCGGGAAGTGGCCGAGCGTCCAGCCCCGCTCGTTGAGCAGCGCCTCGCACTGGGGGCCGCGCAGGCCGGGGTGCAGGGTGGCGGTGCGCGACACCTCGTCGAGGGCGAGGAGCTGGTCGAGGCGACGGAGGTCGAGGGCGACGAAGGGGCGCTTGGTGGTGGGCGCGAGGCCGCCGACGACGGAGGTGCCGCCGCCGAACGGGACGGCGGACAGGCCGTGTTCGGCGCAGGCCGCGAGGACGGCGAGGACCTCGTCGTGGCTGCTGGGGAGGACGACGGCGGCCGGGATGTCGTCGACCTCGCCGGCGCGGATGCGCAGGAGGTCGGGGGTCGACTTGCCCCGGGTGTGCCGGATGCGGCTCTCGGCGTCGTCCCGTACGCCGTCCGGTGCGGGGACGGCGGCGCGCAGGGCGGCGCTCGCCTCGTCGGTCAGTGCCGGGGCGGGCACGTCGATGTCGGCGAGGACGGCCGGGCCGCTCTCGCGCGGCGTGACGCCGAGCAGGTCCCGCAGCAGGCCGGTCACCGATTCGGGCAGGGGCGCCGCCTTGGCCGGGTCGCCCCAGCCGCTCCACAACATGTCCACTTCGAGAGGTTCCTCACGGTCTGTTTCACGGACGGCGCTGCCGCTCGGCCCGCGCTGGTATTACACTGTGACAGATGACGCCCATTCGTCACAACCATGCGGACGCAGATCCCGTGCTCGACGCCGCACGCGACTGCGTGCTCGCCGTCGGCGTACGGCGAACCACCCTCACCGACGTCGCCCGGCGGGCCGGCGTGTCCCGGATGACGCTGTACCGGCGCTGGCCCGATGTGCGCACCCTCGTCGGCGACCTGATGACCCGTGAATGGATCGCCGTCGCCGCCGGCGCCATGCCGCTCGACGAGGACGACCGGCCCCAGCGGGAACGGATCGTCGAGGGGTTGGTGGCGGGAGTCGCCGCGTTCCGGGCCCACCCGCTGTTCCAGAAGATCCTCGACGTCGACCCCGAGCTGCTGCTGCCGTACGTCCTCGACCGACGGGGCGCCAGCCAGGACGCCCTGCTCGGGCTCCTCGTCACGGCCCTGGAGGACGGGCACGAGGACGGTTCCGTACGCCGAGTCCACGTCGACCTGCAGGCCCGGTCCCTGCTGCTCGTCGTCCAGTCCTTCACGCTCTCGCTGCGCACCATGGCCGACGAGACCGATCCCGAACTGAGCGAAGCGGCCTTCCTCGACGAGCTGCGCACCCTCCTGGAGAGGACCCTCACGCCATGAACCCCGTGAACCCCACGAGCGGCACCGCCCTGCCCGGCTCCTCGCTGAACGCCGAGCGGCGCCGGCGCGAACTGGAGCGGCTCGCCGACGGCGACGGCGACGTCGTCGACGTCCTCGTCGTCGGGCTCGGCGCCACCGGAGCCGGAGCCGCGCTCGACGCCGCCACCCGCGGGCTCAGCGTCGCCGCGATCGACGCCCACGACCTCGCGTTCGGCACCTCCCGCTGGAGCTCCAAGCTGATCCACGGCGGACTGCGCTACCTCGCCTCGGGACAGCTCGACGTCGCCCACGAGAGCGCCGTCGAGCGCGGCATCCTCATGGAGCGCACCGCTCCCCACCTCGTGCGCGCCCAGCCCTTCGTGCTCCCCCTCACCCCGCTCGTCAGCCGCGGCCAGGCCGCCCTCGCCCGCGCCGGCTTCCTCGCGGGCGACCTGCTGCGCGTCGGCGCCCGCACCTCCCGCCGCACGCTGCCCCAGCCCCGTACCCTCTCCGCCGTCGAGACCCGCCACCTCGCACCCGCGCTGCGTCCCGTCGGGCTGCGCGGCGGGCTCCTCTCCTGGGACGGCAAGCTCTCCGACGACGCCCGTCTGGTCACCGCGATCGCCCGCACCGCCGCCGCCCACGGTGCCCGCGTCCTGACCCGCGTCCGCGCCCTGGAACTCCACGGCGGCGGCGCACGGGTCCGCGACGAGACCACCGGCGAGGAGCTGCTCATCCGCGCGCGTGCGGTCGTCAACGCGGCCGGTGTCTGGGCGGGCGGCCTCGTCGACGACGTACGTCTCCGGCCCTCGCGCGGCACCCATCTCGTCCTGCGCTCCGAGACCCTCGGGCGGCTCTCCGCCGGACTGCACATCCCGATCCCCGGCGAGACGAACCGCTTCGTCCTCGTCCTGCCCCAGGGCGACGGACGCGTGTACGTCGGCCTCACCGACGAGCCCGTCGACGGCGACGTCCCCGACGTGCCGGAGGTCCCCGAGACCGACATCGGCTTCCTCCTCGACGTCCTCGGCTCCGCCCTCGACGTCACCGTCCACCGCTCCGACGTGGTCGGGGCCTTCGCCGGACTGCGGCCCCTGCTCGACACCCGGGACTCGGAGGGCCGCACCGCCGACATCTCGCGCAAGCACGCCGTGCTCACCTCGCCCGACGGCATCGTCACCGTCGTCGGCGGCAAGCTGACCACCTACCGCCGCATGGCCCAGGACGCCGTCGACGCGGCCGTCGACGCCCGCGGCCTGACCGCCGGCCCGTGCCGCACCGCGTCCCTCCCCCTCGTCGGCGCGGCCCGCCCGGGGACCCTCGCCGGTCTCGACGTCCCGCCCCGCCTCGTACAGCGCTACGGTTCCGAAGCCCCGGCCGTCCACGCCCTCGGTCTCGCGGACCCCGCCCTCGCCGAGCCCGTCGTGCCCGGCCACCCCGTCACCGGCGCCGAACTCGTGTGGGCCGTCCGCCACGAGGGCGCCCTCGACACCTCCGACCTCCTCGACCGCCGCACCCGCATCGGCCTGGTCCCGGAGGACCGCGCCCTCGCGGAGGCGGCGGCCCGCGAGGCCCTGGACCGGGCGGCACTCGTGTAGCGGAGCCCGCGTTCCAGCGGCCGGACGAACCGCGTTCCTCGTCGAGCGGCGGACGGCGCACCTCCCTCGCACGGGGGCGCGCCGGTCGCGAGCGGGCGGCGGGTCGGGGGCCCTGGGGCTACCGTCGGGTTCATGGAGCGAATCCGGGCTGCCCTGATCGACATCGACGGCGTCCTCACCGTGTCCTGGAAGGCGCTGCCCGGGACGGTCCAAGCCCTGGAGCAGGTGCGCGAGGCCGGGCTGCGGGTGGCACTGGTCACCAACAACACGTCACGGACGCGGGCCGCCATCGCCTCGCGCCTTGCCGACCTCGGCTTCCCCGTCGGTGCCGGAGACGTCCTGACCGCCCCGGCGGCCACGGCGGCGTATCTGCGCGAGCACTTCCCCGGTGCTCGCTGTCTGCTGCTCAACAGCGGGGACGTACGGGACGACCTGGCCGGCGTCACGCTCGTCGAGGAGGGGGACGTGGACGTCGTCGTGCTCGGGGGCGCGGGGGCCGAGTTCGGCTACGAGGCGCTCAACCGGGTGTTCCGGCAACTGCAGCGCGGGGCGCGACTGGTGTCGATGCACCGCAATCTGTACTGGCGCACCGAGGGCGGGCTCGACCTGGACACGGGGGCCTTCCTGGAAGGCCTCGAGAAGGCCGCCCGTGTCGAGGCGGAGGTGACGGGAAAGCCGGCTCCGGCGTTCTTCGCGAGCGCCCTCGATCATCTCGACGTCGACGCGTCGGAGGCGCTGATGGTCGGCGACGACATCGAGTCCGACGTGCTCGCCGCCCAGCGGTCGGGCATCACCGGCGTCCTGGTGAAGACGGGGAAGTACCTCCCCGAGACGCACCGCGACGCCTCGGGGACACCCGACCACGTGCTCGACTCCTTCGCCGACCTGCCCGCCCTGCTCGACGCCGGGTAGACCGCTCAGACGGAGCGGGCGGTGTGGGGCGTCTGCAGGGCGGTGGCGATGCCGTGGGCCAGGAAGGGGATCCGGTGCGCGGGGACGCCCGCGATGTTGATGCGCCCGGCGGCCGTTCCGTAGATGCCGGACTGACGGCGCATCCGCCGCATCCCGTCCGGCGTGAGGGGCAGCATCGAGAACATGCCCTTCTGCCGGGCGAGGGACCGGGCCTCCTCCTCGTGCCCGAGGGCACGGAGGTGGGCGACGAGGTCGGTCCTGTTGGCCGTGATCCGGTGGCGCATCGCGCCGAGCTCCGCGAGCCACTCCGTCCGCAGGTGCTCGTCGTCCAGGATGGTGGCGACGATCGCGGCACCGTGGTCGGGCGGCATCGAGTACAGGGTGCGGGCGGCGTTCTGCAGGGCGGTCTCGACGTGCCGCAGGGTCCGCTTCGACGAGCCGAGGACGATGGCGCATCCGGTGCGGTCGCTGTAGAGGCCGAAGTTCTTCGAGCAGCTGACGGCGATCAGCACCTCCGGCAGCCGTTCGGCCAGCATCCGGGTCGGTGCCAGGTCGGCGGCGAGGCCGTCGCCGAGGCCGTGGTAGGCGAGGTCGACGAAGGGGACCCAGCCGTTCGCCGCGGCGAGTGCGGCGAGCTGCTCCCACGTACCGGAGGAGGGGTCCACGCCGGTGGGGTTGTGGCAGCAGCCCTGCAGCAGGACGACGTCGCCGCGGCGTGCGCCGGCCAGGTCGTCGAGCATGCCCTCGGTGTCCGGTCGGCCGGTGTCGTCGCGCCACCGGTAGGTCCGGACGGTGAGCCCGGCGCCTTCCAGGATGGGGCGGTGGTTGACGTACGCGGGGTCGCTGATCCACACGGTGGCGCCGGGGCGCGTCTGCTGGACGAGGTCGGCGAGGAGCCGCAGGGCCCCGGTGCCGGCCACGGTCTGGACGCTCGTCGCCCGTCCCATGAGCTCCTCGGAGCCCAGCACGAGCGACAGCATGGCCCGGTTGAAGGCGGTGTTGCCCGACAGGCCGAGGTACTCCTTGGTGCCGGAACGTTCCGCCAGCTGTATCTCGGCCTCCCTGACCGCCGCCATGACCGGGGTGACCCCGGTGGCGTCGCGGTAGACGCCGAGGACGAGGTCGAGGCGCTCGGGGCGCGGGTCGGCGGCGAACTCGGCCGCCAGGTCCCACAGCGGGTCCACGGGCGGGGCGGGAAGAAGCTCAAGCATCGGGGGAGACCTTGGTTCGGGGGCGCCGGTTGGCGAGTGCGACGCCGAGGGTGATGAGGGGGACGCCGACCACGACGGGCAGGGTCGGCGACTCGTCGAGCAGGGGCATGGCGAGCAGGACGACGGCGACCGGGCTGAGGCTGCCGACGACCGAGCTGCGTTCGGGGCCGAGCCGGCGGATGGCGAAGGCGTACAGCAGACCGGCGCAGAGGCCGACGCCCAGGCCCTGGACGACGAGGAAGAGCAGGATGTCGCCGCCGGCCGCCCGGGCGAGCCCGGTGGGCAGGACGCCGGTCAGGGCAAGCAGCCCGATGACGGCGAAGGACGGCAGGCACAGCAGGCCGATCGACCCGACGGGGTCGAGGTCCACCTCGCGCAGCCCCACGGTGTACAGGGCCCACAGACCGCTGGCGACGAGCAGCGTTCCCGTACCGAGCAGGACGTCGGCGTCGAGGGCGGCGGTGTAGCGCCAGACCAGGGCCACGACCCCGGCCACGATGAGGGCGAGACCGGCCGCCTGCGTCCCGCGCGGCGCGCGCTTCCCGCCGGCGACCATGAGGGCGGAGACGAACAGCGGGACCATGCCGGGCACGATCGCCCCGACGAAGGCGGCCGAGGTCAGCGATCCGCCGTACATGGCGGCGAGGAAGAACGGCACCCCCGCACCACAGATGATCTTGAGTGCGGGGCCCGGCCGGACCGCGGCCAGCCGGCGCCGACGCCGCCACAGCGCGGGCGCCAGGACCACGAGGGGCACACCGAACCGCAGCAGGGCGGCGTCGGCGGGCAGCAGCGTGGAGGCGCTCAGAGCACGGGCGCTGAGGGCGAACGCGGCCCAGATCATCACGGTGAGCGCCAGCGCGACCATGCCCACGCCCTGCGGGGACAGGCCCCGGGGACCGGCGGCGGCGAGCACCCCCGCCCCTGACGTCCGCTCCGATTCCGACGCGACCGATTGTGGTGCGACCACCGACGATTCCTCCCGCTCTCGACGTACGGGCGGAACCGAAAGCCGGTGTTTGCCCCGATAAGCAACACTAGGGCTTGCGTGGGGGCAGATGATTGCCAGTTCTGCCCTCTGGACATAGCGTGAGGGCAGAATCTGCCAAGGAGTGACGATGGACGCCGTGGACTTCGAGATCATCCACGAGTTGCAGGCGGACGGCCGGCTGACCAACCAGGACCTCGCCGACCGGATCCGCCTGTCCCCCTCCCCCTGTCTGCGCCGCGTGCGCCGCCTGGAGGAGTCGGGCCTGATCAGCGGCTACACGGCCACCGTGGACCAGGTCGCCTTCGGGCTGCCGATCACCGTCTTCGTACGGATCAGGCTGGAGCGCCACACCGCCGAGGCCGTCAACGTCTTCGAGGAGCACATCGGTCTCATCGATCACATCCAGGACTGCTATCTGATGGCCGGCAGCAGCGACTACCTGCTCCGGGTCGTCATCGAGAGCCTGGAGGCGTACGAGGCCCTCGTGCGCACCCGGATCCACGCCATCCCGGGCATCGCGTCGATCGAGTCGAGCTTCGCCTTCGGCAGCGTCAAACAGTCCCGGGTGTATCCACGACCGGGCGTCCCGGCGCGACCGAAGGGCGGCCGCGCCGGGAGGTGACGCGAGGTACGTCAGCAGGTGACCGTCGCGTCGGCCCAGTCCGCGTGGTCGTAGCTCACGCCGTCCCCGGCGTCGGTGACGACGAGGCGCACGGTCTCGGCGCCCGCCAGGTCGGCGGTCAACGACTGCGGCGACGTCGTGTGCGTCAGCACACCGGTGGACGCCGCCCTGTGGCCGTCCGCCCAGACCTCGAACGCCACCGACCCGTTGGATCCCGTCTCGTCGTCGAGGCCCACCTGCGCCGAGAACGAGGTGCAGCGGCCGCCGAGGTAGTACTCCACCGCGCTGTACGCGTGGACCCCGAGGCCCTTGGCGTGGACGACGCCGCCCAGGGTGAGGGGCCTGCCGTCCCCGGCGGCGGCCTCACCGACGCTGGTGTCCTTCTCGACGGGCCCCCAGCCGTTGGCGGCGCTCAGCCAGGTGGCGTCGCTCAGGTACGACGTCCCGCCCGGGGGCGGCACCGCGACGGTGACGCGCAGGGGAAGCGTGCTGGTCGCCCGGACGCCGGTTCGGGAGGTGTACGTCGCGGTCAGCGTCATGTCGTACGAGCCGGTCGGCGTCCCGGCCGGGGGCCGTACGCGCCAGTCGGTGCTCAGCCGGTCCCCGGTCCGCAGGGACTTCGCGGTGGTTCCGGACGCCGGCTCGACGCTCCAGCCGCCGGGGGCGGAGAGCCGTACCGACACGTCGCGCGCCTCCGTACGACCGAGGTCGGTCACCGTGGTGGTCACGGTGGACTCCGTACCGGCGGTGAGGAACGGGGAGGCGACCTGGCCCAGTTCCACCGCGGGCGGATACGACGCCCAGGCCGCGTCGGCGGCGAGGCGGACGAGCACGGTGCCGTGGGCGGGGACGGTGGCCGAGAACGTGTCGGCGACGTTGCGGCTCGTGTGCTGCCACAGATCGCGCACCGTGTACGCGCGCGCCCCGGGCAGGCCCGCCGCCTTCGCGGTGGTCGCGATGCGCTGGGGCCGGTCGGTCTCGTTGAACAGGGCGATCGCGCGGCTGCCGTCCGCCATCGGCTTGGCGATCACCCACCGGCCGCCCTCGGAGCTGATGACCTTGCCCTGCTTGCCGAGCGGGTCCTGGTCGACCGCGATGACCTCGCGGTTGCCGAGGATGTCGAGCGTCGCCCGGTCCGCCGTTCGGAGGTCGGCGCCGATGATCAGGGGCGCCGCCATGATGGACCACAGGGAGAAGTGGCTGCGGTACTCGGTGTCCGTCATGCCGCCGTTGCCGACCTCGAGCATGTCCGGGTCGTTCCAGTTGCCGGGCTTGGCGTAGGCGTCGAGCGGCAGGTTCTGCTTGGCGATCGACAGCATGCTGCCCCAGCTGTCGTTGATGTCGAAGGTGGTCCGCCACAGGTGGCCCACGTCGGACGCCCACTCCCAGGGCCTGTTCACGCCCCATTCGCAGATGCTGTAGACGATGGGCCGCCCCGTCGCCCTCAGTGCGTCGCGCATGTCGGTGTAGCGCTTCTTCGCGTCGACGCCCTGGTTGTTGCAGTTGTCGTACTTCAGGTAGTCGACGCCCCAGTCGGCGAACTGCTGGGCGTCGCTGTACTCGTGGCCGAGCGCGCCCGGGAATCCGAGGCCGTCGCAGGTGTGGGTTCCGGCGCTGGTGTAGATGCCGAACTTGAGGCCCTTGGAGTGGACGTAGTCGGCGACGGCCTTGATGCCGTTCGGGAAGCGGACCGGGTCGGGGACGAGCTTGCCGTCGGCGTCGCGGTCCGGCAGCGCCCAGCAGTCGTCGAGGTTGACGTACTGGTACCCCGCGGCCTTCAGGCCCTTCTCGACGAAGAGGTCGGCGATGCCCTTGACCATGGTCTCGTCGAACTCCGCCCGGCAGTGGGTGGAGTTCCAGTTGTTGAAGCCCATCGGAGGCGTGAGGGCGAGCCCGTCGTCGACTGTGGCGGGGGCCGGGGCGTCGGCCGCGGAGGCAGGCGCCATGAAGGACCCGCCTGCGAGAAGGAGGCCGGCGAGTCCGACGGCGAGCCGTCTGCGCGGGGCGCGGGAGCGTGGTGCGGTGTGCACGGTTCGACCTCCGTGGTGAAGGAACGGGACGGGTACGTGCGGCTGTCAGGCAGGCAGGCCGACGGCGCGTTCGCGGTTGCGGCGCTGCTGGATGACGACGGCGGCCACGAGGAGGAGGCCCTGGGCGACGTTCTGCCAGAAGGTGTTGATGCCCTGGATGGTGAGGCCGTTCTGGAGGGTGCCGAGGAGGGCGACGGCGAGGAGGGTGCCGCCGATGGTGCCCTTGCCGCCCTTGAGGGCGCAGCCGCCGAGGGCGGCGGCGGTGATGGCCTGGAGTTCCAGGCCCTCGCTGCCGGAGACGGGCTGGCCGGAGCCGGTGCGGGCGGTGAGCAGGATGCCGGCGAGGGCGGCGACGGTGCCGGTGAGTGCGTAGGCGGCGAGCAGGTACTTGTTGAGGTTGATGCCGGCGAGGCGGGCGGCGGTGTCGTTGCCGCCGAGGGCGTAGATGTTGCGGCCGATGTCGGTGTAGGTGAGCAGGACGTGCACGGCGGCCGCGACGAGGGCCAGGATCCAGATCATGATCGGGATGCCGGCGAGGCTGCCGCGGCTGAGGAAGACGAAGACGGGGTCGCCGAGCACGTAGCCCTGGGCGCGGCCGTCGGACAGGAGCTGGGCGACGCCCTTGTAGGCGGCGAGGCCGGCGAGCGTGGCGATGGTGGGGTTGACCCGGCCGTAGATGATCACCGCTCCGTTGACCAGGCCGACGGCGGCGCCGACGAGCAGGGCGGCGGCGATGCCGAGCGGGGCGCTGGATCCGGCGGAGGTGAAGACCATCGCGCTGATGACGGAGGCGAGGCCGGTCTGTGAGCCGACGGAGATGTCCAGGCCGCCGCAGATGATGACGACGGTCTGGACGACGGCGAGCAGGCCGGCGATGGTGGCCGCCTCGCCGATGACGCGCATGTTGTCCCAGCTCAGGAAGTTGGCGTTGAGCGAGGTGAACAGGACGACGACGAGGACGAGGGCGCCGATCAGGCTGAGGTTCTGGCCGCCGACGGAGGCGAGGACGGCTCGTGCACCGCCGGGTCGGCTCGCGGACCCGGTGTTGGAACGGGCAGGCGCGGGCGAGGCGCTCGGGGTGGTGGCGGTGCTCATCGTGGGGCTCCGGTCCGGGAGTCGGTGGCTGTCGGGGTGTCAAGGCCGGTGGTGGCGAGGTCGTCGGCCATGGCGAGGGCGAGGATCGCCGCCTCGGAGGCCTCGGCGCGCGGGAGTTCGCCGGTGACGCGGCCGTTCTGCATGACGACGACGCGGTCGGCGAGACCGAGGACCTCGGGGAGTTCGGAGGAGATGACCAGGATGGCGACGCCGTCGCGGGCGAGGTCGGCGATGATCTGGTAGATCTCGGCCTTGGCCCCGATGTCGACGCCACGGGTGGGCTCGTCGAGGATGAGGAGTTCGGGGCGGCGGGCCAGCCAGCGGGCGAGGACGACCTTCTGCTGGTTGCCGCCGGACAGGGTGCGGACCTCGGCCTCGATCGAGGGCGCGCGCACCCGCAGCCGGTCGGCGAACTCCTGGGCGAGCGAGCGTTCCCTGGTCCGGCTGACGAAGCGCCCCCGGCGCAGCCGGGCGTAGCTCACCAGGGCGGTGTTGTCGCGGATGCTCCGGTGCAGGAAGAGGGCCTGGGCCTTGCGTTCCTCCGGGGCAAGGCCCAGGCCTGCGGCGATGGCGTCGCGCGGGCTGCGCAGGGTGAGTCTTTCGCCGTTCAGCGTGATGGTCCCGGAGCGCACGGGGACGTCGCCGGCGAGGGCGTGGGCGAGTTCGGAGCGTCCGGCGCCGATGAGGCCGGCGAGGGCCACGACCTCGCCCGCGCGGACCTGGAGACTGATCCCGTGGACGTCGTCGGTGGTCAGGTCGTGGACGTCGAGCACGACCCGGTCGGTGGCGACCTCCTGGCGGACGAAGAGGTCCGACAGGTCGCGGCCGACCATCATGCGGACGATGGCGTCCTCGGTGGTGTCGCCCGCGTCGACCACGCCGGCGACGGCGCCGTCGCGCAGGACGGCGATCCGGTCGGCGAGCCGGAAGATCTCCTTCATCCGGTGGGAGACATAGACGACGGCGATGCCCTCGTCGCGCAGGCGCCCGATCAGGGCGAACAGCGCCTCGGCCTCGTGCTCGGAGAGCGAGGAGGTGGGCTCGTCGAAGGCGATCACGCGGGGCGGGATGTCCCCAGTGAGCGCGCGCAGGATCTCCACCAGCTGGCGCTGGGCGGCGGTCAGCCGGGAGCCGGGCAGCTCGGGGTCGAGGACGCGGGCGAAGCCGAGCCGTTCGAGATCGGCGGTGATGCGGCGGCGCAGCTCGGCACGGTCGAGACGCCGGCCGGCGCGGCGGGGCAGGGAGCCGGCGTACACGTTCTCGGCGACGGAGACGTGCGGGATGATCTCGGGTTCCTGCGGGATGATCCGGATGCCGGCGCGGCGGGCGTCGACGGGCGAGGTGAGGTTGAGGGGCTTCCCGTCGAGCAGGACACGCCCTTCGGTGGGCTGGTGATCGCCGGTCAGGATGCGCAGGAGGGTCGACTTCCCGGCTCCGTTCTCGCCCATCAGGGCGGTGACCTGCCCCGGGGGGAAGGTGAGGGTGACGTCGTGGAGGGCCCGGACAGGGCCGAAGCTCTTCGACACACCGTCGGCGGTGAGGCCGGTTCCGGCGGGTGGTGAACCGGGCCCGGCAGGTGGGGCATTGAGTGCGGTCATCGGTGGGTACCTCGTGGGCGTACGGGAGTGACGCGCGGTGCTGCGCGTACGGAGGGCAGGGGCCCGGGAGCGCCGGGCCGTGCGGGCGGGTGCCGTCAGGCGCAGCCGACGCCCGCCGCCTGCCAGGTGGCGGCGTCGACCATCTTGGTCGGGGCGAAGGCCTCGGCCGGGAAGTCCTTGCCGTTCTTCAGGCGGTCGTACATGGTCTGGACGGCGAGCGCGCCGACGTCCTTGCCGTTGATGAACAGCGCGGCCTTCATGCCGGAGGGCTTGCCGGACTTCCAGTCCTTGCAGGCGAGGTAGGCGCCGAGGCCGACGCCGATGATGTCCTTGGCGTCGATGCCGGCGTTCTGCAGGGCGGTGACGCCGCCCTGCACGTTCTCGTCGTTGCAGCCCCAGATCACCCAGTGCTTGACGCCCGGGTTGGCGGTGACGGTGGCGGCGACCTTGTCCTGGGCGCCGGTGGGGGTGTTGTCGGTGGCGACGTCGATGTTCTCGACGGCCGCGCCCGCACCGGCGGCGAAGGCGGTCTTCGCGGCCTTGACCCGGTCGCCGCAGACCGTGACGTCCTGCTTCCAGGCGGAGAGGGTCCGGGTCTCGGCCGCCTTCCAGCCCGCCTTCTTGAACTCCTCGGCGGCCCGCTTGCCGACCTCGCCACCCATCTGCGCGCCGGAGAAGCCGATGCGCGGCACGAGGGCGTCGTGGGCGCAGGAGGCGGGGTCGGGGCCGGTGGTGCAGATCTGGTCGTCGGAGGTGAGCAGGGCGACCTTGGCGTCCTTGGCGGTCTGTGCGACCTGGGGGCCGACGGCGGGGTCGGGCACGACGACGATCAGGCCGTTGCTCTTGCGCGCGATCGCCGCCTGCACCTCGCTGACCGTCTTGTTGGCGTCGTTGCCGAGGTTGACGACCTGGAGGTCGATGCCGAGCTGCGCGGCCTTCTCCTTCGCCCCGGCGGCCTCGCCGATGAAGTACTCCTGGTCACCCTGCTTCTGAAGGTACGTCAGAGCGATCTTGCCCTGTACCGGCTTGGTGTCCCCGCCGCCGGAACCGGAGGACGTCTGACCGGTCGAGCACGCGGTCAGGGCGAGGGCGGCCACGAGGCCGGTCGCGGCCAGAGCGGTGGAACGGTTGCGGATCGCAGACATAGGAGCTCCCGAGCATCGAGGATCACGAGGCCAACACAACTGAACAAAATCCAGCGCTACTTCACGCGCTACGCTTCGCAGAAAACGCTGTGTTTGCGCGAACGTCAAGAGTTTTACCGGTCGTTCTGCAAGTAAGCGCTTGCAAAATGGAGTTATCGAGCAGCATCAAGCATTGAGTGTGCGATTTTGTTGTCCATCCTCTGGACAGGGGGAAGCCGAGTGGTGAGAATCCATCCGATCCGTCGTGGGCCCACGGCTCCGTCCACCCAACGGCGCCGACCGCCGTACGGAGCCCCCTCTTCACACCGAGCCCGATCCTCGCGACCGCTCCTCGAACGCAGCTCCCGCGCCACTGTCATCGCGGTGTCATCGCGGCCGGAGCCGCACGCCCGCGCAACAGCACCGAGCCCAGAAGGGACCGCACCTTGCGCACAACTCTCCGCACGAACAGCCGACTCGTCAGACGCGCGGCCACCGTCGCCGCCGCACTCCTGACCGTCGCGGCCATGAACGGCCAGGCATCCGCCCAGGCGCGCGCCGCCGCCCCCAAACCGACGATCACCGTCGACGGCACCAGCGCCGGACGGACCTTCGACGGCATCGGGGCCATCAGCGGCGGCGGCGGCAACACCCGTCTGCTGCGCGACTATCCGGCCGCCCAGCAGGGCGAGATCCTCGACTACCTCTTCAAGCCCGGCTACGGGGCGAGCCTGCAGATCCTGAAGGTCGAGGTCGGCGGCGACACCAACTCCACCGACGGCGCCGAGGCCAGCATCGAGCACAGCCGGGGCGTCGTCGACTGCAACGCGGGCTACGAGTGGTGGCTGATGGAGCAGGCGAAGGCCCGCAACCCCAACCTCAAGATCGCCGCCCTGTCCTGGGGCGCGCCGGGCTGGATCGGCGACCACACCTTCTACTCCCAGGACATGATCGACTACCTGACCACCTGGCTCGGCTGCGCCAAGCAGCACGGGATCACCGTCGACTACATGGGCGGCTGGAACGAGCGCGACTTCGACGCCGCCTGGTACAAGTCCCTCAAGTCGGCGCTCCTGACCAGGGGTTACGCCTCCACCAAGATCCTCGGCGGCGAGTCGTGGGGCTGGCCGATCGCCACCGCCATGAAGAACGACCCCGCCCTGTACGACGCGGTGGACGTCGCCGGCTCCCACTACAACTGCGGCTACATGTCGGCGATGACCCACTGCTCCTCCGACGCCGACGCCCAGAACCTCGGGAAGCCGATCTGGGCCAGCGAGAACGGCTCGGAAGGTGCCGAGGTCGGCGCCGCCCCCGTCGCCCGCGCCATCAACCGCGGTTACATCGACGCGAAGATGACGGCCTACATCAACTGGCCGCTCGTCGCCTCGCTCTACCAGAACCTCGGCTTCCACGACGCCGGGCTGATCACCGCCGACCAGCCCTGGTCCGGGAACTACAGCGTGGGCCGCACCACCTGGTCCATCGCCCAGACGACACAGTTCACCTCTCCCGGCTGGAAGTACGTGGACGGCGCGACCGGCTACCTGGGGGCACGCAACGGCACCGAGGGCAGCTACGTCACTTACCGCGCGCCCGACAAGTCCGCCTGGAGCACCGTCTTCGAGACGATGGACGCCACCGCTCCGCAGACGGTCACCCTGAAGGCCACCGGCGGTCTCCCCGGCGGCACCCTGCACGTGTGGTCCACCGACCTCTCGCAGAAGGGCGGCGCCACTCCGCGAATGGAGCGGGGCCCGGACCTGAAGGCGAACGCGGGCACGTACACCCTCGCCCTGGAGCCCGGTCGCGTCTACACGGTGACCACCACCACCGGTCAGGGCGCGGCCGTCACGACACCGCCGCAGCGGTCGCAGCTCCCGCTCCCGTACTCGGACTCCTTCGCCGGCTACGGCAAGGGCCAGGAAGCCAGGTACTTCTCCACGATGAACGGCGCCTTCGAGGCGGTGCCCTGCGCCGGCGGCCGCACCGGCTCCTGCCTGCGCCAGATGTCGCCCGTGTCGCCCATCCAGTGGACCGACGAGACGTCCAACCAGCCGTACACGATCATGGGTGAGCAGAGCTGGGGCGACTACACCGTCAGCGCGGACGTGCTCCTGGAGCAGGGCGGCAGCGCCGCCGAGCTCCTCGGCCGGATCGGCACCCAGGACAAGAACAACAACGGCCTGAACGCCTACCACCTGCGCCTGAGCGACACCGGTACGTGGAAGCTCCTGAAGTCCGGCCGCCCGTGGGGCGGCTGGGACACCACGGCGGCGCCGCTCGCCGAGGGAACCGTGCCCGCACCCGGCACCGGGACCTGGCACAACCTCGCCCTGACCTTCCAGGGCGACGCGATCACGGTCGCCATCGACGGCCAGACGCAGGCCACGGTCACGGACGGCAGCTTCGGCGGCGGACAGGTCGGCCTGGGCACCGCCGGCTACCACCCGGTCCAGTACGCGAACTTCAGCGTCACCCCGGGCACCACGCCCGCGCTCTCCGGCACGTACAAGATCGTCAACGCCAACAGCGGCCAGCTCCTGGACGCCTCGGGCGGCCAGACGACCGACGGCACGCCCGCCATCCAGTGGCCCGACAACGGCGGCGCCAACCAGCAGTGGAGCCTCGCGCGCAACAGCGACGGCTACTACACGGTCACCGGCGCCGCGAGCCTCAAGCCCCTGACGGCCCCCCAGGCGACCACCTGGCCCGGCACCCAGCTGGGCCTCTGGACCGCCACCGGCGGCCCCGAGCAGCAGTGGGTGATCGCCCCGGCGAACGACGGCACGTACACCATCGAGTCGCGCGCCAACGGCTACGCGCTCGACGTACGCGGGGCTTCGACCTCCAGCGGCGCCTCCGTCGACCAGTACATCACCACCGGCGGCACGAACCAGCAGTGGCGGCTGGTCAAGGTCTCCTGACCGCTCGCCGTAAGCCCCGGGGCGGGGCAGGCCCGACATCGGACCTGCCCCGCCCTTCGTCATCGGACGACAGCACATCAACAGAGGAGCGCAGGAACGTGATCGGAAACACCAGTGGGATGAGGCGGCGAGGCGTGCTCGCCGCGGGCCTGGCCGGTGTGGGGGCCGCCCTGGTGCCCGCCGGGCAGGCCGCCGCGACGCCGGCCGGCCCGGCGCTGCCCGCGCCGGCCACGGCCACGGGCGGACGCCGTGTGCTGAACCTCAACGCGGGCTGGGCGTTCTGGCGCGACGACGACGCCGGAGCCCAGCAGCCCGGGTTCGACGACTCGGAGTGGGCCGCGGTCTCGCTCCCGCACACGATGCGGCTGGAGAAGAAGCGGCCCTCCGCGTACGACGTGTACGCCGGAATCGGCTGGTACCGACGGTACTTCCGGGTCGACCCGCAGGACCGGGGGCGACGGCACACCGTGGTCTTCGACGGGGTCCAGACCGACTGCGCCGTCTATCTGAACGGCGAGAAGCTCGCCGAGCACTTCGGCGGGACCATGGGCTTCGTCGTCGACCTCACCGACAAGGTCCTCTTCGACCGCGACAACGTCCTCGCGGTCCGCGTGTCGAACCTCGACGACCCGCTCACCCCTCCCGGCAAGCCGCGGAACGAGCTCGGGTTCCTCACGTACGGCGGCATCTACCGGGGCGTCACGCTCCGCGTCACGGAACAGGTCCACGTCTCCGACGCCCTCCAGGAGGACCTGGTCGCCGGGGGCGGTGTGTTCGTGACCTATCCGAAGGCGACCCCGACGCGGGCGACGGCCAAGGTCAGGACCCACGTGGTGAACCGGACGGGCACGGCTGCCCGGACCAGGCTCACCACCGTCCTCTACGACGCGCAGGGCACGGCGGTCGCCCAGGCCACGGACACCGTCTCCATCCCGGGAGGCGGCAGCACCACCTACGCGCAGACGCTGAGCGTGACCCGGCCGAAACTGTGGCACCCCGACTCCCCCACCCTGTACAGCCTGGTCAGCCAGGTCTTCGTCGACGGCCGGCTGGTCGACACCGTGACCACCCGCACCGGCATACGGCGGATCGACTACCGGGCCGACGGCTTCTACCTCAACGAAACCCGGATCTACCTCCGCGGCGCCAACGTCCATCAGAACTACGCCTACGTGGGCGACGCGGCGCCACCGTCGATGAAGTACCGCGAGGCGCTGCGGCTCAAGCTCGGCGGGTTCAACGCCGTACGGGCGGCGCACTACCCGCACGACCCGGCCTTCCTCGACGCCTGCGACGAGCTGGGCCTCCTCGTGGTGGCCTGCCAGCCGGGCTGGCAGTACTGGAACGGCGACCAGACCTTCGTGAGCCGTACCTACCGCGACATCGCCACGATGATCCGGCGTGACCGCAACCGGCCGTCCGTGATCCTGTGGGAGACCTCCCTCAACGAGACCCACTACCCGCAGTGGTGGGCGAAGGAGGCCAACACCGTCGCCCACGCGGAGATGCCCGGCGACCAGATGTTCACCTCGGCCGACTACGGCACCTGGGGCGGCGAGTACGGGGTCAACTACAAGGTCGTCAACACCGACGGCTCGGATCCCGCGCCGTCCGTCCCGTTCCTCACCCGCGAGTGGGGCGACTGGGAGAACCCGTCCCGGTGCGACCGGGACGAGGGCGAGGCCGCACTCGTCGGCCAGGTCGTCACCCGCCAGCGCTACCTGGAAGGCACCGGCTACTGGGACTGGGGCGGCCTGGACGCCAACCCCCGGATCGGCGGGTACTTCCTGTGGGTCTTCGAGGACTACGGCACCAACGACCCCTACCAGAAGTCCGGCGCCGTCGACATCGACCGCTACCCCAAGTACTGCTACCACTGGCTCACGTCCATGCAGCCGGCAGGCAATCCGAACCACGGCGGCCCGATGGTCTTCGTCGCGAGCGCCCACACGGCCTCTTCCAGCCTGGACGTCATGGTCTTCAGCAACACGGACAGCGTCCGCCTCTACCAGAACGGCACGCTCGTCGGGGAGAAGACCCGCGCCCAGAACGCGGCGACCGCGCCGCACATCGCGGCCAAGGGCGGCAGCCCGTACTACACCTTCACCCTGCCCGCGTTCGCCGCCGGGGAACTCCGGGCCGAGGGTTACCTGGGCGGCACGCTCGCCGCGACCCACGTCGTCAGGACCCCCGGTGCCGCCCACCACCTGGAACTCGTCGCCGACGACGCCGGCGGCTGGGGCGTGCTGACCTCGCTGGTGGCGGCGTCGCTCGGGGACAGCTCCGAGGCGGGGAAGAAGGCGGCCCGGGAACTCCTCGCGACGAAGACGGGCGGACCGGCCCTCGTCGACCGCATCGGCAAGGCGCGCGGCCGCGCCCTGTCGGCCCAGGAGGCGGGCGTCCTGCGCGAGTATGTGGAGCGGCTCGACCGCATCCGGCCCGTCGCCGACGGCTCGGACCTGATCCCCGTCTTCGTCAAGGTCGTCGACGCCGACGGCACCCCGGTCCCCGACTCCTCGGCCGTCGTCACGCTCGACGTGACCGGAGCCGGCTCCCTGGTGGGCCACGGCATCCCTCGGCTCTCGGCCCAGACGCAGAAGGTCCAGGGCGGCATCGGCTACGCCCTGATCGCCACCGGCACGACCGGCGGTCCCGTCACCCTCACCGCGACCGCGGACGGTCTGGGAAGCGGTCGGTACACAGTGCAGACCGCGCCCTACACCGGTACCCACGTCACCGACGGCACCCATCCCGCGTGGCGGGACATCTCCACCCTCGAGGGCCAGGGCGCCCAGAACCTGGCCCTGTTCAAGCCGGCGACCGCCTCCACCTCGGAGTACGGAAACGGGCCCGCGAACGCCGTGGACGACGAAGGCGGCACCAAGTGGGTCGGCAACGGCCCCGACCCCGCCTGGTGGCAGGTCGACCTCGGGGCGCCGGCCGAGATCGAACAGTTCCAGATCATGTGGGAGACCGACCGGACCGCCTACCGCTACCGCGTCCTCGTCTCCGACGACGCCACCACCTGGACCACCGCGGTCGACGCGGCGGACAACACCGCCATGGTCGCCGCCGTCACCCACCCGGTGCAGGTCACCACGCGCCACGTGCGCGTGGACATCCTGTCCGCCGGCGACTGGTGGCCGTCCCTCCGCGAGTTCCGCGCCGTACCGCCCGGGGGCAGTGGCGGCGTCCCCCCGGCCGACCCCGGCCCGAAGATCGCCCGTGACCGGATCAGGACCGTCACCGCGTCCAGCCAGGCCACCGGCTTCGAAGCGGAGAAGGCCTTCGACGGGGACATCACCTTCGGCACCGGCTGGAGCGCTTCCGGCCCGACCGTCCCCCAGACGCTGACCGTGGAGCTGACCGACCCGCACGACCTAGCCGGGGTCCGCGTCCACTGGGGCAAGGACAGCAGCTGGTACACGTACGACCTCCAGACCTCCCCCGACGGGGCGACCTGGAACACTGCTTACTCCGGACTGACGCGGGCGGGCCAGTACATCCTCCCCGAGGTGTTCACCGCGGCGAACGTCCGGCAGGTCCGTTTCGTCGTCACCCAGGTCAGCGGCGGGGGCGCGCAGACCGTCGCGGGTATCGCCGAGGTGATCCTCTACGGAACGCCCACGTAGGCCCTCCGGCGTCAGCGGGTGACGGACAGCCGGTACGCCGTCCCCTCGCGGCCCTCGAATCGGAGGCGCGGATCGGAGCCACCCCGGTCGACGTCGACGTCGACCGGGGTGCCGGTGGTGTCCGTGACCGTGAGGTCCGACGGGGTGCCGGCCGGGAGCCGGATCGTGAGGGTGCCGCTTCGGGTCACGTCCAGGAGGGCCTCCGTCAGCACTCCCCCGGCCCAGTGGAGGTCGACGACCGTGCCGCCCCGGGCGCGCAGTCCCGTCGCCGAGCCCGTCGGCCAGGCCTCCGGGAGGGCGGGCAGCAGGCGGAGGAGGCCGTTGTGGCTCTGCAGCAGCATCTCGGTGATCGCGGCGGTGATCCCGAAGTTCCCGTCGATCTGGAAGAGGTCCGGCGGGTGCAGGCCGAAGAGGTTGGGGGCGGTGTACTCCGCGAGGAGGGTCCGCACGCTCTCGTGGGCGAGTTCCGCGTCTCCCAGGCGGGCGGCGAGCGCGGCCGCCCAGGCGCGGCTCCAGCCGGTGCTGCCGCTGCCGTGCTCCAGGCGGCGGGAGAGGGCCCGCCGTGCCGGTTCGACGAGGGCGGGGGCGGTGAGCGGGTCGACGGCGGCGCCCGGGTAGAGGCCGTAGAGGTGGGACAGGTGCCGGTGGCCGGGATCCTCCTCCGGGAGGTCCTCCCACCATTCGAGCAGGCGTCCCCGCTCGTCGGTGCGGGGTGGGCGCAGGCGGGCCCGTACCGCGTCGAGCGTGTCCGCGAAGTCGTGGTCCACGGCCAGGAGGCGGGCCGCCTCGGCGGTGTGGGCGAGGAGTTCCGCGGCGAGCCAGTGGTCCATGGTGGCACCGGCCGACACGGCGGCCAGGCTGCCGTCGGGGAGGCGGAAGTGGTGTTCGGGCGAGGTGGACGGGCAGGTCACGAGGGTTCCCTCGCCGTCCTCGGTCAGGAGGTCGAGCAGGAACTCGGCCGCGCCCCGCATCAGCGGGTACGCCCGCTCCGCCAGGAACGCGCGGTCCCCGTCGAAGAGGTGACGCTCCCACAGGTGCGCGCAGAGCCACGCGCCCGCCATGGGCCAGTTCGCCCACGACGGCGAACCCGACACCGGATGGGTGCCCCGCCACAGGTCGAGGTTGTGGTGGACGGTCCAGCCGCGGGCCCCGTAATAGGTGGCCGCCGTGTGCGCGCCGGGTTCGGCGAGGTCGGCGATCAGGTCGAGGAGCGGTTCGTGGCAGTCGGCGAGGCCGGTCGTCTCGGCGTGCCAGTAGTTCATCTGCAGGTTGATGTTGGTCGTCCAGTTCGCGTTCCACGGCGGGGCGACCTCGGTGTTCCAGATGCCCTGCAGGTTGGCGGGCTGGGTGCCGGGGCGCGAGGAGGCGATCAGGAGGTAGCGGCCGTACGCGAAGAGGAGGGCCGCGAGCCCCGGGTCGTCCTGGTCCGCCATGAGCCTTTCGTCGGTGGGGAGTTCGGGCGCCGCCGTGCTCAGGTGCAGCGCGGCTCGGCGGTAGAGCCGCTGGTGGTCGGCGACGTGTGCGGCGAGCAGCTTCTCGTACGGGAGGCCGGCGGCGGCGTCCAGGAGGCGGCACACCTCGGCGACGGGTCCCTCGTCGGGGCCTGCCGGTGATGTGGTGGGCCCGCGGTAGCCGGTCTCGGCCGCCACCAGGAGGAGCACCTCGTCCGCCCCGTCGACCCTCACCTCGCCGTCGGTCGATGCGACCCGGCCGCCCGTGGTGATCACGCGGAGTCCGGCCGCGAAGCCCATGCCCTCGTCGGTGGCGTAGCGCGCGGGGTCGGCCTCGCCGAAGGAGAAGTACGCGGGTGCCCGACCCGACACGACGGACCGGTCTCCGTCGTCGGAGTGGCGGGCGTCGGGGTGGGGGGTGTCGAGGCGCGCGGTGAGGTCCACGCATCCGCCTCGGTCCGCGGTGATGCGGGTGACGAGCACGCCGGCCGGTGCCGAGACGAAGGACTCGCGGAGGAGTTCGGCGCCGCCCGTACGGTACGCGACCCGGTGGACGGCGGTGTCCAGGTCGAGTTCGCGGAGGTAGTCCTCGACCGGTTCGTCGTCTCCGCAGGTCAGGCGGAGGGTGGCGAGCGGCTGGTACGCCTGGGAGTACGGGCCCTGCATCCGTTCGGCGAGCGCCTCGGCGGCGGCGTGGTCGCGGTCGGCGAGGACGGCGGCCCGGAGCGCCGGCAGGTGGTCGGCCGCACCGGCGCGGTCGCGGGGGCCGGGGCCGCCGGACCAGAGGGTGTCGGCGTTGAGGTGCGCGGTCTCTCCCGTACGCCCCCGCTCCCCCGCCCCGTACAGCAGTGCGCCGAGACGCCCGTTGCCGAGGGGCAGGGCTTCGAGGAAGCGGGTGGCGGGGGTGCGGTACCAGAGGCGGTCCGCGGGAGGTCGGCGGTCCTTCGGCAACGGAGGGGTCCTTTCGGGGTTTTCGGAAGCCGGTTCCGGAAGCCGAGTTCCGGAAGCCGGTTTCGGAGCCAGGTTTCGGAGCCGGGTTTCGGAAGCCGCCGCGCACCCCGCGCGCTCACGCCCGGGCGGACCGGGGCGGGCAGGTGCTGTCGCGGACGATGAGCTCGGGCCTCAGCAGCTGGAGCGAGTTGACCACGGTGCCCGACTTGGTGAGGGCGCGAAGGAGCAGTTCGACGGCCTGGCGGGCCATGTCGCGGGTGGGGACGGCGACGCTGGTGAGCGCCGGTCGTCCGAGTCCGGAGCGCACCTCGGGGTCGTCGTCGTGGCCGACGAGCGAGAGGTCGTCCGGTACGGAGCGTCCGGCGGCCCGCGCGGCCTCCAGGACGCCCGGGGAGAGGATGTCGTGGGTGGCGAAGATCGCGGTCAGCGCCGGGTCGGCGGCGAACGCCTCGTTCGCCGCGGCGTAGCCGCCCGCCGCGCTCGGTTCGGCCGCGATGTGGACGGCGCTGTCGGGGACGGTCAGGCCGTCGGCGGCGAACGCGCGCCGGAAGCCGGCCACGCGGGGGGCGTGGTCCGGGCTGGTGAGGACGGCCACGCGCTCGTGGCCGAGCTCGCGCAGGTGGCGTCCGGCGAGGAAGCCGGCGTGCTCGTAGTCGATGGTGACCACCGGGAAGTCGACCGGCGCGTCGGTCTCCCAGGCGCACAGGGCGACCGGGAAGCGGGCGTCGGCGAGGAGCGGCAGATGGTCGATGAGGTCGCGGTCGCCCGCGACGAGCAGGGCGTCGACGGACCGGCTGGTGAGGCCCGCGAGGTGCCTGCGGGCCCGCTCGCCGTCGAGGCGGGTGGTGCAGAGGAGCAGGTGGTAGCCGTGCTCCTCCAGGACGTCCTCGGCGGTCTCGACGACCTCGGAGTAGAAGGCGCCCCCCACGGTGGGCACGAAGAGCCCGACCGTCTTGGTGCTTCCGGTGGCCAGGGACCGCGCCACCAGGTTGGGCGTGTAGCCGAGCTCGTCGATCGCGGCGCGCACTCGGGCGGCGGTCGCGGGACGCACGGCCACGCGTCCGCTGATGACGTTCGAGACGGTCTGCTTCGTGACGCCGGCGCGTTCGGCCACGTCCTGCATCGTCACCATCAGCGCTCCCCCATTTGACCGGTCCATCTAGGTGGCTCGAACGTAAGGGCCTCACGGGAAACGAGTCAAGACTTCTTGATCGATTCCTCGGGCGAGCACGCACCTGCCAGGCAGCAACGCCCCACAACCGAACACGATCGATCACCAATTCTCGCCAAGGGTCTTGTTTTACCGGTCAATTGGCCTCTACGGTTCCCAACCATTCGGCACCACCGAGAGGACACCTCCATGCGTAGATCCACCCTGCCCGTCGTCACCCGCACCGTGGGGGCTCTCACCGTCACCGCCCTCGCCCTCGGGCTCAGCGCCTGCGGCGGCGGCTCGGACGGCGGCGGCGACGCGAAGAGCTTCACCTACTGGTCGATGTGGCGGGCCGACGAGCCGCAGGCCCAGGTGCTGAAGGCCTCGATCGCCGAGTTCACCAAGTCGACGGGCATCAAGGTCGAGGTCGACTGGGTCGGCCGGGACGTGTCGAAGAAGATCGGACCGGCGATCGCGGCGAACCAGGCCCCCGACCTCTGGGACCAGGCCAACGACGCGATCTTCGGCGCCGTCGCCTCGGCCGGCCAGGCCCGCGACCTGTCCTCCGTCCTCTCCGCGCAGGTGCCCGGCGAGAACGTTCCGGTCTCGCAGGTCATACCGGCCAAGTACTTCGACATGCTGCCGAAGGACCCGGGCGGCTCGAACCACTACGTCATCCCGTACGAGGTCGCCACCACCGGCCTCTTCTACAACGCCGCCGACCCGGACGTCACCGCCGCGATCCCGAGCGCCCCGGCGGACTGGGCGGGCTTCCTCAAGGTCTGCGACGCCCTCAAGGCCAAGAAGAAGCCGTGCATCGGCTCCGACGGCGAGGACTGGTGGATGAACGGCCTGTACATCGACTACCTGCTCAACGCCGGCGGCGTGGACGTCGGCAAGCTCGCCGCGGACAAGTCCGGGGCCACGTGGGACGACCCGGCGGTCCTCAAGGCCGCGCAGCAGGTCGAGCAGCTCGTCAAGGGCGGTCACATCATCCCCGGCTACGACGCCACCAAGTACCCGGCGCAGGAGACCAACTGGGCCTCCGGCAAGTCCGCGTTCTACATGAACGGCAACTGGATCACCGCCGAGGTGGCCAAGCAGGTGCCGCCCGACTGGAAGTTCGGTTCGATGCTGCCGCCCGGGGTGAAGAGCGCGGACGCCACGGTGTTCGGCTTCTCGGTCCCCAAGAAGGCCGAGCACGCCGAGCCGGCGGAGAAGTTCATCGCCTTCTTCATGCAGAAGAAGCAGATGGCGGGGATGGCGACCAAGGCGCTCAACCTCACCCCGCGTGAGGACATCCCCGCCCCGGCCGGACTCGAGGCGGCCCAGAAGACGCTGAGCGCCTCGACCGTCCGCCTGCCCTTCGACGGCGTCGCCGGCGAGTGGCCCGCGAAGGTCTTCAGCCAGAACTTCCTCGACCTGTGGCACGGCAAGACCACCGCCGCGCAGTTCGTCGCGAAGTGCAAGGCCGACCAGGTCTCGTACTGGAAGACCCAGGGCTGAGACCGTGACCACCACGCTCCACGACCGACCCCGGACGGACACCGTCCGGGGCGCCGGCCGGGCCTCCCGTCGCCATGGCACCGGCCCCCAGGCCCGTCAGCAGCGCCGGATGTTCCTGCCGTTCACCGCACCCGCGATCCTCGCGTACGCGGTCCTCTTCCTCGCCCCGGTCGGCTACGCGATCTGGACCAGCCTGTACAAGTGGGACGGCATGGGCGCGATGGAGTGGCGCGGGCTCAAGAACTACCAGCTGCTCTTCGAGGACCCGTTCTTCCGGACCTCGCTGGTCAACACCTTCAAGCTGATGGTGATCGGCGGAACGCTCACCTTCGCGATCAGCTTCCTGCTGACCCTGGTCCTGCGGGAGATGAAGGCACGGCTCTTCGCCCGGTCCGTACTGTTCTTCCCGTGCCTGGTCAACGGCATGGTCTTCGGTATCGCCGCGGGCTTCCTGTTCTCCCCGGACGGCCCGGTCAACCAGGCGCTGCACTTCCTCGGGGTCACCACACCGCCGAAATGGCTGTCGACGGACAACCTGCTGCCGATGATCCTCGGCACGCTGGTCTGGACCGCGACCGGCTACTACACCGCGATCATCATGGCCGCCGTCGACCAGATCCCGCCCCACCTCTACGAGGCCGCCGAACTCGACGGCGCCAACGCCTTCCAGCGCTTCCGCCATGTGACCCTGCCGTGCGCCTGGGACGTCATCTCGGTCTGCGCGGTGCTGTGGACGGTCAGCTCGGTCAAGATCTTCGAGCTGATCCTGCTGTTCGGCGGCACGAGCAGTTCCTATCCGCCGGCCGAGAGCTGGAACACCGCGCTGTACGTGTACACCCAGGCGTTCCCGCAGGCCACGGTGCCCCGGCTCGGCATGGCCACGGCGGCCGCGCTGGTCAGCCTGGTGATGGTGACCGTGGTGACGGTGGTCATGCGGCGGCTGATGCGCCGCGAGCCCCTCGAGTACTGAGAAAGGTCACAGCACATGCGAAGCGAACACGGGTCGCCCGGCCCGGTGAGACGGATCGCCACGGCGTTCGTCTGGTGCGTGGTGGCCGCGGACCTCCTGCTGATCCTCTGGATCGCGCTGACGTCGATACGGGGCAGCACCGACATCCTGCACGAGGCCTTCGGGCTTCCCCTCCCGCCGCACTTCGGCAACTACGCCAAGGCGTTCGACGAGGGCGGCTTCGGGCCCGCCGCGCTCAACAGCGTCGTCGTCTCGACCGCGTCCTCGCTGGTCGCCGTCGCCCTCGCCGCGCCGTGCGCCTACGCCCTCGCGCGCCGCCGCACGCGGACCTCGTCCGCGCTCACGATGACCTTCGCGATGGGCCTCGGCGTACCCGGGCAGGTCCTCGTGGTGCCGCTGTTCGTCGGCATGGCCCAGGTGGACCTGACCGACAGCCAGTTCGGCCTGACCCTCGTCTACGTCGGCCTCGCGATGCCCTTCACCGTCTTCATGCTGACGGGCTTCTTCTCCGGCATCCCGGCGGTCCTGGAGGAGGCCGCCGCCCTGGACGGCGCGGGACCGCTGCGCTCCTTCGTCCAGGTCGTGCTGCCGGTGGCCCGGGGCGGGCTGATCACCGCCTTCCTCCTGCAGTTCATCAGCGCCTGGAACGAGACCCTGTTCGCCCTCGTCCTGACGCACAGCCAGGAACAGATCACCCTGCCGGTGGCGCTCGCGTCCTTCGTCGCCTCCGCGCAGCTCAACGGACTCGACTACGGAACGATGTTCGCCGGAGTCTGCGTCATCCTCGCCCCGATGATCGCGCTGTTCTCCTGGATGGGGACGCGCATCATCCAGGGCATGACCGTGGGGATCGGCAAATGACCCGGCACATGACCTCGACACTGCGCACCGACGTCCTCCGGATCGAGGGGGCCGCCGACCCGGTCGGCACGCTGCCGATCCTGCACGGCATCTCCTCGTACACCGCGGAGGGCGCCGGGATCGACGACGAGATGCGCCGGAACCTGGTGTACGGAGCACCGCACGCACTCCTTCCGTACACCCGGCAGGACGGGTACGACCGCGAGCGGACCGCGCGCGAACTGCCCACCGTGGTCCTGGAGAACGAGCACCTCACGGCCACCTTCCTGCCCGGGTACGGGGGCCGGCTCTGGTCGCTCGTCCACCGGCCGACCGGCCGCGAACTGCTGCACCGCAACCCCGTGCTCCAGCCGGCCAACCTCGCCCTGCGCGACGCCTGGCTGGCCGGCGGCGTGGAGTGGAACCTCGGCACGACCGGCCACTGGCCGCTGACCTGCGAGCCGCTGCACGCGGTGAAGGTGAGCGCGCCGGCCGGGACGCCGGTGCTGCGGATGTTCGCCTTCGAGCGGCTGCGCGGCCTGGTGCTGCGGATGGACGCCTGGCTGCCGGCCGGCTCGCCGGTCCTCCTCGTCCACGTCGCCGTGCACAATCCGGCGGAGGAGGAGACCCCGGTCTACTGGTGGTCGAACATCGCCGTGCCGGAGGCCGCCGACGTACGGGTGCTCGCCCCGTCCGACCACGCCTTCCACTGCGACTACGTCAGCGACCTGAAGCGGGTGGGATTCCCGGTCGTCGAGGCCGAGGACCGCAGTTACCCGGGCCGGGCCGCCCGGGCCGCGGACTACTTCCTCGACGTCCCGGCCGGCGAGCGCCGCTGGATCGCCGCGCTCGACGCGAGCGGTACGGGACTGGTCCAGACGTCCACGGACCGGCTGCGCGGCCGCAAGCTCTTCTGCTGGGGCACGTCCACGGGCGGGAAGCACTGGCAGGAGTGGCTCTCCGGACCGGACTCGTCCTATCTGGAGATCCAGGCCGGGCTCGCCCGCACCCAGCTGGAGCACCTGCCGATGCCCGGCGGTGCCACCTGGTCGTGGGTCGAGGCATACGGGCTCCTGGAGGCCGACCCCGAGGCCGTGCACGGGAGTTGGGGCGAGGCCCGGTGGGCCGTGGCCGACGCCCTGGACCGGCTGGTCCCCGCCGCGGAGCTCGACCGTGCCCTGGCCGAGGCCGACGGGTTCGGCGAGCCGGAGGCCCTGCTCGCCGAGGGGTCCGGCTGGGCAGCCCTGGAGATCGAGGCGGGTCGGCTCCCCGCCTCTCCCCTGCTGCCGTTCGGCGCGCCGGGCCCCGAGCAGGAGCCCTGGCGGCAGCTGCTCGCGACCGGCACCCTGCCGGCCTGCGACCCGCCGGCCGCTCCCGTCACCGGGGCGCACTGGCGGAGGCTCCTGGAGAAGGGGGCGCGCGACTGGCACGCCCTGTACCACCTGGGTCTTGTCCGGCTGGCCGACGGCGAGCGGGAGGCCGCGCGCGACGCCTGGCGGCGCTCGCTCGCCGAGCGGCCGACGCCGTGGGTGCTGCGGGCGCTCGCCTTCCTGGCCGACTCCCCCGCCGAAGCCGCCGAAGCCGCCGCGCTGATGGTCGAGGCGCACCGGCTGCGCCCGGACCTGTTCGAGCTGACCGTCGAGGTACTGGACGCGCTCCTGCGGGCCGAGCGCCCGGAGGAGGCGCTCGCCGTCGTCGAGGCGCTGCGCGGACCGGCCCGCGGCCATGGCCGGGTCCGCCTCGCCGAGGCGAAGGCCGCGTACGCCCTGGGGGACGAGGACCGGGTGCGGCGGCTGCTCGCCGAGGGCATCCGGGTGGACAACATGCGTGAGGGCGAGGTCTCCCTCGACCGGCTGTGGATCGCCGTACATCCAGGGCAGCCCGTACCTCCCGAGTACGACTTCCGCATGACGGAAGACTGAGACCCGGCCCCCTGTCTCCGCCGCAGGGGGCCGCCCATCGGGCAGGTGCGTGACATGCGCACCTCACCACCCCACAGGGAGGACCAGTGTCAGCCGCTCGAAGAAGGTTCCGTGGCGCCCTGTTCGCCACCGCCCTCACCGCCGCCGTCGGCACGGCCTCGGTGGCCGCGCCCGCGTCGGCCACGACCACCGCCGCCACCTACACGGTGTCCGTCGGATCGGTCGGAAGCTACGCGTACCCCACGGACACCCCGGCCGCGACGTACATCGACAAGGACGGGACGTTCTACTTCCAGCAGTCCGCCGCCCTCTACGGCGCGAACGACCCCCGGTACTGGGAGTTCTACACCGGCAAGGACCTCGAATCCGCCACAAGGTCGCCGATCAGCGACGCCGTGAACCCGGCGAACAGCTCCGACCGGAACGACGACACCACCTGGCGCTGCAACAACAGCCCCACCGGCGTGGAGTCCACCCCCGCGCCCGCAGGCTCCGGCTACTCGCAGAAGAACTACTGCGACCTCGTCGGCACCTGGGTCGACCCCGACACCGGCGACTGGTACGGCCTCGTGCACAACGAGTTCACGCCGCAGCCCTTCGGCGACGGACTGCACTACGACGCCATCGACTACGCCAGGTCCACCGACCAGGGCCGGACCTGGACCATCGAGGGCCACGCCATCACCTCCGCGTACAGCACCGCCCGCGGCGACAACGCGGCCTTCCCGAACCAGACGTACCACTACGGCAACGGCGATCCCCGCCTGTTCGTCGACACCGCCTCGGGCTACTTCTACGTCTACTACGGCTCCCGCGTCATCCCCAAGGGCGGGGCCGGCGGCAGCAACGGCGGCCTCGCGCACGTCGCACGCGCCCCGATCTCCGGCAAGATGGCCAGCGGTTCCTGGCAGAAGTGGTACGACGGCGCCTGGACGCAGCCCGGCGTCGGCGGCAGGGAAAGCAACATGGTGCCGGCCACCACGGCCAACCCCAACGGCTACACCCCGGTCGCCGACGACTACGACCCGGCCAACACCGGAACCGTCGACCAGCAGGTCGCGGCCGGCCAACTCCCCGCCAAGTCCGACCTGTTCATCATGAACATCGCCTACGACGCCCACCTCGGCCTGTACATCGGCGAGCCCGAGGTCGTCTCCGGCACGGCGCCGCAGCGCTTCTACGTCACCGACGACCTCGCCACCCAGAAGTGGCGGCTGATCGGCGACAGCGGCAGCTACACCTCGGGCTCCTGGTACCGCTGGTTCCTGGACAACGTGAACCGCACCGACTCGACGATCGTCGGCAAGACCTTCCGGTCGTACTGTTCCATCGCCTGCGCCACGTCGAGCGGCGAGTACGCGAACATCACCGTCGACACGGACGCGCCCGCCGCACCGGTCGACACCACGAAGACCTACCGGATCGGCAGCGCCGACGGCCGGGTCCTCGCGCAGGTCTCCGGCGGCTCGACGACCACCTCGGTGGCCACCGCCACCGGCTCCGCCCTGGAGTCGTGGACGTTCCTGGCCCACGGCGACGGCTCGTACCGGATCGTCAACTCGGCGACCGGTCAGCTCCTCGGCGTCGACTCGACCGCCACCGCCGACCGCGCCTGGGGCACCCGCCCCACCGTCACCGCGGCCGGCAGCAGCGGCGCGAGCGCCGGACAGCAGTGGTGGATCGTCCCCAGCACCTCGAACCCGGGGACCTTCCGGCTGGTCAACCGCTACAGCGGCCTGGTGATCGGCATGTCCGCGGCCACCGGCCGCCTGGCCGAGACCACGCCCGGCCGCTCCTGGACGGACAGCACCGGCAGCGCGGTGGGCGGCGGGCGCACGGCCGCCGAGCAGACCCTCTCCTTCACCCAGACCGGCTCGGCCCCCGAGACGATCGTCTTCAACAGCCCGGGTGACCAGTCCGGTCCGGCGGGGGCGGCGGTCTCCCTGCGGCTGAGCGCCACGGACAACGCCGGCAAGCCGCTGACCTTCTCGGCGACCGGCCTTCCGGCGGGCCTGTCGATCAGCTCCGCGGGCCTGATCACCGGCACCCCGACCACGGCCGGGACCTCCCAGGTCACGGTCACCGCCTCGTCCGGCACCGCCACCAGCTCGGTCGCCTTCGCCTGGACCGTCAACCCCGACTTCAGCGGAACCCACCGCCTGATCACCGGGGGCAAGGCGCTCGACAACGGCAACAGCACCACCGCGGGACGCCAGCTCACCACGGTGACCGCCGGCGGCAAGACCAACCAGAAGTGGCAGTTCGTCCGGCAGTCCGACGGCTCCTACGAGCTCGTCAACGCCAGGTCGGGCCTGTGCGCCGACGTCAACGGCGGCTCCACCGCCGCCGGCGCCGCGATCATCCAGTGGCAGTGCAGCGGGGACAGCAACCAGCGGTGGAACGTCCGACGGCTCCCCGACGGCTCCGTCACGGTCGCCTCGGCCCGCAGCGGCCTGCTGCTCACCACGGCCTCCACCGCCAGCGGGGCGCTCGTGACACAGCAGCCGGACACCGGCTCGGCCCTGCAGCGGTGGTCGGTCAACTGATCCGACCCGACTCCGCACGGCGCTCCTTCTGAGGGGCCGTATCCCCGGCAATGACCCCGGGGATACGGCCCCTCAGGTGCGCTCGACCTCCAACGCGTCGAGCGTCCCCTCAGCCACTGCTCGACCCCGGCCACGTGCACGGTCGCCCACGCCCGGGCGGCTTCGGGCTGCCAGGCGGCGACGGCCTCGTAGAGGGCCCGGTGCCGCTGCCAGGCCCGCGCCACGGCACCCTTCCCGGCCACTCCCCGGGACGAGGCTTGCCACGGGAGTCATGTTTACGTAAACATGTCTTGGGTGGGGCACGCCTCCCACCCCGCACCCACCCCGAACACAGGAGCACCACGCGCATGCCCGTTCTCCGGACAGACCAGACCGGCTTCCTGCTCGACGGCCAACCCTTCCGGCTCCTGTCCGGCGGGCTGCACTACTTCCGGGTCCACCCCGAGCAGTGGGCGGACCGGCTGCACAAGGCCCGGCTCATGGGCCTCAACACCGTCGAGACCTACGTCCCCTGGAACCTCCACCAGCCGCGCCCGGACCACTTCGTCCTGGACGGCGGGCTCGACCTGCCCCGGTTCGTCGAGCTGGCCGCCGCCGAGGGGCTGCACGTGCTGCTGCGCCCCGGCCCGTACATCTGCGCCGAGTGGGAGGGCGGCGGCCTGCCGTCCTGGCTGCTCGCCGAGCCCGACATCCGGCTGCGCACCCGCGACCCGCGCTTCCTGGCCGCCGTGGACGACTACTTCGAGCGCCTGCTCACCCCGCTCCTGCCCCACCTCGCCTCGAACGGCGGGCCGGTCCTGGCCGTGCAGGTGGAGAACGAGTACGGGGCGTTCGGCGACGACACCGCGTACATGGAGCACATCGCCGACTCCCTGCGCCGCGTCGGCGTCGACGTACCCCTCTTCACCTGCGACCAGCCGGTCGACCTGGAGCGCGGCGCGCTCCCCGACGTCCTCGCCACCGCCAACTTCGGCAGCCGCTCCGCCGAGCACCTCGCCGAGCTGCGCGCGAAGCGCCCGGAAGGGCCGCTGATGACCTCGGAGTTCTGGATCGGCTGGTTCGACCGCTGGGGCGCCCGCCATGTGGTCCGCGACCCCGAGGAGGCGGCCCGCGAGCTCGACGAACTGCTCGCCACCGGGGCCTCGGTCAACTTCTACATGTTCCACGGCGGCACCAACTTCGGCTTCACCAACGGCGCCAACGACAAGCACACCTACCGCCCCACCATCACCTCCTACGACTACGACTCCCCGCTCGACGAGGCCGGGGACCCGGCGGCGAAGTTCACCGCCTTCCGCGACGTCATCGCCAAGTACGCGCCCGTGCCGGACGAGCCCGTCCCCGCACCCGGCCCGAAGCTGGCCGTCCCGGCCGTCCGGCTCACCGAGAGCGCCGGCCTGCTCGACGACGTCGCCGCCCTCGCGCCCGGCGTCGACTCGATGCGCCCCCTCACCATGGAGGAACTGGAGCAGGACTTCGGTTTCGTCCTCTACGAGACCGTGCTGCCCCTGGTGGGCCCCGCGCTCCTCGAGGTCGAGCAGGTCCGCGACCGTGCCCAGGTCTTCGTCGACGGACAGCCCGTCGGCGTCCTCGAACGGGAGAACCACGAGCACTCCCTGGCCTTCCACGCGCCCCGGGCCGGCGGCAGGCTCCAGATCCTGGTCGAGAACCAGGGCCGCGTGAACTACGGGCAGGGCATCCACGACCGCAAGGGGCTCCTCGGGAAGGTCCTCCTCGACGGCTCCGAGCTCGTCGGCTGGACCAGCCGCCCGCTGCCGCTCGCCACCCTGGAGGGCATCCCCTTCGCGACCACCGCGCGCACGCCCGTCGGTCCCACCCTGCACCGCGGCACCTTCGAGGTCACCGAGCCGGCCGACACCTTCCTGCACCTCGACGGCTGGACCAAGGGCAACGCCTGGGTCAACGGCTTCGCGCTCGGCCGCCACTGGTCCCGCGGCCCGCAGAAGTCGCTGTACGTCCCCGCGCCCGTCCTGCGCGCCGGCACGAACGAGGTCGTGGTCCTGGAACTCCACGCCGGGCACCGGGCCGCCACGGTCGACTTCCGCGAGACGGCCGACCTCGGTCCGACGGAGGAGTGACCGAGAGCCCGTAGACGTACGAGAAGGCCGGGCACCGACTGAGTCGGTGCCCGGCCTGTTTCGCGTGCGCGTCAGCCGAAGGTCAGCTGCTGGTTGGCGCCGCCGTTGCAGGCGTACTGGGAGACCTGGGCGCCGTCGGCCGCCGAAGCCCCCGCACGGTCAGGCCGGTCGGTCGCCCCGCCCGGGCACCGCCGTGCTGGCGCGCTCCACCAGGCTCGTCGGCACGAGCTGCACGCCCGTCACCGTCTCGCCGCGCAGCTCCCGCAGGGCGGCTTCGACGCACAACTCCCCGACCTTCCCGAAGTCCTGGTGGACCGTCGTCAGCGGCGGGATGAAGGAGGAGGCCTCGGCGATGTCGTCGAATCCGACGACGCTGACGTCCTCGGGCACCCGCACGCCCCGCTCGTGGAAGGCGCGCAGCACACCGAGGGCCATCTGGTCGTTGGCGACGAAGACCGCGGTGCAGCCCGCCTCCTCGGCGAGCGCGAGCCCCGCCCCGTAACCGGACTCGGGCGTCCAGTCCCCCCGGAGCACCGGGGGCACCTTCCGCCCCTCCTCGCGCAGGGCCGCCTCCCAGGCCTCCGCGCGGCGCCCCGCGGCGAAGGACTCCTCGGGTCCCGCCAGGTGCCACACGGTCTCGTGCCCGAGGTCGAGCAGATGCCGTACGGCGCTGCGCGCGCCCTGCCGCTGGTCGGTGTCCACGACGGGGAAGCGTCCGGTGGCGTCGGAGTCCACCACGACCACCTTGACGTGCGGCGGGAGCCGCAGCGCCGTCGTGTCGAGGAGGCGCACCTCCATGATGAGGATCACGGCGTCGACGGCGAGCTCGTCGAGCCGGGTGAAGGCCCCGCGCACGTTGTCCTGGGTCGGGGCGTCGAGGGGGATGAGGGTGACCGCGTATCCGGCGCGTGAGGCGGACCCCGCGATGGCCTCGAGGGTGCGCACGTTGCCGGTGCTGGACAGGCCCATGGTGATGACGCCGATGGCGCGGAAGTCGCCCCTCTTGAGGGCGCGGGCGGCGCTGTTGGGCCGGTAGCCGAGCTCCTTCATGGCGTCGAGGACCTTCTGGCGGGTGCTCTCGATGACGGCGGGGTCCCCGTTCGAGACGCGCGAGACGGTCTGCGAGGACACTCCCGCGAGTGCGGCGACGTCCGCCATGGAGACCCGCCGCGGCCGTCCCCTGCCTCCTCGGCCCGTCGCCCGGCGGCCGTTCTCGCCCTGTTCCGTCACCCGAATCCCTCTCACTCGATGCCACTTCGTTCTTGACGCTCCCGGGTGGGAGTGTCACCATCACGCTACCGATGATTACGTAAACATTTCTCGTCGGCCAGCCCCCTCGGGGCCTTTTCCACCTCCGGACCGCTCGGTCATCGACGCAAGGACCCGCCTCATGACGACCCTGTCGACGCGTGCCGCGGCAGCACCACCGCCCCGTACACGACCACGCCTCCGGCTGCGCAAGGAGGCCCTCGTGGGCTGGGGCTTCGCCGGCCCGTTCGTCGCGGTCTTCGCACTGGTCTTCCTCGCGCCGATCGGATACGCGCTGTACCTGAGCCTGTTCCAGGACCGGCTCATCGGCGGCACCTCCTTCGTCGGCCTCGACAACTACCGCGAGGCGCTGACCGACGCCCGCTTCTGGGAGGGGCTGACCAAGGTCGGCCTCTTCCTCCTGGTCCAGGTGCCCGTCATGCTGGGCATCGCGCTGCTGGTCGCCCTCGCGATCGACAGCGGCCGCCTGTACGGGAAGACATTCTTCCGCGTCTCGGTCTTCCTGCCGTACGCCGTTCCCGCGGTCGTCGCCAGCCTGATCTGGGGCTTCATGTACGGCACGCAGTTCGGCCTGGTCGGCAACGTCAACGACGCGCTCGGCGTCGACCTGCCCGACCCCCTCTCCCCGTCCCTGGTCCTCGCCTCCATCGGCAACATCGTGACCTGGGAGTTCGTCGGCTACAACATGCTGATCTTCTACTCGGCCCTCAAGGTCGTGCCGCGCTCGCTCTACGAGGCCGCCGCCATCGACGGCGCGGGCGAGTGGCGCGTGGTGGCCTCCATCAAGCTGCCGGCGATCCGCAGCTCGCTCGTCATCGCGACGATCTTCTCGATCATCGGCAGCTTCCAGCTCTTCAACGAGCCCAGCATCCTCCAGAAGCTGGCGCCGAACGCGATCACCAGCGACTTCACCCCCAACTTCTACACCTACTCGCTGTCCTTCTCGGGCCAGCAGCACAACTACGCGGCGACCGTCGCGATCGTGATGGGCGTCCTCACCGCGATCATCGCCTACGCGGTCCAGCTGCGCGGCATGCGGAAGGGCTGAGCCGATGACCACCACCCTCACCCGGACCCCCTCGGCCACCACGGCCACCACGGCGAAGCGCCGCGCACGTCGCCCCCACACCCCGCTCGACCCGCGCCCCAGCATCCCGCTGACCCTCGTCACCGGTCTCGTCCTGGTCTACACCCTGCTCCCCCTGGCCTGGCTGCTCATCAACGCCACCAAGGACCAGAAGGGACTGCTCGGCTCCTTCGGGCTCTGGTTCGCCGACGACTTCAACCTGTGGGACAACGTCACCCGCACGCTCACCTACGACGACGGCGTCTTCGTCCGCTGGCTGCTCAACACCCTGCTGTACGTCGCCGCCGGCGCGGGCGGCGCCACGGTCCTCGCCGTCCTCGGCGGCTACGCCCTCGCCAAGTACGACTTCCCCGGCCGCAAGGCGGTCTTCGCGGTGGTCATCGGCGCCGTGGCCGTCCCCGGCACCGCCCTCGCGGTACCCACCTTCCTGATGTTCAGCAAGATGGGCCTGACGAACACCCCGTGGGCCGTCATCATCCCGTCCCTCATCTCCCCCTTCGGGCTCTACCTCATGTGGGTCTTCGCGGCCGAGGCCGTACCGAAGGAACTCCTGGAGGCCGCGCGCATCGACGGCTCCGGCGAGCTGCGGACCTTCTTCACCATCGCGCTTCCCCTGCTGACGCCCGGCACGGTGACGGTTCTGCTCTTCTCGATGGTCGCGACCTGGAACAACTACTTCCTGCCGCTGATCATGATCAAGGACCCCGACTGGTACCCGCTGACCCTCGGGCTCAACGCCTGGAACGCCCAGGCCCAGACCGCCGGCGGCGAGGCCGTCTTCGACCTCATCGTCACCGGCTCCCTGCTCACGATCGTCCCGATCGTGGCGGTCTTCCTCCTGCTCCAGCGGTACTGGCAGTCCGGCCTGGCCGCGGGCAGCGTCAAGGAGTGACCGCGCCCGTTCCACCCTCCTGATCCATCCCTCACATGGCTTCTCCCACCCTCATCACCCTCCAGGAGCACATCCCATGCGAATCCACACCACCCGCAGACTCCTCGGCGCGCTCGCCGTGGTCTCCGCCCTCGCGCTGTCGGCCACGGCCTGCGGTTCCGACGCCGCGGACGGCGGCTCCGGCTCGGCGGGCCCGAAGGACGTCGCGGCCGCGCTGGCGAAGGGCGGCAAGGTGACCGTGTGGGCGTGGGAGCCCACGCTGAAGAAGGTGGCGGAGGACTTCGAGAAGAAGTACCCCAAGGTCGACGTCGAGCTGGTCAACGCGGGCACCGGCGACAAGCAGTACACCGCCCTGCAGAACGCGATAGCGGCCGGCTCCGGCGCCCCCGACGTGGCCCAGGTCGAGTACTACGCGCTCGGCCAGTTCACCATCGCCAAGTCCGTCGAGGACCTCGCCCCGTACGGCGCGCAGAAGCACGCCCTGGACTTCACCGGCGGCCCGTGGAACGCCGTCCACCAGGACAAGTCCATCTACGCCCTGCCGATGGACTCCGGCCCGATGGCGTTCTTCTACAACAAGAAGGTCTTCGACAAGCACAGCATCAAGGTCCCCACCACGTGGGACGAGTACGTGGACGCCGCCCGCGCCCTCCACAAGGCCGACCCGAAGGTCTTCATCGCCAACGACACGGGCGACGCCGGTGCCACCACCAGCCTGATCTGGCAGGCCGGCGGCCGCCCGTACAAGACCGACGGCACGGACGTCACCGTCGACTTCGGTGACGAGGGCACCAAGAAGTACACGGCCACCTGGCAGAAGCTCCTCGACGAGAAGCTGGTCGCGCCCGTCACCTCCTGGAGCGACGCCTGGTACAAGGGCCTCGCCGACGGCTCCATCGCCACCCTCTCCACCGGCGCCTGGATGCCCGCCAACCTCTCCTCCGGCGTCGCCTCCGCCTCCGGCGACTGGCGGGTCGCCCCGCTCCCGCAGTGGACGAAGGGCGCCAAGGCCAGTGCGGAGAACGGCGGCAGCTCGCTCGCCGTCCCGAAGGCCGCGAAGAACAAGGAACTCGCCTACGCCTTCACCGAGTTCGCCACCACCGGCGCCGGAGCGAGCTCCCGCATCGCGCAGGGCGCGTTCCCCGCGACCCGCGCCGACCTCGAGTCCAAGGCCTTCCTCGACACCGCCTTCCCGTACTTCGGCGGCCAGAAGGCCAACCAGATCTTCGCCGAGTCCGCGAAGAACGTCGGCACCGACTGGTCCTACCTGCCCTACCAGGTGTACGCCAACTCGATCTTCAACGACACCGTCGGCAAGGCCTACGTCTCCCCGACCAAGCTCACCGACGGCCTGAAGGCCTGGCAGGACGCGAGCGTGAAGTACGGCAACGACCAGGGCTTCACCGTCAACAAGTAGTAGGCGGCAGACAGGGTGAGCGGGCGCCCCGAGCAGATGCTTGCAGTCGCGCTATACATTCTATGGCCGATTTTTGCTCCAGCGGCGTATCCTGGGTTCACGCACCACCGGAAGGAGACCGGAACCCCATGACCGCCACGGACCCCGCACTCACCGCACTCGCCAGCGGCTGGGGCGCGCTCTCCCTGCTGCACGACCGGATCGAGTCGCACATCGAGCGCGCCCTGCAGTCCGGGCACGGTCTGAGCGTGCGGGAGTACTCGCTGCTCGACGTCCTCAGCCGCCAGCACAGCGGCCCCGGCGGCCACCTCCAGATGAAGCAGGTCGCCGACGCGGTCGTCCTCAGCCAGAGCGCCACGACGCGCCTGGTCACCCGTCTGGAAGATCGCGGACTGCTGTCCCGGTACCTGTGCCCGACCGACCGGCGCGGCATCTACACCGATGTCACCCCGGCCGGCCTGAAGCTCCTCGACGAGGCCAGGCCGACCAATGACGCCGCCCTCCGCCAGGCGCTGGACGAGGCCGCCGGGAACCCCGAGCTGGCCTCACTGGTCGCGGCGGTCGAGGCCGTCGACGCACCGGCACAGCGCGCCTGACGCCACACCCCCCGCCCGGGCGACACCTCGGCCCCCGTTCGAGCCCTGCGCCCGGACGGGGGCTCCTTGTCGCAGTCGGAGCCTTGTTCGAGACGCCGCGGCGTGGCCCGGTCGGCCTCCTCTTCGGAGCGCCTTGCGTCCACCGGATCGGCACCGCGTACCGTTGGCCCGCACCGACCCGCCGTGACCTGGCGTTTCCGGTGCGATTGCGTCTGCTGTCACTATCGCCCGCAAGGAGCAGGACCCTGAGTACGTCGTTCGCGGAAGCGCTGTCCATCGGGCTGCTCGTGCTGGTGCTGGTCTGTGCGGTGGTGCGGCCGTGGGGCTGGCCGGAGGCCGTGGTCGCGGTTCCCGCGGCCGGGCTGGTCGTCGTCACCGGCGCGATCTCGCCGGCCGACGCGTGGGCCGAGGCGGAACGGCTCGGACCGGTGATCGGGTTCCTCGCCGCTGTCCTGGTGCTGGCCCAGCTGTGCGACGACGAAGGCCTGTTCCGCGCCTGCGGGGCGTGGATGGCCCGGACGTCCGCCGGGAGTCCGCGGCGGCTGCTTGTGCAGGTGTTCGTGGTCGCCTCCGTGATCACGGCGGTGCTCAGCCTGGACGCCACCGTGGTGCTGCTCACCCCGGTGGTGTTCGTCACCGCGGCCCGGCTCGGCGCCCGGCCCAAGCCGCATGTCTACGCCTGCACCCACCTCTCGAACACCGCCTCGCTGCTGCTGCCGGTCTCCAACCTCACCAATCTGCTGGCCTTCGCCGCCAGTGGGCTGAGCTTCACCCGGTTCGCCGCGCTGATGACGCTCCCGTGGCTGGCGGCCATCGCCGTCGAGTACGTGGTGCTGCGCCGGTTCTTCGCCTCCGACCTGGACGCGGGTGCGCCGCCCGCGGCCGAGGTGACGGCACCGGAGATGCCGCTGTTCGCCCTCGTCACCGTCGCCTGCACGCTCGCCGGATTCATCCTGACCTCGGTCGTCGGTGTCGATCCGGCCTGGGCCGCCCTGGCCGGCGCGCTCGTGCTCGCCGTCCGGGCCCTGGTCCGGCGCAGCACCACCCCGGTCGCGATCGTCCGCTCGGCCTCCGTGCCGTTCCTGGCCTTCGTGCTGGCGCTCGGCATCGTGGTCCGTGCCGTCGTCGACAACGGACTGGCCTCCGCGCTCGGACACCTCGTCCCCGACGGCAGCTCCCTGCCCGCGCTGCTCGGCACGGCGGCGCTGGCCGCGGTGCTGGCGAACGTCATCAACAATCTGCCCGCCACGCTCGTGCTGCTGCCGCTGGCCGTCCCGTCCGGCCCCGGGGCGGTCCTGGCGGTGCTGCTCGGCGTGAACATCGGCCCCAACCTCACCTACGCCGGGTCCCTGGCCACCCTGTTGTGGCGGCGCATCGTCCGCGAGCACGACACCGACATCGGCCTGGGCGAGTTCACCCGGCTCGGTCTGCTCGTCGTGCCCGCCGCCCTGACACTGGCCGTGGTGGCACTGTGGGGTTCGCTGCAGCTCATCGGAACATGAGGAGCACGCCGACCTCGAGGAGGAGGACGAGCCCGTGACCGTCGTCGTCTGGATCACCGAAGGCACCTGGCCCGCCTGTGTCGACGCCGCCCGCGCGCACGCGCCGCAGGGCGCGGAGATCGTCCTGCTGCACGTCAGCGGCGAGGAGGTGCCGGGCGTCGCGCACGGCGCGTTCGCCGGGCTGCTCGGCCGCGGCCATCCCGAGAGGGACCCCGGCACCCGGGTGGAGACCCTGGCGGCGGCCTCCGCCCAGCACCTCCTGGACGCCGCGGCCGACCGTCTCGGCCGGCCCTGCGCCCACGTGGAGCGCACCGGACGCGTCGAGCGCGAGGTCGTCGCAGCGGCCGAGGGCGCCGAGCTGCTCGTCCTCGCGCGCGACGGCGACCGCACCCGCCTCGGACCGCACAGCCTCGGCCCCGCGACCCGTTTCGTCGTCGACCACGCGCCGTGTCCCGTACTGCTCGTCTGGCCGGAACCGGCACCGGACACGGCCACGATCCCTCCCCCGCCCGACCGGCCGTAGCGGCGCGCCCGTTCAGCAGTGCCCGGTGTCCGGGTCCGGGCCGGAGAGCCGGTACCGGCCGCCTGCCGACAGGCGGACCCGTAAGCACCGCGCATCGCCGGGGACTCCGAGGGCCGCGACCGGCCCTCGTGGTCGGTCAGGACGGGCGGGCCTTCGCGCTCGGGCCGCGGGTCACCCCGCCGGGAGCAGGGTGGGGTCCGCCATGATCCGGCGGATCGTGGTCTGCGCGGCACCGAGCACGGGTCCGCGCCGCCCCAGGGCGGACGGGCGCAGCGCCTCCGGGGCCCAGGGCCGGACCCTGACCCGGTCGGCCAGTTCGGCACGGACGGACGGCAGCAGCCACTCGGCCAGTTCGGCGTAGATGCCGCCGAGGACGAGTCCGTCCGGGTCGATGAGGTCGACGGCGGACGCGAGGGCGAGGCCCAGGGCGCGGCCCGCGCGGTCGAGCGCCGCCAGGGTCGGGGCGTGCCCGGCACCCGCCCGTTCGGCCAGCAGGGCGACCGGGTCGCCCTGCCGGCCGTGCTGCTCCAGGCCGGCCTCGCGCAGCACGGCCGCCTGGCCCGCGTACTGCTCCAGGCAACCGCGCGCGCCGCAGGCGCACCGGACTCCGTCGGGGTAGACGGGGATGTGGCCGAGTTCGCCGGCGAAGCCTCGGACGCCCCGGAACAACTGCCCGTCGATGACCAGGGCGGCACCGATCCCGGCCTCCGCGGAGACGTGCACGAAGGTCTCCTCGGCCTGCTCGGCGTTCCAGTACTCGGCCAGGGCCCCGAGGTTGGCCTCGTTCTCCGGCTCGGGCACGGTGTCCTGGTCGGGCCAGTGGTCGGCGACGCCGACGGAGCGCCAGTCGAGGTTGGGTGCGCGCTCGATCCGTCCGACCGCTTCGTTCGGCACCACCCCGGGCACGGCCAGGACCCGGCCCTCGACGCGCAGCCCGAGGTCGCGGGCCTCGGCCTCCGCCTCGGCGGCCAGCGCGGCGATCTCCGCCAGCACCTGCCCTGCCGGACGCCCGGCGTTCGCCCGTTCCGCACGGCGCCACACCCGGGGTTCTCCGCGCAGGTCCACGACGCACGCGCCGAGGTGCGTGACCCCGATCTCCAGACCGAGGCCCGCGGGGCCCCGGTCACTCACCGACAGCGCGCGTCCGGGGCGGCCGACCCGTCCGTCGGGCGCGGTCTCCGCCTCGGTCAGCGCACCCCGCCCGATCAGTTCGTCGACCAGCGAGGAGACGGCCGCCCTGGTCAGGCCGACGCGTGCGGCGACGTCCGCGCGGGACAGCGGGCGGGTGAGCGGGCCGTGCGCGGCGACCGCGCCGAGGACCACCGAGAGGTTCCGCCGCCGCATGTCCTGTTGCGATGCGGGCCCGCTCCCCCGGCCGTTCCCCGCTCTGCCGACCACTGCCACGCGTACGCCCCTCTTAAAGTCCGGTCCTCTTACCGGTCCTCGGCCGGGGCTCCCTGCAAGGCCCCGGCCCGACGCAGGGTATCGCCGATCCGTTCGAGTGCGTCCGTGTCCCGTGGCACGGGCTCGAGGACCGGGCCCTCGGCGGTGCGCCACCGGCGTGCCACCGCGTCGGCGGGCTCGCCGGTGAGCAGTGCGGCGGCCTGGGCGGCCGCGCCGAGCGCGACCAGTTCCTGCGCGTCGGGCACCCGGACGGCCCGGCCCGAGAGCCGCAGGACGGTCCGCTGCCAGGCGCGGCCGCGGGCGCCGCCGCCGATCAGCAGCAGCGGCTCGTCACCCGCCGGGTCCTCGCCGCCCGCGCGCAGGACGTCGTCCAGGGCGGTGAGCAGGGCGTGGGCGGCGCCGTCGTAGGCGGCTTGGAGCAGCTGCCCCGGTGTGGTGTCGTGGCGCAGTCCGTGGACCAGTCCGGAGGCGGCCGGGAGATCCGGTGTGCGCTCACCGTCCAGGTAGGGCAGCACCACCGCGGAACCACCGTCCTCGACCTCCTCGCGCCCGCGTCCGAGGAGGGCGGCGAAGCGGTCGACGGCGAGGGTGCAGTTCAGCGTGCAGGCGAGCGGCAGCCAGCCGCCGAGGGCGTCGGCGAAGCCCGCGACCGTCCCGCTCGGGTCCACCGGCCGGGTCCTGCCGACGGCGTAGACCGTCCCGGAGGTGCCGAGGCTGAGCACCGGCTGCCCGGGCCGCAGGCCGAGACCGAGGGCGGCGGCCATGTTGTCGCCGGTTCCGGCGGCCACCGGTGTCCCCTCGCGCAGCGCCGTCCCCGGGCGGACCGCGCCGGCCGGCGCGCCCGGCGCGAGGACCTGCGGCAGCAGGGCCGGGTCGAGGCCGATGCGGTCGAGGACGTCCTTGTCGTAGCCGTCCGGGCCCCACCAGCCGGTGCCCGACGCGTCTCCGCGATCGGTCACCGCCTCCCCGGTCAGCCGCTCGGTCAGGAAGTCGTGCGGGAGGCGGACGGCGGCGACGCGGTCGGCCGCGGCGGGCTCGTTGGCGCGCAGCCAGGCCCATTTGGGGGCGGTGAAGGCGGCGGTCGGGAGGCTGCCGGTGCGGTGGACGAGCTCCGCCGGGCCGAGTGCGGCCCTCAGCTCGGCGGCCTGGGGGGCGGACCGGACGTCGTTCCACAGCAGCGCGGGGCGGACCGGCGCTCCGGCCGCGTCGAGGGTGACGAGGCCGTGCTGCTGGCCGGCGATCGAGACGGCGGCCGCGCGCTCGGCCCAGCCCGTCCGCACGGCGGCCTCCTCGAACGCCCGCCACCACTGCTCGGGATCGCTCTCGCGGCCGGCTCCCGTGCTGACGGTGTGCGGGGCGCGTCCCTCGCCCAGGACCGCGCCCGTGTCGATGTCGACGGCGAGGGCCTTGGTGGACTGGGTCGAGCTGTCGACGCCGATCACGACACGCTGCTCGGTCATGCGTTCCTCCCCTGGGGGTTCCTTCTGACGTCCCCGCATACTAATTTGTTAAGTGCCATGACAAACACCCCCTCGACACGGATCCGGAGCCGCTCCATGTCCAGCGCCCCGCTCGTCCCCACCCCCGCGCACAAGTTCACCTTCGGCCTGTGGACCGTCGGCTGGCAGGGGCGCGACCCCTTCGGCGACGCGACGCGCCCCGCCCTCGACCCGGTCGAGACCGTGCAGCGACTGGCCGAACTCGGCGCCTACGGCGTCACCTTCCACGACGACGACCTGATCCCCTTCGGCGCGGGCGACGCCACGCGCGAGGAGACCGTCAAGCGCTTCCGCGCCGCGCTGGACGGCGCCGGTCTCAAGGTCCCGATGGCGACCACCAACCTGTTCACCCACCCCGTCTTCAAGGACGGCGCCTTCACCGCCAACGACCGCGACGTACGGCGCTACGCGCTGCGCAAGACGATCCGCAACATCGACCTGGCCGTGGAGCTCGGCGCCTCGGTCTACGTCGCCTGGGGCGGTCGCGAGGGCGCGGAGTCCGGCGCGGCCAAGGACGTGCGCACCGCGCTCGACCGGCTGAAGGAGGCCTTCGACCTGCTGGGCGAGTACGTCGAGGAGCAGGGCTACGACCTGCGGTTCGCGATCGAGCCCAAGCCCAACGAGCCGCGCGGCGACATCCTGCTGCCCACGGTCGGCCACGCCCTGGCGTTCATCAACGAGCTGGAGCGCCCCGAGCGGGTCGGTGTCAACCCGGAGGTGGGCCACGAGCAGATGGCCGGGCTCAACTTCCCGCACGGCATCGCCCAGGCCCTGTGGCACGACAAGCTGTTCCACATCGACCTCAACGGCCAGTCCGGCATCAAGTACGACCAGGACCTGCGCTTCGGCGCGGGAGACCTCCGGCAGGCCTTCTGGCTGGTCGACCTCCTCGAGTCGGCCGGCTACGACGGCCCGCGCCACTTCGACTTCAAGCCGCCGCGCACCGAGGACTTCGACGGCGTCTGGGCCTCGGCGGCCGGCTGCATGCGCAACTACCTGCTGCTGGCCGAGCGCTCCCGTGCCTTCCGGTCCGACCCGGAGGTGCAGGCCGCGCTCGCCGCCTCCCGGCTTCCCGAGCTCGCCCTCCCCACCGCGGAGGACGGCCTGACCGGGCTCCTCGCGGACAGCTCCGCCTTCGAGGAGTTCGACGTCGAGGCCGCCGCCGGGCGCGGCATGGCCTTCGAGCAGCTGGACCAGCTGGCCCTCGAACACCTCCTCGGCGCCCGCTGACCGGAGATCGCCCGCCTCGTCCCACGGCGGTGAGAAAAGGGGCGAGGCCCCGCGCGCCCATGCGGTGGCGCGCGGGGCCTCGTGTCGGGGCCCGTTCAGACCGGGAAGGGCAGGTCCGCCTCGCGGATGCCGGCCGGGGGGACGTGCGGGACGCCCCCGTGAGCCGCCGGGTCAGACGGCGGCCGGCTGCTTCCCGGCGATGGAGGAGGCGGAGGCCGCCGGGGCGGCGGACTTCCGCATCCCCTTGAGCAGCACCACCAACGCCGCGGTGACCACCGTGCCCGCCGCGACCGCGACCAGGTACAGGAACGGGCTGCCGATCAGCGGGAGCACCCAGATGCCGCCGTGCGGGGCACGCAGGGTGGAGCCGAAGGCCATCACCAGGCCACCGGCGGTCATGCTGCCGGCGATGCTCGCCGGGATGACCCGCAGCGGGTCGGCCGCCGCGAACGGGATCGCGCCTTCGGTGATGAACGAGGCGCCGAGCACCCAGGCGGCCTTCCCGTTCTCCCGCTCCTCGGGAGTGAACAGCCTGCGCCGGACGACGGTCGCCAGGGCCAGGCCCAGCGGCGGAGTCATGCCGGCGGCCATCACGGCAGCCATCACCTTGAGGCTGCCGGCGTCCGGGGCGGCACCCGCGGTGGTGAGCACACCGGCCGCGAAGGTGTAGGCGACCTTGTTGAGCGGACCGCCCATGTCGAAGGCCATCATCGCGCCGAGCAGCACGCCGAGCAGGATCGCGTTGGAGCCGGAGAGGCCGTTCAGCCAGTCGGTCAGGCCGTTCATCGCCGAGGCGATCGGCGAGCCGACCACCACGAACATGAGGAAGCCGACCGCGGCCACCGACAGCAGCGGGATCACCACGACCGGCATGATGCCCCTGATCGCCCGGGGCACGTTCCAGCGGATCATCCACAGCACCAGGAAGCCCGCGGCCAGGCCCGACACGATGCCACCGAGGAAGCCCGCGCCGACCGCCACCGAGACGGCACCGCCGGCGATGCCGGCGGCCAGTGCCGCCCGGTCCGCGATCGCCCAGGCGACGTACCCGGAGAGGACCGGGACCAGGAAGCCGAAGGAGGTCTTGCCGGTCTGGAACAGCATCGCCGCCCAGCTGTGCGAGGAGGTCCAGTCGAAGTGGCCGAGCACGGACGGCGCGGAGGCGATCTGGTAGCCGCCTATCGCGAAGGCGAGCGCGATCAGCAGACCCCCGGCCGCGACGAACGGGATCATGTAGCTGACGCCCGTCATCAGGTACGTGCGCAGCCGCTGCGCCCAGTGCTCGCCCGCAGGTGCGCTCGGCGCGGCGACCGGGGGGTGGGCGGTGGCGGGACGTGCGCCGCCATCGGCGTCGGCGACCAGCGCGGCGGCCTGCGCGATCAGGTCGTCGGCGCGGTTGACCCCGGCCTTGACGCCCACGTCCACGGTCGGCTTGCCGGCGAAGCGGGCCCGGTCCCGGACCTCCACGTCATGGGCGAAGATCACCGCGTCGGCCGCCGCGATCGCCTCGGGGTCGAGCGGCGTCGTCCCGGCCGAGCCCTGGGTCTCGACCTGGATCCGCGCGCCCGCCCGGGCGGCGGCCAGTTCCAGGGCCTTGGCGGCCATGTAGGTGTGGGCGATGCCGGTCGGGCAGGAGGTCACCGCGACGAACCGAAGGCCGCCGTCGACGGCGTCCGTCTCGAGAGCGGTGTCCGTCTCGGGAGCCTCGGCCGTCTCCGTAGCGGCGGCCGTCTCCGTAGTGGCGGTCGTCTCGGGAGCCGCGGTCGGCGCCTCCTCGCCGTTGATCCGCGCCGCGACCGCGCTCGGGCTCTCGGCGTCGCGCAGGGCGCCGGTGAAAGCGGGGTCCATGAGGCGGCGGGCCAGCGCGGCGAGGATCTGCAGATGGGTGTCGTCCGCACCGGCCGGTGCCGCGATCATGAAGATCAGGTCGGCGGGCCGTCCGTCCGGGGCGTCGAAGTCCACGCCCCTGGCGCTGCGGCCGAAGGCGAGGCTCGGCCGCGTGACGTGGGGTGATCGGCAGTGCGGGATGCCGATCCCGTCGCCCATCCCGGTCGGGGCCTGGGCCTCGCGGGCGGCGACGTCGGCGAGGAAGCCGTCGAGGTCGGTGACCCGGCCCTCGGCGACCAGCCGCTGGGCGAGGACGCGGAGGGCTTCGTTCTTGTCCTCGGGGGCGAGGTAGAGATCGACGAGTGCGGGTGTGATCAGCCCGCCGGTCTCGCTCATCGTGTCGCTCATCGTGTCGATCCTTCGACTGGTTCCTGACAGTGTCCCTTGCCCCCGGGAATCGGTGCCCTTCCGTCCCACACGGTCGGGCGTGCTGCCTCCGGCGGACGACGCCGCCTTCAGGAGGCCGTTCTCAACCGCGGAGCGGTCGGTCGAGCGGGAGGTCCGCCGTCACGACCACCGCGGCCGGGTCCAGATCGGCCGGGGTCGGCATGACGCTCCCCGGCAGTTGTACGGCGGCGGCGCCGTGCGCCAGGGCCGCCACGAGGGCCTCGGGGCCGGTGCCGCCGGCGCCGAGGAAGCCCGCGAGCGAGGCGTCACCCGCCCCCACGTCGCTGCGGACGGCGGCGACCGGTGCGCTGCCGTACCAGCTTCCCTCCTCGGCGACGAGCAGCATCCCGTCCGCACCGAGGCTGGCGAGGACCTGCTGGGCGCCGCGCTCGCGCAGCTCCCCGGCCGCGTGGACGGCGTCGCCGACGGTGTGGACCGGGCGGCCCACGGCCTCCGCGAGTTCCTCCCGGTTGGGCTTGACCACGTCGGGGCGGGCCGAGAGCGCGGCGAGCAGCGCGGGACCGGAGGTGTCGAGGGCGATCCGGGCGCCTCCCGAGTGCACCTGGGCGACCACCTCCGCGTACCACTCGGGTGCGAGGCCGCGCGGCAGGCTGCCGCAGCAGGCCAGCCAGGCCACGTCGCTCCCGGTGCCCCGTCCGGTCTTCTGGGCGTCGCGGACGAGCGCGAGCAGTGCGGCCGACTCGGCGGCGCTGAGCTCGGGGCCCATGGCGTTGATCTTCGTGAGGCTGCCGCCGTCCTCGGCGATCGAGACGTTGATCCGGGTGTCGCCCGAGATCGTGACCGCCGCGACGTCGATGCCCTGGCGGCGCAGCAGGTCGGCGAGCAGTTGCCCGGAGAGGCCGCCCAGCGGAAGGACCGCGCTGGTGCGGTGGCCCGCGGCCGTGAGGGCGCGGGAGACGTTGACGCCCTTGCCGCCCGGATCGAGCCGGTCGTGCGAGGCCCGGTTGACCTCGCCCGGGACGAGGCTTCCCAGTTCGTAGGTGCGGTCGAGGCTGGGGTTCGGGGTGATGGTGACGATCATGCGCGGATGACTTCCGGTCCGTGGTTCTCGATCTCGGCGGCCTGCTCGTCCGTCAGCCCGGTGTCCGTGATCAGCACGTCCACCTGGTCCAGCGAGCCGAAGCGGGCGAAGTGGCGGGCGCCGTACTTGGAGGAGTCGGCCACCAGGACGACCCGCCGGGCGCCGGTGAGCATGGCCCGTTTGACGGCTGCCTCGGCGAGGTCCGGCGTCGAGAGGCCGCCCTCCGGGGAGAAGCCGTTGGTGGCGACCACCGCGACGTCCGCGTGGACGTCCGCCAGGTCACGCAGTGCCCACGCGTCGACGGCGGCCTGGGTGCGGTGGCGCAGCCGGCCGCCCACGAGGTGGAGGGTGAGCCCGGGGCGGTCGGCCAGCCGGGCGGCGACCGGGAGCGCGTTGGTGACGACGGTGAGCGTGCAGTCGGCGGGCAGCAGCCCGGCCAGTCGGGAGACGGTCGTCCCGGCGTCGAGGATCACGCTGCCCTCCGTGGGCAGCAGGTCGAGGGCCGCCTTGGCGATGCGTTCCTTCTCGGCCGCGGCCGTGGAGTCCCGTTCGGCCAGACCGGGCTCCAGGTGCAGCGCGCCGGCGGGCAGCGCGCCGCCGTGCACCCGGTGCAGCAGACCTGCCCGGTCGAGGGCGCTCAGGTCACGCCGGATGGTCTCCTGCGTGACGCCGAAGTCCTCGGCCAGTGTCGGCACGTCCACCCTGCCCTGCTCCTGGGCGAGGCGGAGGATCTCTTGCTGCCGCTCGGGTGCGTACATGTGGGATTGGGTCCGTTTCATGTCTGTTCACGCTTGATTCAGGCCGACCATACGCCCTCCAGCCGAAAAAGCAAGAGGCCGCAGGGGCATGGAGCCCCTCTTTGGGTTTGCCCGAATGTGTTGACAGCGCTCGCCAATCGGACGTAGAACCAATCGAAACAACGCGCTAACGGGCGTGAAACCACGGTCTGCCCGGTCTTCCGCCACCGCCCCCGTACTGCGGAGACCGGGTTCCGATCACAGTGGTCCACTCCCGCCGACCCGGATCCCACCCGGGTCGGCGCTCGTCTCCTCCGCTCTCCTCCAAGGACCTTCCATGCACTCGATCCAGGTCACCGTCGGCTCCCGGAGCGGCTTGCACGCCCGCCCGGCCTCGCTGTTCGTCCAGGCCGCCGCCCGCCAGCCGGTCAAGGTCACCGTCGGCCGCCCGGGCCAGGCCCCGGTCGACGCCCGCAGCCTGCTCTCCGTCCTCGCCCTCGCCGCCGGCTGCGGCGAGGCCCTGGAGCTCACCGCGACCGGCGACCAGGCCCAGGACTCGCTGAAGGCGCTCGCCGACCTGCTCGCCTCCGACCTCGACGCAGCGGCATGAGCGGTCCGGTCCGCGGGATCGGCGTCGGTACCGGCAGCGCGGCAGGCCCGGTCGCGCGGATGGCGCCCGTACCCGCGCTGCCCGCCCCGAGGCCCGTCGCCGACCCGGCGGCGGAGGCGGCGGCGGTCCACGCCGCCCTCGGCGCGGTCGTCGCCGACCTGGAGGAGCGCGCCGCCCGCGTGAGCGGCCCGGGCTCCGAGGTGCTCGCCGCGCAGGCCATGATGGCCGCCGACCCGGTCCTCGCCGACGAGGCGGCCGCCCTGGCCGAGCGGGGGACCGATGGCGCCCACGCGCTCGCCGCCGCCTTCGACGGATTCCGCACCGCGCTGGTCGCCGCCGGCGGTCATTTCGCGGAACGCGCCGCCGACCTGGACGACCTGCGCGACCGCGCGGTGGCGCACCTGCTCGGCCTGCCCGTGCCCGGCCTGCCCGACCCGGGACACCCGTACGTCCTCGTCGCCGAGGACCTGGCGCCCGCCGACACGGCCCTGCTCGACCCCGCCCGGGTGCTGGCCGTGGTCACCGTCCGCGGCGGGCCGACCAGCCACACGGCCATCCTCGCCAAGGCGCTCGGCGTGCCCGCCGTGGTCGGCTGCGCCGGCGCCATGGAGCTCGAGGACGGCCGACAGGTCCTGGTGCACGGCGCCGACGGCGTGGTCGAGCCTGACCCGAGCCCGGAGACGCTCGCGCGGGCCGCCGAGCGGGAGCTCCGCCGCCGCGAGCTGTCGGCCGGCGTCCGGGGGCCGGGCCGGACGGCGGACGGCCATCCGGTCGCGCTCCTCGTCAACCTCGGTGCGCCGCACGAGCTGGCCGGCGCGGCCGCGGCCGACGCGGAGGGCGTGGGCCTGTTCCGCACCGAGTTCCTCTTCCTGGACCGTGCCGAGGCTCCCGACCTCGCCGAACAGGCCGCCGCCTACCGGCAGGTCTTCACGGCCTTCGCCGGCCGCCGGGTGGTCGTCCGCACGCTCGACGCGGGCGCGGACAAACCGCTGCCCTTCGTCACGGCCGCCGACGAGGAGAACCCGGCCCTGGGCGTCCGCGGTCTGCGAACCGCCGCCCGCGACCCCGGGCTGCTGGCGACCCAGCTCGCCGCGATCGCCGAAGCCGCCGAGGCCGCGACCGCCCAGGTCTGGGTGATGGCCCCGATGGTGTCGGTCCCGCGCGAGGCCGCCGAGTTCGCCGCCCTGGTGCGCGCGCACGGTCTGCCGCTGGCCGGCGCGATGATCGAGGTCCCGGCGGCCGCCCTGCGGACCGACCGGCTGGCGGAGGTCTGCGACTTCTTCAGCATCGGCACCAACGACCTGGCCCAGTACACCTTCGCGGCCGACCGCACGCTCGGCTCCCTCGCCGAGCTCCTCGACCCGTGGCAGCCGGCCCTGCTGGCGCTGGTCGCCGCCGCCGCCCGGTCCGCGGCCGAGCACGGCCGTCCGATCGGCGTGTGCGGGGAGGCGGCCGCCGACCCCGCACTCGCCCTGGTGCTTGTCGGCCTCGGGATCACCAGCCTGTCGGCCGCGCCCGCCTCGCTCCCCGAGGTGCGGGCGGCACTGGCCGCGCACACCCTCGCGGAGTGCCGCGAACTCGCCGAGCTGGCCCTGTTCGCCGATGACGCCGCCGATGCCCGCGACAAGGTCCGGTCGAGGATCACCGGAGGTCGATGAGGAGCGACGCGAGGACGGGACGCGGCCGCACCGGCATTCCGGTGCGGCCGCGTCCCGCCTCCTGGCCGACCCCCTCGTGCCGGTCGTTCCGCCCGTCGCCGGAGCGAGCCGCCCCGGGCCGAGCACGCTCGCGGCCGGGGGCCTCCCGGCACGGGGCGTCGCCCATCCCGCCGCCACCGTCTCGGTGGGCCTCGGGGTGGCCGCGGGACCGGTGCTTCCGCTCCTGAGCGGCTCCCGCAGCGCCTGATGGCCGGCCTGGAGCGGCCCGCTCCCGCCCCGCGGATCGGTGCGCTTCGCCCACGTCGGCGCCTGCCCGGCCCGTTTCGAGGACTACGACGGATGCGGCTCCTCGTTGATCGCGCAGTGGCCCTACCAGGTGCCTACGGCCCGTAGCAGCAGGTGCAGGTCGTGGACCGCCTCGGCCGAGGCGAGGGTCGCGGCGGCGAGCACGGCTGCTGTGGCTGTCGCGAGGACGGGGTGGAGGCCGAGAGGTGGTGCGAGGAGGGCGGCGACGCGGCGCGGTACGGGGCCGGCGGAGGGCCGGCGGTCGCGGCGTCCGAGGAAGGCGAGCGCTCCGCCCGGGGTGCGGGCCAGGGTGCGGCGGGCGGCGAGCGCGGCCTTGCCGACGGTCTGGGCGACCTTGCGCCGGTCACCGGTGGCGGTGGCGGCGTTCTCGTCGGCCCAGCGTTCGATCGTGTACGTGACGGCCCGGGCGAGGGGGCGCAGGAGCGGGTTGGCGGCCGCACCGAGCTGGGCGAGGGCCACGAACGCGTAGTGGTGGGCTGTCAGGTGGGCGCGTTCGTGGGCCAGCAGGATGCGGTGCTCGGCCGCGTCCAGGGTGTCCAGCATGCCGGTGGAGACGACGACGCGGCCGGGAAGCCCGGGCAGCGCGAAGGCGTCGGGAGCCTCGTCGTCGATGACGACCAGGCCGTCGCGGGCGGGCATGCAGGCCGCTTCGAGGGCCGCCGCGGCGAGCGAGCGAACGCGTCGGAGCAGGAGCCGTACGGCCATGACGGTGGCGCCGCCCAGGAGCAGGCCGGCCGCCAGCGCGACGGGCAGCGCGGCCGGGTCGTCGTGTGCGGTGAGCGGGGCCCAGTGGCCGAGGGCGGCCAGCTGCGGGAGGCGGACGAGACCGGTGAAGGCGAGCAGGCCGAGGCACAGGGTGCTCGCCGCGCCGAGGACGAGCGCGGAGGCGGTGAGCAGCCAGGTGGCCAGGCGCGGTTCGCACCGCTCGGCGATGAGGCGGGCGCCGAGCGGTGCGAGCAGCGGCAGCAGCAGCGGAAGGTAGACGGCGAAGCGCAAGGGGGGCTCCTTACCGTGGGTCGCCGCTGCCGGCGTCGCCGAGCATCTGGCGCAGGAGCTCGGCGTCGGAGTCGGAGAGCTCGTCGGCGAAGCGGGCGAGGACGGCCTCGCGGTCGGGCCGGTCGTCCAGGACCGAGCGCATCCGGCGGGCGGCGAAGCCGGCCTCGTCGGTGACCGGCTCGTACGCGTAGGCCCGGCCGCGCGGGGAGCGGTGCAGCATCTGCTTGCCGTGCATGCGGGTCAGGATCGTCACGACGGTGCTGTACGTGAGTTCCCCGCCGAGCCGCTCGGCGACCTCGCCGGGCGTCAGGGCGCCGTCGGCCTGCTGGAGCAGTTCGAGGATCTGCGTCTCCCGGGCGCCGTTGGGCCGCCTGGATGCCTGATCGCGCGTGTTCGCGTCCATGGGTTTGTCGTTCTCCCGACCATCTTCTACAGTCGCGTAGAAGTTCTACGCACGCGTAAATGCTGTTCCACGAGTGTGCCACGCCCCCGTGCCCGGCGACAGCCGCCCGGCTCGCCCGCGGCAGGAAGGAACCCCAGGTGCCCCAGGCCCTCAACCCGCTGGATGCCACATCCCTGCTGACCGCCTTCGGCACGGTCGGCGTCTTCCTCGTGCTGTACGCCGAGACCGGCCTGCTGATCGGCTTCTTCCTGCCCGGCGACTCCCTGCTGTTCACCGCGGGCCTGCTGTGCGCGGCAGGCACCGGCGGTTCGGGCGGCATCCACCTCTCCCTCCCCGGCGTCCTCGCCGCTGCCGCGGCCGGTGCCCTCCTCGGCGCCCAGACCGGCTACCTGATCGGCGCCCGAGCCGGCCGAGTCCTCCTCGAGCGCACCCGTAGCCGTCATCTGCGCGAGGGCGCCGCCCGCGCCGAGGACCTGCTCGCCCGCTACGGCCACGGCAAGGCCATCGTCCTGGCCCGCTTCCTGCCCGTGGTCCGCACCGTCCTCAACCCCCTCGCCGGCATGGTCGGCGTGCCCGCCCGCACCTTCGCCCTCTGGCAGATCGCGGGCGGCCTCGTGTGGACGACGGGCCTGGTCCTCGGCGGCTACGTCCTCGGCTCCAGCATCCCCGACGTCGACCACTACCTCCTCCCGGCGATCGCGGCGATCGTCGCCGTCTCCCTGCTCCCGCTCGCCGTGGAGTTCCGGCGCGCCCGCCGGGCCGCGCGCCGCGCGGGCGCCGGTCGCTGACCACACGCCCGCACCCGTACCCGCCCCCCTCCCCAGACAGGACCTTGATGAGCGCCATCAGCCTCGGTCAGGCCACCATCCTCGGCATCGTCGAGGGCGTCACCGAATTCCTGCCCATCTCCTCAACCGGCCACCTCAAGATCACCGAGGGGCTCATGGGCATCCCGGTCGACGACCCTTCCGTGGTCGGTTTCTCCGCCGTCATCCAGGTCGGCGCCATCGCCGCCGTCCTCCTGTACTTCTTCAAGGACATCGTCCGCATCGTCACCGCCTGGGGACGCGGCCTGGCCGACAAGGAGGAGCGCTACCACCACGACTACAAGTTCGCGTGGTGGATCATCTTCGCGACCATCCCGATCGTGGTGGTGGGCCTCGCGGCCAAGCCGCTCATCGAAGGGCCGCTGGCCTCCCTGTGGGTGGTCGCGGGCTCGCTGATCGTCGGCAGCGGCGTGATGTGGGTGGCCGACCAGATGGGCCGTCACAAGCGCGGCGAGGACGACACCTCGTTCAAGGACGCGATGCTCGTCGGCTGCTCGCAGATCCTCGCCCTGCTCTTCCCCGGCTTCTCCCGTTCCGGCGCCACCATGTCCACCGCGCTCCTGCTGGACCTCGACCGGGTCGCCGCCACCCGCCTCTCCTTCTTCCTCGGCATCCCCGCCCTCACCGGCGCCGGCGTCTACGAGCTCAAGGACGCCGTCGGCGCGGGCGTCGGCCTCGCCCCGCTCGTCGTCGGGACCGCGGTCTCCTTCATCGTCGCTTACGCCTCCATCGCCTGGCTGCTCAAGTACGTCGCCCGGCACTCCTTCAACGCCTTCGTCGTCTACCGGGTGATCGTCGGCGTACTGCTCCTCGGCCTGCTCGGCACGGGCGTCCTCAGCGCCTGACCGGTCCGCGTTCCCGGGCGGCCCGATCCAGCCGGACAGATCGGGCAACGCTTCGGAAGCTCGCCACTCCAGCAGATGTACCCCATTGCTACATTCGTCCTTGTGTCGAGCCTTCATTCGCCGAGGGCATCGCCCGGGCCCTGGAGCTGACGGACAAGGCAGGGGGGCAGGCGCTGACGCTCAACGCCATGGGACGCGGCCCCGAGGACGCGACCCGGCTCAAGAGCTGCGCGGCCGTGTGCGAGGACTACGCCGAGCGCGTCTTCGCCGTTCTCCACGAGGGAGGCGCCCGATGACCGCGACCCCCGCCCGGCAGGCGGCTCCCGCGGCCCGGATGTGGCCGCTGTACGCGGCCGGGTTCACCACCGCCTTCGGGGCCCACGGCATCGCCGCCAACCTCGGCGCCTTCTCCGAGGATGCCGTCACCTCCCTCCTCGTCCTGGGCGGACTGCTCGCCCTCTACGACGGCGCCGAAGTGCTCCTCAAGCCCGTCTTCGGGAGCCTGGCCGACCGCATCGGCGCCAAGCCCGTGCTAATCAGCGGCCTAATCGCGTTCGCCGCCGCCTCCACCCTGTACGCCATGGCCGACAGCCCCGGTTGGCTGTGGGCCGCCCGACTCGGCCAGGGTGCCGCCGCCTCCGCCTTCTCCCCGTCCGCCTCGGCGCTCGTCGCCCGCCTCAACCCCGCGGCCAAGCGCGGCCGCGCCTTCGGCAGCTACGGCTTCCACAAGTCCATCGGCTACGCCCTCGGCCCCCTCCTCGGCGGACTGCTGGTCTGGGCCGGTGGCCTGCGCCTCCTCTTCACCGTCCTCGCCGTACTCGGCGCAGCCGTCGCCGCGTGGGCCGCACTCGCCGTTCCCGCAGTACCTCCGCTGCCCAAGCAGCGCCAGACCGTCCTCGACCTGGCACGCCGCCTGGCCGACCCCGTCTTCCTCGGCCCCACCGCCGCACTGGCCGCCGCGACCGCCGCACTCTCCGTCGGTGTCGGCTTCCTTCCCGTCTCCGGCGCCGCCGCGGGACTCGGCACCATCGCGACCGGAGCCGCCGTCTCCGTCCTCGCCGCCACCGCCGCCGTCATCCAGCCCTACGCCGGACGCGCCCTCGACGAGGAGCGCCTGACCACCCGGACCGGCCTCACCTCGGGCCTGGCCCTCACCGCTGCGGGTCTGGCCTGCGCCATGCTGCCCGGTCTGACCGGGGTCCTGCTCTCCGCCACCCTGATCGGCGCCGGCACCGGCCTGATCACCCCGCTCGGCTTCGCCGCCCTCGCCACGAGCACCCCCGAGGAACGCATGGGCCAGACCATGGGCGCCGCCGAACTCGGCCGTGAACTCGGCGACGCGGGCGGTCCTCTCCTCGTCGCCGCCATCGCCACCGCGGCGACCCTCACCTACGGATACGCCGCACTGGCCCTCCTCATCGCCCTCGGCACCACGATCGCGCTCCTGCGACGCAACGAAACGACCACCGCCGCCCCACGAGCGGAATGACCTGCCGACCTCCCGGTGGAGGGGCACGGGAGCGGCCGGGCCGGGCCGCTCCCGTGTCACCGCGGTCTCTACTTCAGGTAGCCGAGGACGGTCATCATGCCGGACTCGGCGTGGTAGACGTTGTGGCAGTGGATCATCCACAGGCCCGGGTTGTCGGCGTCGAAGTCGACCTCCAGCCGCTTGCCCGGCAGCACGATGGACGTGTCCTTGCGGGCACCGCCGCCGGCGAGCGCGTACGTGTGGCCGTGCAGGTGCATCGGGTGCCACATCGTCGTGCTGTTCACGAAGGCCAGGCGGACACGCTCGCCCGAGCGGACGGGGTGGCGCACAGCGGGGTCGTACTTCTTGCCGTTGACGGCCCAGTCGTACTTCGTCATCGAGCCGGTCAGATGGAACTCGATGGTGCGGTCGGGCCGGCTCGGCTCGAGCCGCACGGACTCCGCGGCCTTGAGCCGGCCGCCGTGCACGACCTTGCCGTCCAGCTCCTTCGGGCGCGCACCGGCGGCGGGCGCGGCTCCGCCGCCGGTGCGCAGGACGGCGAGGGCGGTGCGGCTCTTGCCCTCGGCGAGCGCGGTCAGCGGGAAGGTGCCGCTCCCGGCGGTGACGAGGGCGTCGATGCGCTCGCCCATGCCGAGCAGCAGCGCGTCGGCCCGCGTGTGCTCGACCGGGAAGCCGTCGGTGTGGGTGACGGTGAGCTGGTGTCCGCCGAGGGCGACCCGGAAGGCGGTGTCACCCCCGGCGTTGATGATCCGCAGCCGGATCCGGTCGCCGGGCTTCGCGGTGAACGTCTGCGGGGACTGCGGCGTACGGCCGTTGATCAGGTAGTGCGGGTACCCGACGTCTCCGGCGTCGCCACCGAGCAGATCGCTGTTCGCGCCCATGAGCATGCGGGAGAGGCCGGCCGGCTTCGGGGACGGGGACTTCTTCGTGGTCATCGAGGTCATCGAGGTCATCGAGGTCATCGACATGTTCGACATGTCGTGGCCCTCCATGCTCCCGGAGGCGGAGCCGCCGTGGTCCATGCCGCCCATGCCCATGCCCTTGCCGAGCTCGGCGAGCACGGCGTCCGGGGTGGAGCCGTCGACGCCGTCGACCCAGTCGTCGAGGACGATCACCCACTCCTTGTCGTACTTCAGGGGCTCCCTGGGGTCCTCGACGATCAGCGGCGCGTACAGGCCGCGGTCCTGCTGGACGCCGGAGTGCGGGTGAAGCCAGTACGTGCCGGGGTGGGAGACCGTGAAGCGGTAGTCGAAGGAGCCGCCGGGCTTGATGTCGCGCTGGGTGAGTCCGGGCACGCCGTCCATGTCGTTGCGCAGCGCGAGTCCGTGCCAGTGGATGCTCGTGGCCCGGGGAAGGTTGTTGGCGAGGGTGAGCGCGAGGGTGTCACCGGCGGTGACCCGGACCTCCTTGCCGGGGAGCTCGTCCCCGTACGCCCAGGAGCGGACCGTGCGTCCGCCGCCGAGGTCGAGCGGGGTCTCGACGGCGGTGAGCCTCACCTTGCGCTCGGGGCCGGGCTTGCGCAGCGCCTCGGTCGCCCCGACCTCCTTGCTGTCGGGGGTGACGTAGTCACCGGTCGGCGTCGATGCGCCGCTTCCGTGGGACGAGTGACCGGTGCCGCTGCCGGAGCAGGCGGTCAGCAGGCCGGTGCCGGCGGCGGCGAGTCCGGCGCCGAGGACGGTACGACGGGTGGGTCGGGTCATGCCGGTGGAACCTCTTGACGTGGTCGTTGCATGCGAAAGGGATCGGTTCCGCTCGCGGCGAGGAGCGGTCGGTCGCCCTATATGCGCAACAACGACAGGCGTGCCAGGAGGGACCCGGGCGGAGCGGGAGGCGGGATCGCGCGGAGCGCGTACGCCAGTCGCTCCGTCGCCCGTGAGACATCGCCGAGCGGCAGCCGCCTGCGGGCCGCACGCCACAGGAGGAGCAGTCCGATGCCTGCGCCGAGCACGGCGAGACAGAGCGCGGCGACTCCCGCCCCATGGGCGGGTGCCGGGTGCGACGCGCCATGGTCGTCGGCGGCAGCCGCTTGCTCCACCGCCGGAGCGGAGGCGTGCGACCCGGCCGTCGTGTGGGCGGTGACGCCGACGGCGCGGTGCTCGTCGGAGTGCCCCAGGGCGTGCATGAAGACGATGCCGAAGAGCAGCACGACGGCGAGCACACATCGGCCCGGCCATGTCGCGGTCTCCTGGCGCGTCGCCACTTCACCCTCCGTTCTCGGCCCGATCCGTAGCGACCGGGCGCGCCCCATGATACGGGGAGGGGGTATGGCCGCCGTCAGTGGCCGTGGTGACGGCCACGGCGGTGACCACACTCATGGCCCGGCTCCTCCTCCGCCCCGGCGGGAGTCCGATCCGCGCTTCGGGCCGCGGGCAACAGCCCGGCCAGGGTCACGGCGACGAGCCGACGCGCCGCCGCCTTCGACGGGAGCCCTACAGCAGTACCGAGCAGCCCGCGTCACCCCTGGGCCGACTTAGCCTGCGGTCAGCGCCATCCAGATCACACCACCTACCCGCGCTTGCAAGTATGGCGCGCATGCAACTATTGTGAAGGCATGCAAAGGGATCGTTCAAGCAATTCCGGAAGGGGGCGAGCCATGCCGCTCGCTCTGCTCGCTCTTGCAGTCGGGGCCTTCGGTATCGGTACGACCGAATTCGTGATCATGGGTCTGCTGCCCGAGATCGCCGCCGACTACGGCGTCACCATCCCCACCGCGGGCCTGCTGGTCACCGGCTACGCGCTCGGCGTCGTCCTCGGCGCGCCGCTGCTGACCGTCCTCGGCAACAAGGTGAGCCGGAAGCGGATGCTCATGCTGCTGATGGGCCTGTTCGTGCTCGGCAACCTGGCCTCCGCCCTCGCCCCGAACTTCGGGATGATGCTGACCGGCCGCGTGATCGCCTCGCTCGCCCACGGCTCGTTCTTCGGCATCGGGTCCGTCGTCGCCGCCGAGCTCGTCGCCCCGGACAAGAAGGCCGGCGCCATCGCCACCATGTTCACCGGACTGACCGTCGCCAACATCGTCGGCGTGCCCCTCGGCACCTTCATCGGGCAGGCCGTCGGCTGGCGCACCACCTTCGCGATCGTCGCCGCGCTCGGCGTGATCGGGCTGCTCGGCATCGTCAGGCTCGTGCCCGCCATGCCCCGCCCCGAGGGCGCCCGGCTACGCGGCGAGCTGAAGGCCTTCCGCAACCCGCAGGTGCTGCTCGCGATGGCTATGACCGTGCTCGGCTTCGGCGGTGTCTTCGCCGCGATCACCTACATCGCGCCGATGATGACGCACGCCGCCGGCTATTCCGACGGCGCCGTGACCTGGCTGCTCGTGCTCTTCGGCGTCGGCATGTTCCTCGGCAACCTGCTCGGCGGCCGGTACGCCGACCGGGCGCTGATGCCCCTGCTGTACGCCACCCTCGGCGGCCTCGCGATCGTCCTCGCCCTGTTCACCGTGACCGCCCACGACAAGGTCCTCGCCGCGATCACCATCCTCCTCGTCGGGGCGCTCGGCTTCGCCACCGTGCCGCCGCTGCAGAAGCGCGTCCTCGACCAGGCCCACGGCGCGCCGACCCTGGCCTCGGCCGTCAACATCGGCGCCTTCAACCTCGGCAACGCGCTCGCCGCCTGGCTCGGCGGCATCGTCATCACCGCCGGCCTCGGCTACACCTCCCCGAACTGGGTCGGCGCCGCCCTCGCCGCCGCCGCCCTCGGCCTCGCCTTCTGGTCCGCCGCGCTGGAGCGCCGGACCCCCGCGAAGGACGCCGACCGCGTCCCGGACGAGGCCGGTGCCGGCGCCGTCGAGGCCGGTGCCGTCACGGCGTCCGCCGCCCCCTCCCCCGTACACCACTGATCCCCGTCCCCTCCACCCCACTGGTCCCTCGATCCCCCGGAGCGACCCTCCATGAACACCCCGCACACCCGCACCCCGCAGGAAGTCTTCGCCGACCACGGCCGGCGCCTCGGCACCGGCGACCTGGACCTCATCAGCGAGAACTACACGGAGGACGCCGTCTTCCTCACTCCCGAAGGCGTCCTGACCGGACGCGCGGGAGTCCGCGAGGGCATCGGCCGGCTGCTCGCCGACCTTCCCGACGCCGAGTGGCAGCTGACCCCGCAGTTCGCCGGAGACGTGCTGTTCCTGCGGTGGGCCGCCGCCGGCAGCGCCCACGAGGTCACCGACGGCGTGGACACCTTCGTCTTCCGCGACGGACTCATCAGCGCCCAGACCGTCCGCTACACCCTCTCCACCCGCACCAAGTGAAGGAGCACCCGCACACCATGGCACCGTCCACCACCTCCACCGTCCCCACCGTCACGCTGAACAACGGCGTCGAGATCCCGCAGCTCGGCTTCGGCGTCTTCCAGGTCGCCGACGACGCGACCACCGCCGCCGTCACCTCCGCCCTCGAAGCCGGCTACCGCAGCATCGACACCGCCGCCGTCTACGGCAACGAGGCCGGCGTCGGCCGTGCCCTCGGCGCCTCCGGGCTCGCCCGCGAGGAGCTGTTCGTCACCACCAAGCTGTGGAACGCCGACCAGGGCTACGACGCCACGCTGCGCGCCTTCGACGACAGCCTGGCCAAGCTCGGCCTGGACTACGTCGACCTGTACCTGATCCACTGGCCCACCCCGGCCCGTGACCTGTACCGCGACTCCTGGCGCGCCCTGGAGCGGCTCGCCGAGGAGGGCCGGATCCGCGCCGCCGGCGTCTCCAACTTCCAGCCCGAGCACCTGCGCCGATTGATGGACGGCGCCGCGCTGACCCCGGCCGTCAACCAGATCGAGCTGCACCCCGCGCTGCAGCAGTCCGAACTGCGCGCCTTCCACGGCGAGCACCGGATCGCCACCGAGGCGTGGAGTCCGCTGGCGCAGGGCGCGGTCCTCGACGACCCGGCGATCGCCGCGATCGCCGCCGCCCACGGCAAGTCGCCGGCGCAGGTCGTCATCCGCTGGCACCTGCAGCTCGGCAACGTGGTCATCCCCAAGTCGGTGACCCCGGCCCGGATCCGCGCCAACTTCGACGTGTTCGACTTCGTCCTGACGGACGAGGAGATGGCGGCGATCGCCGGTCTCGACCGCGGCCTGCGCACCGGCCCGCACCCCGACGAGCTGAACTGACCCGCGCACCCACCGGGCGCGTCCCCCTCCCCCTCCCCCTTTCCCTCCCCCTCCCCCTCTCCCTCTCCCGGGCCGGAGCCCTCAGCCGTCGGTCAGGGTGCGGTCCAGGAGGGGGAGCAGGTCGGGGTGGTCGCGGCGGGCCTGCCGAACACGCGGGGGGGCAGGCCATCTCCCGAGGGATGGCATGTGCCGGGCGTGCCGGGGAAGTCGCCGAGACGTGGAGCGCTCGACGCCGGGCGTGCCTCGGTGATGGTTGGGAGGCCGATGATGGTTCGGTCGGTGGGTATCGATCTGGGAACGACGAACTCGGTCGTGTCCGTCCTCGAGGGCGGTGAGCCGACGGTCGTCGCGAACGCGGAGGGTGCGCGGACCACCCCGTCCGTGGTCGCCTTCGCCAAGGGCGGTGACGTGCTGGTCGGCGAGCTGGCCAAGCGGCAGGCCGTGACGAACGTGGACCGCACCGTGAGGTCGGTCAAGCGGCACATGGGAGAAGCCGACTGGCGGTTCCCCGCGAGCGGCGAGGTCGACGGCAAGCGGTACACCGCCCAGGAGATCTCCGCCCGCGTGCTGCAGAAGCTGAAGCGCGACGCCGGGGCCTACCTGGGGGAGGAGGTCACGGACGCGGTGGTCACCGTGCCCGCGTACTTCAACGACTCCCAGAGGACCGCCACGAAGGAGGCGGGCGAGATCGCGGGGCTCAACGTCCTGCGCATCGTGAACGAGCCGACCGCGGCCGCGCTCGCGTACGGCCTGGACAAGGAGAACGATCAGACGGTCCTCGTCTTCGACCTCGGTGGCGGCACCTTCGACGTGTCCCTCCTAGAGATCGGTGAGGGCGTCGTGGAGGTGAAGGCCACCAACGGGGACACGCACCTCGGTGGTGACGACTGGGACCAGCGCGTCGTCGACCACCTGGTCAAGCAGTTCAAGAACGGGTACGGCGTCGATCTGTCCAAGGACAGGATGGCGGTGCAGCGGCTGCGCGAGGCCGCGGAGAAGGCGAAGATCGAGCTGTCGTCGGCGACCGAGACGTCCATCAACCTGCCGTACGTCACGGCCTCCGCCGAGGGCCCGCTGCACCTGGAGGAGAAGCTCACCCGGGCGCAGTTCGAGAAGATGACGGAAGACCTCCTGGAGCGCTGCAGGACGCCGTTCCACCAGGCGGTCGACGACGCGCGGATCCAGGTCGCCGACATCGACCACGTCATCCTGGTCGGCGGCTCCACCCGGATGCCCGCGGTGACCGATCTGGTGCGCTCGCTCACCGGCAAGGACCCGCACAAGGGCGTGAACCCCGACGAGGTCGTCGCCGTCGGCGCGGCCCTGCAGGCCGGTGTCCTGAAGGGCGAGGTCAAGGACGTCCTGCTCCTCGACGTGACCCCGCTGTCCCTCGGCATCGAGACCAAGGGCGGCATCATGACCAAGCTGATCGAGCGCAACACCACGGTCCCGACCCGGCGCTCGGAGATCTTCACCACCGCCGAGGACAACCAGCCCTCGGTGACCATTCAGGTCTACCAGGGCGAGCGCGAGATCGCGGCGTACAACAAGAAGCTCGGCATGTTCGAGCTGACCGGTCTGCCGCCGGCCCCGCGTGGCGTCCCGCAGATCGAGGTCGCCTTCGACATCGACGCCAACGGCATCATGCACGTCACGGCCAAGGACCTCGGCACGGGCAAGGAGCAGAAGATGACCGTCACCGGCGGCTCCTCGCTGCCGAAGGACGACATCGAGCGGATGATGCGCGACGCCGAGGCCCATGCCGAGGAGGACCGGCGCCGCCGCGAGGCCGCCGAGACCCACAACCAGGGCGAGCAGCTCGTCTACCAGACCGAGAAGCTGCTCAAGGACAACGAGGGCAAGGTCCCCGGTGACGTCAAGGCCGAGGTCGAGGCCGCGCTCGGCGAGCTGAAGGAGAAGCTCAAGGGCGAGTCCGCCCCAGGCGACAATACAGCCGAGATCCGCACCGCCGTCGACCGGCTGAGCACGGTCGCGCAGCGGATCGGCGCCGCGATGTACAGCTCCCCACAGCAGGCCCCCTCCGACGCCGGGCCCACGGCCGGAGGCGAGGAGGACATCGTCGACGCCGAGATCGTCGACGAGGACAAGCGGGAGGGCGGGGGCGGATAGGACGGACGGCGAGCGGGACGACAGCGGCCGAATCACGAGTCCGAGGTGCGAGGCGATCGAGCCATGACCGAGAAGAAGATCATCACGGTGATCGGAGCGACCGGTAGGCAGGGCGGCGGGCTCGTGCGGGCCGTCCTCGCCGACCGCGAGGGCGAGTTCACGGTACGCGCCGTCACCCGCCACCCCGAAGGGGAGGCCGCCCAGGAGCTGAAGCGTCTCGGCGTCGACGACATCGTCCAGGCCGACATGGACGATCCGGCCAGTCTCGCGCCGGCCTTCGAGCACGCGTACGGCGCGTTCCTCGTCACCAACTTCTGGGAGCACCTGTCCGCGGAACGCGAGAAGGCCCAGGCACAGGCGCTCGCCCAGGCCGCCTCCCACGCGGGCATCCAGCACGCGGTCTGGTCCACCCTCGAGGACACCCGGGAGTGCATCCCGCTCGACGACGACCGCATGCCCACGCTCCAGGAGCACTACAAGGTGCCGCACTTCGACGCCAAGGCGGAAGCGGACCACTACTTCACCGAGGAAGCGGTGCCGACCACGTTCCTGCGCGCCACGTTCTACTGGGAGAACCTGTTCGGCGCCTTCGCCCCGCAGCGCGGCCCGGACGGCGCCTTCCAGCTCACCTACCCCATGGGCGGGAGCCGGCTCTCCGGCATCGCGGTCGACGACATCGGCAGGACCGCCCTGTCGATTCTCCGGCGGGGCGCCGACCTGATCGCCGCCACGATCAGCATCGCCGGCGAGCACCTCAAGGTCGCCGACATGGCCGCGGCCCTCAGCCTGTCCCTCGACGAACCGGTGCGGTACCGACCCCTCAGCCCGGACGAGTGGCGCGCGCAGGGATTCCCGGGCGCGGACGAGTCGGGCAACATGTTCCAGTTCTACGCGGAGTGCGAGCACCGCTTCACCGCGGCCCGGGACCTCGTCGCCGTCCGCGACCTGAACCCGGCCCTCCAGGACTTCGCCACCTGGCTGGCCGGCCACCACGGCAGACTGCTCACCGCCTGGACGTGACAGCAGTCAGGTGACCGGCTCCGGCAGGGGTACCGGCCCGGGCAGTGGACCGGGATGAGGCCCCGGCTCCGGGCGCGGGCCGCCTGGTCCAGGAGGATCCGGTCGGGGCTGCGGCGGCGCCGGCGGCACCGGGTCGGGGCCGCCCGGTGCGGGCACCGGGCCGGGGAGCGGGCCCGGCTGCGGGCCGGGGCCGGGCCCCGGCGCCGGGGTGGGGCTCGGCGGAACCGGGTCGTCGGGCGGCGTACCCGCCGTCGCCTCCGGTGGTCGGCGCTCGGGACCGGGCCGCGGCGGCGGTGCCGGCCGGGGACCCGGTGCCGGTGGCGGTGGGTCGGGAGGGAAGGGGTTCGTAGGGGGCGTCGGCTGCGGCTCCGACGGGCCCGGACGGGTCGGAGGGCCGGTCCGTGCGGCACGTGCCATGATCACACCAGCTCCCTGGGTCGTGAGGGACGCGGCTCCCTCGCCGTTCGACTGCCCGCGAAGATCCTCCTCATGCCCCGGCCCCCGTCTCCCGGCATGTCCCGGCATGCGTGCGTGTGGTCCGGGAAGACGCTCGGAAGAGGGCCGGGCGAGCCGAAGGGGGCGCCCCGCGTGACCCGGCCGATTCCGTGGTCGAGCCGAGGAGGCCCCATGGACACCCCGCTTCCGGAGACGATGCCGGCCTGGGTCGTCCCCGCCGACCGATCGGGCAGCCTGGAGCGCGCGGAACTGCCCGTACCGTCCCCGTCGCCGGGCGAGCTGCTGGTCCGCGTCCGGGCCTGCGGTGTGTGCCGTACCGACCTGCACGTCCGCGACCACGACCTGCTGCCGCACCGCGAGCGGGTCGTGCCCGGCCACGAGGCCGTAGGCGACGTCGTGGCCACAGGCCGTGGGGTCACTGGGCCCACGGCCGGTGCCCTGATCGGCATCCCGTGGCTCCGCGGTACGTGCGGGGTGTGCCCGTACTGCACGCGCGGCCGGGAGAACCTGTGCCTCTCGTCGCTCTACACCGGCTGGGACGCGGACGGGGGCTACGCCGCGTACGCCACCGTCCCCGCGGACCACTCCTACGAGATGCCCTCCGGATATCCGGCCGAGGAGCTGGCGCCCCTGCTCTGCGCCGGGATCATCGGCTACCGGGCCCTGCGCCGGGCGGACCTCCCCGCCGGCGGCCGGCTCGGCGTCTACGGCTTCGGCGCCTCCGCCCACCTCACCGCGCAGCTCGCCCTCGCCGAGGGCGCCACCGTCCACGTCCTCACCCGCTCCCCCGCCGCCCGGGCCCTCGCCCTGGAGCTCGGCGCCGCCTCCGCACGCGACGCCCGGACAGGGCCGCCCGAACCGCTGGACTCCGCCATCCTCTTCGCCCCCGTGGGCGCCCTCGTCCCGGTGGCCCTGGAGGCCCTGGGCAGCGGCGGAACGCTCGCCGTCGCGGGCATCCACCTGTCCGACATCCCGCGGCTGGACTACCAGAGGCACCTCTTCCGGGAACGGACCGTCCGCAGCGTCACCGCCAACACCCGCGAGGACGGCCGCGCCTTCCTGGCCGCCGCCGCGGAACACCGGCTGCGGCCGACGCTCACCCGCTACGACTTCGCCGACGCCGACACGGCCCTGGACGACCTCGCCGCCGGCCGCGTCCACGGCGCGGCCGTCCTCCATCTGCCCAGCCCACCGTGACGTGGCGAAGGCCGCCACCCAGCCTGTGGGTGGCGGCCTTCACTTGTTGTCGTACTGTCAAAGGGCGGCGCACTGGCCGCGTCGGCTACCGGTCACGTCGTTCAGGACGCCCCGGTTGGTCGGCGGGGGCACGTTGCGCGCGCAGCTGAGCGATCCGCCGATGGTGTTGCCCACGATCGCGGCCCGGTTGTCGATCGGGAACGGTCCGCTGCCCGTGGTTCCGTTCACCTGGACGGAGCCGTCGATCAGGTTGGAGACGAGCTCGGCGCCGGAGCCGTTGTCGGACAGCTGTACGCCTCCGGTGACGTGGTTGGGTGCGCAGCCGTCGTCACCGGGGTCGCCCAGGAGGACGAATCCGGTGGCCCGGGCGACGGAGACGGTCCCGTCGATCGTGCTGTCGCAGATGGCGAACAGGGTGCCCCGCGTCGACAGGACGCTGCCGTCGATGGTCGAGTGGCCGATGAACAGCGCGCCCTGCGCGATGCCGTGGACCGTGCCGCCCACGTTCGCGTCGATGATGCAGGTGCTCTCACGGCTGGCGAACACGTCCCGGGGCCAGTCGCCGGTGATGGTCCGGGTGCAGGTCACCGTCTGGGTCAGGCTCGCGGGGTCGCCGGCCAGGTAGTTGCCGTCACCGCTGTACTGGGCGGTGACGGTGTGGCTGCCGGGCAGCAGGTTCGCGTGGGTGAGCTGCGCCTGCGCGCAGTTCGTGCCGCCGCCGGGGCTCAGCGTCCGGGTGCCGAGGACGGTGCTGCCGTCCCGGAAGGTCACCGTGCCCGTCGGCGCCGACGTGGGGTTGGTGCTGCCGCCGGTCGGGCAGACGACGGCCGTGAAGGTCACCGGCCGGCCGTACGAGGACGGATTGGCGCTGGAGGTGAGCGTGGTGACGGTCGGCGCCTTGCTCACCGTCTGGGTGAGGGAGGCGGCCGTGCTGCCCTGGAAGTCCGTGGTGCCGCTGTAGGTGGCGTCGACGGTGTGGTCGCCCACGCTCAGCGTGGCGATCGGGTCGGAGGTCGCCCGGCCCGTCGTCGTGTCGACCGGGACCGCTCCGCCGAGGGCGTTGCCGTCGACCTTGAAGCTCGCGGTGCCGCCGTCCGGGACGGGCCGCACGGCCGCGGTGAACGTCACCGGCTGGCCGTACACCGACGGGTTGGACGAGGAGGACAGGGAGGTCTCGGTGCGCTGCGGGATGCTGAAGAACAGGGCGTGGATCGGCGGCGAGCCGACGGGGTCGCGGCCGCCGGTGTGGCCGGGGAAGGCGCCGTAGAAGGTGTTCCCGACGGCCTTCAGCTGCTGGTAGTCGCCGAGGACGCGCTGCCGGGCGCAGGTGAGGTTCGGCGGGTTCGGGTTCGGCGGCTGCGGGCGGGTGTCACAGCCCGTCTGGTCCGTCTGCGGTGACGAGAAGGTCTGCAGCAGGGTGTCGGTGAACGTCGCGCCGTGGTCGGTGCTGCGGGCCAGGTGCGCGGAGAAGACCGGGAAGCCGGCCGTGTTGGTGCCGTCGAACGTGTCGTACAGGACGCCGATGGTGCCGTTGTCGAGGACCGCGACGGACGGCATTGCCGCGTCGGTCGACGCCGAGATGTTCACCGCCCCGCCGACGGTCAGACCGCCGGAGCCGTTGGGGGTGAGCCGGCGCATCCGCAGCTGGTTGTTGCCGGAGGCGGTGTCGGCGCCGTACGCGACGTAGACGTCGCCGTTGCCGGGGTCGACGGCCGCGTGGTCGATGCCGCCGAGCAGGGCGTTCACGCCGCCGAACTTGAAGCCCAGGCCCTGGTCGCTGTTCTCTGTGGCGACGGCGATGCCGTTGGTGTTGCCGTTGAGCGTCCAGGTCTGTCCGTTGTCCGTCGACCGGTTGAGCCGCCAGGTGACGCTGACGGGCTGGTTGCGGAGCACGCTGTTGGTCTGGTTCGTGCCGGTCGAGGTCTGGTACAGCGCGTACATCGCGCCGCCGCCCGTGGCGCGCGGGTCCTTGGCCAGCCGCAGGCCCCCGTTGGTGACCAGGGGGCTCATGGTGCCGGCGATGTTGTCCCGGCTGACTCCGGCCGGCTGGGACGCCACCGCGCCGTCGTAGACGGCCACGCGCGCGTCCGGGGCGCCGCCGAAGTCCTGCATGGCGATGTAGGCGTTGTCCTGGGCGGCGTTCGTGGCGTCGCGGTTGACCAGCAGCCACGGCTGGTCGGTCCCCGTGCGGGTGCCGCTCGTGGCCTGGGTGGGCGGGTTGCCGAACCATCTCCAGTGCGTCGCGTCGGCCGGGTCGTCCGTCGCGCCCGTCACCACGTGGGACGTGGCGCAGAACGCGGCCGTCATGGTGGCGGAGCTGCAGGTGAGGAACGCGCCGTGGAGGTTGCCGTTGCGGTCGAAGTCGACCGTCTGGTCGTTCGGGCCGTTCGTCGTGTCGGTGAGGCCGTGGAAGGGGATGGTGGCGCGGTTCGTCCAGGTGATGCCGCCGTCGAGGGAGTGCAGCAGGTCTGTGTTGCTGCCGCCGACGCCCGACCAGGACCCGTTGAACCGGGTGATCACGATCTCTTTGGTGTCGGCCGGGTTGATGGCGATCGACGTTTCGTTGCCGCCGCCGCTGGAGGCCGCCGCCGACGCGTCGATGATCGCGACTCCGGGGGTGGCCTGCGCGACCAACGGGGTGCGACCGGCGTTCTTCGGGCGGGGCAGTTTCGTGAGGTCCGTCGGGCTGCTGAGCAGTTCCCGGTCGGCCGGCGCGGGCGCCGGAGGCGGTGTGTTCGCCCACGCCTGCAGGGGGGCCGTGAGCCCCAGGGTGAGAGTGGCGGCAAGTACGCGGCCCATGACCGATCGGGACCGTCTGATGCCGGGGCGAGCCGGAGCGGCTTTCACGCGCGGATCTCCTCGTCGGGAGGTGTACGAGACGAGCAGCAGCGTGATCACCGAGCGTGAGGAACGCCAGCCACAGGGCGTCACGGACACCCCTTCGCCGACGAACTGCACCCCTTCGGTCGAGTGTGGGCGGGCGGCCGTCACTCAGACGGACGGAAGGGTCAGGGTCACGGTGACGGTCTCCCCTGCCCGTACGCGCACCTGTACGCCGACGCCGAGGATGTCCTCGGTGATCCGGTACGCGCCGGGCGGCAGGTCGAAGCGGAAGCCGCCGTCGGGCGGCGCGCTGACCGTGCTCGCCACCACGCGGCCGTGCTCGTCCCGCGCCCGTACCGGGTCGCCGTTCACCGGCACCCGGGCCGTGTCCCGGCCGTCCGACCCGCCTCCGCCCGACCGCGGGTCTTGCCCCGGCGGCCGTACGACCGTGCCGCGTACGGTCCCGGTCGCCTGCTCCGCTCCCGGCCCGCAGCCCACGGCCGCCGCGGCCACGAGCAGCAGCCCGAGCATCGCCAGCGCCTTGACGCCCCGGCCGATCCGCGCGTCCATCGCGTTCACCTCCGTCACCAGGTATGCCCCGTGGACGGGCTACTGCCTCCTTCCGGCCGCTGCGCCCCCGGGGCGGACCGACGAGGAGGTGTCACCGGAGTTCGGTGAGGGCGCGGTCGAGGGTGGCGGTGAAGAAGTCGGCGGCCGTGCGGTCGATGCACAGCGGCGGCTTGATCTTCAGGACGTTCTGGTGGTCTCCGGTCGGCTGGACGATGACGCCCAGGTCCAGCATGCGGTCGCAGAGTTCCGTGGTCTCCTCGGGTGCGGGTTCGAGGGTGGCGTGGTCGCGGACGAGTTCGACGCCGAGGTAGAGGCCGGCTCCGTGGACGGCGCCGATGAGCGGGTGGCGTTCCGCGAGTTCCTCGAGCCGGGCCTTGAGGTGGGCGCCGACGCGTACCGCGTTCCCCTGGAGGTCCTCGTCCCGGAGGGTGTCGAGGACGGTGAGGCCGGCGATGCTGGAGACGGGGCTGCCGCCGGTGGAGGAGAAGAAGTAGCCCTGGTCGCGGTAGCGCTCGGCCACGGCCCGTGAGGTGATCACGGCGCCGAGCGGGTGGCCGTTGCCGATCGCCTTGGCCACGGTGACGATGTCGGGTGTCACGCCCTGCTGCTCGAATCCCCAGAACCAGGAGCCGAGACGGCCGTAACCGACCTGGATCTCGTCGGCGATCGTCAGTCCGCCGTGGCGCCGCACGGCCGCGTAGACCTGGGCGAGATAGCCGTCGGGCAGCGCGACGGCTCCGGCGTTGCCGTAGAAGGACTCGCTGATGAACGCGCCCGGCGCCCGTCCCGTCGCCGCGAGGTCCTCGACGGTCCGGACGGCTTCGGTCGCGTAGGCCGTCGCGGCCTCGCCGCGGTGGTTCCCTCGGTAGGGGTTGGGCGAGTCCACGGTGTGGACCCAGTCGGGGCGGCTGGCGAGGGCGTTGGGGTTGTCGGCGATCGAGGTGGACACGGCGTCCGAGGCGTAGGTCCAGCCGTGGTACGCCTCGCGCAGCGCGACGACGTCGTGGCGGCCGGTGGCTCCGATGGCCAGCCGGATGGCCAGGTCGACCGCCTCGGAGCCCGAGTTGACGAGGAACACCGTGTCGAGCGGCGCGGGCAGCAGGGCGGCCAGCCGTTCGGAGAACTCCACGACCGACGCGTAGTGGAAACGGGAGTTGGTGTTCAGTCGGCGCAACTGCCGTGCCACGGCCCGCTCGACACGAGGGTGCGCGTGGCCAAGCGGGGTGACGTTGTTGACCATGTCCAGGTAGGCGCGGCCGTCGGTGGACAGCATGTGGTGGCGCCAACCGCGTTCGATCCTGGGCGGGTTGCCGTAGTAGTGCTCCTGCACGGTGGCGAAAGAGGCGTCGCGCCGGGCGAGCAGGTCCTCCTGCGGCCGGCCCTCGGCGGTCGGCACTCCGATGAGGGGCGCGGGGTCGGTGGTGAGCGCCAGCCAGCCCGCGGCGTACTCGGGCCTGACCAGGGCGGGGACTTCGGGACCGTGCCGGTGCCGGAGGGTCAGGTGCAGCCGGGTGCCGGAGGGCAGGGCGGCCAGCCGGTCGCCGGCGCGCAGCAGGCTGCCGGTGGGCGGGTACGGGGCGTCGGCGCCGTTCCACGACAGGTCGAGGAGCCGGGAACCGCAGGTGAGGGTGGCCCGGCCGGGTGACGCGTGGACGATCTCGCCGTCGTGCGGGGCCCGCAGCTCCGAGGGTCTGCCGAGCCAGAGGTCGATGCCGGTGGGGACCGTCGCGGATGAGGTGGCGGACAGTACGGCGGAGGCGCTCAGGCGCGGCTGGGCATACGCGGTGGTCACGGCGTCGGCGCCCCGGTCGAGCAGCTCGGCCGCCAGCCGCTCTTCCGTTCCGGGCTCCAGCCACGTGCCGTGGTCCATCGCGTCGGACTCGACGGAGAGGTCGAGCAGCCTCGTACCGGATGCGGTCAGGTCCGCCACGAGGGGCCCGAGGACCGGCAGGGAGGGGGCCGGCCGACGGGGCAGTTCGAGCGCGTCGTCGATCAGGCCGGTCATCACGGCGGAGGGCACCGCGATGGCCTGCTCGAAGATCCGCCACTCCCGGTCGAGCGCCGCGTTCACATAGGCGTTGTCCCGATCGACGGCGGCTTGCTGGCGGCCGCTGACGACGAGGGTGGCGGCGCGCAGCACGACGAGCGGCCAGAGCGCCGCTGCCTCGTCGGCGGACAGGGGGCGGATGCCGTGGAAGGCCCGGACGGCGGGGAGGACGTGGTGGGGTTCGGCGCCATCGTGGTGCAGTACGGACGACAGGGTCACCGCGAGCTCGGAGACGGCCCAACTGTGCGTCAGGTCACCGAAGTCGATGATCCCGTCGGGGACGTGGGACGGACTGCCGGCCGCTCGGACCAGATTGTCGTCGGTGAGGTCCAGGTGCACGGCCTGGCGGGGCAGTCCGTCGCCGACCTCGCGTACGGCGGCCCAGGATTCGGCCGTTGCCGTCTCGACGGCAGCGCGGCGCGCGGGTTCGGACACGTGACGGAGCAGCAGCTCCACGACCCGGTCCGCGTGCCGCGGGTCCCACTGCAGGACGCGGTCGAGTCCGGGGTGTCGGAAGTCGTGGAGGGCGCTGCTCACCCGGCCGGCCACGGCCCCCATGGCCGACACCGTACGCGGCGAGAGGTGACGGGGCCCGGAGAGGGATCCGCCGGGCAGGTAGCGCAGCAGTCGCGCGGTGAGCGGTCCGTCGGCGGTGTCGACCGCGGCGACCTGGCGCGCGCCGTCGTGGTCGCGCAGGACGGTGGCCACGCGCAGGGCGGGGTTCGCCTCGGCGACGAGGTCGGCGGCGGCGTCCTGGGCCTCGATCTCGGTCTCGCCGAACGCCGGATTGGCGATCTTGAGTACGGCCGCGGGCTTCCCGTCGGATCCGCGCAGCAGGAAGTTGGTGTCCTGTTGGCTGCCCAGCGATACGGCGTGGGTGGCGAGCCCGAAGACCTCGGCGGCGATGCGCTGCGCGTCGCCCTCCGTCACCCGAGGGGCCGGCAGTGCCTCGCGGGCGAAGAAGTCGACGCCGAATGACTGGCGAGGGGGCATGTCTGATCCTTGTCGGGGGTGGTGGGGTGCCGCCGCACGCGAGGCGGGCGCCGCGAGATGTTCGATGGGGCCGCGCATGGCGCGCGAGGGGGACGGTCCGGCCGATTCGTCGAGGGCCCTCAGCCGACGTCCCAGAGGAACCGGTGGGTGTGGATCCCGAAGTAGGGGAAGCTCTCGACCGCCGTGACGCCCTCGATGGGGCGCACCACGTCGTTGACGATGTCGAGGAGTTCGGCAGGGCGACGGCAGACGACCTCGACGAACAGGTCGAAGGTGCCGGAGGTGAGAACGGTGTAGACGACCTCCTCATGACGCGCCAGCTCGTCGGCCACCGCCCGGGGATCTCCGTCGACGCGGACGCCGAGGAGGGCCATCGCCTGCCCGCCCATGGCCACGGGGTCGGTGACCCCCACGACCTGGACCACCTTGGCGTCGATCAGCCTCTGCAACCGCTGCCGGGCCGCCGACGGCGACAACCCCACCTTGGGCCCCAGCTCCGCGTAGGGAATGCGCCCGTCGGTCTGCAGCTCGCGCAGGATGGCCCGGTCGATCTCGTCCATGACTGCCCTTTCAGCCTTGCCCATGAAGCGACTGTACAACGGTTTCGAGTCCAGATGAAGTATTCGACGCTCGATTCAATTGCCATGACAACAGAATCGAGCGTGCGCGGGAAGTCCCCCGCCACGCCGACCTCCTCCGCTGGCCGGCGGGCGGGGCGAGCGGCGGTAGCGTGCCGTCCGTGTCCGAGTACCGCCACGATCTGGTCGGCTACGGTGCCGAGCCGCCGCGTGCCGCCTGGCCCGGTGGCGCCCGCGTGGCCGTCAGCCTCGTCCTCAACTACGAGGAGGGCGGCGAGCACAACGTCCTCGACGGCGACCCGGCCTCGGAGGGGTTCCTGCACGAGGTCGTCGGCGCGCCGCCCGTGGCCGGCGGTCGTGATCTGAACGCCGAGTCGATGTTCGCCTACGGTTCGCGGGCCGGGTTCTGGCGCGTTCACCGCACGCTCGGGGCGCACGGCGTGCCGCTCACCGTCCACGCCGTCGGACAGGCCCTCGAGCGCAATCCGGACGCGGCGCGCGCGATGGGCGCCGCCGGCTGGGAGGTGGCCGGGCACGGCTGGCGCTGGATCGACCACCGCGACGTGCCCGAGGACGTCGAGCGGGCCGGGATCGCACGCACGACCGCGGTGATCGAGCGGCTCGTCGGCCGCCGTCCCGTCGGCTGGTACACCGGCCGGACGAGCGCCGCCACACGGCGCCTCGTCGCCGAGGAGGGCGGTTTCCTCTACGACTCCGACGACTACTCGGACGACCTGCCCTTCTACGTCGAGGCGGCCGGTCGGCCGCACCTCGTGGTGCCGTACAGCCTCGACGCGAACGACTTCAAGTTCCTGCTCGTCCACGGGTTCACGACCGCGGACGACATGCTCGCGTATCTCGTCGACACCTTCGAGACCTTGTACGCGGAGGGCGCCGAACGTCCCCGCATGATGAGCGTCGGCATGCACGGCCGGATCATCGGCCGACCCGGCCGTATTCGTGTGCTCGACGGCTTCCTGCGGCACATCGCTCGGCGCGGCGGTGCGTGGGTCGCCACGCGCGAGCAGATCGCCCGGCACTGGCTGGCCACGCACCCTCCAACCTCCTGAGCAGGGCCGGGACTTGACCTGGGGAGCACTCCACCTCCTGGCGTCACGGCCATGAGTGCTTCGACTCCGGTGAACAACGCGGGGATCGGCATGCGCACGGTCAACCCGCGTTTCATGACGCACCCACAGGGCTTCCGGGAGGTGCCGGCCGACGGCTTCCCACGTACCGCGAAGGCCGGCCCGGACGCGTCGACCAGGCCTGACAGGGGTTGTTTTCGGTCCCGTTTCCCTGTGAGACCTGGACCACATACAGCACCGTCCACCTTTTGAATCCCTTTAGGGGGCACCGGAGTTAGAGGTTCCGCAGCCCCGGAAACGGTCGTCTTCACAGGTCACGGGCCCATCCCCGCCGGCAGGGCATCCCGGGGTGGCCATCCCTAGGTGAACTCCCCTTCAAAGCTTGACCACAAATTGCATACATCCCCTCTCCTGACGGGCCCCGATGGTCTAGATTGACCGTGCGTCACAGCTCGGACACGAGGCGACAAACGGTGATCTATGGGTCAGGCGTCAGGGACGGTCAGTAGCGTCCCCGGCACCAGGCGTGGGGGTGATCAACTCTCGGAGTCCGAGGGGGCCTTGGGTGTAGGGAGCACCCGGGGTGTCGACGGGTTCCCGTGTACCTCGGGGCTCCGGCAGGGCATTCGAGTCCGCTGACGCCTGGGTGGGGTGTTCAAACAGCGTCGCAAGAGACCGTTACGTCTTCGCGGATGTGCTCGCGGGGAGAGGAACAGCGCGGCGCGGGGGGCGGGGGCCTCCCGAGGGGAGGAACAGTGCGGGAGGCGGGGGCCTCCCGAGGGGGAGAGGAACCGTGTGGGGTGAACACGTCGAGTCCACTGGCGGCCTGGGGGGGTCTGTGCAGCAGCGGGAGTTGGTCAACCCGTTTCCATCGGCGCGCGGGCGTCTGGAGAACGGAGCCGTCAGTCGGCCGGCGAGCGACTGGGAGCAGCGCTACCGCCGTGCCGTGATCATCAGCGACACCGTGGCCACCGCCTTCGTGGTGGCGGCGATCGGCGGCTTCTTCGGCGCCCGCGACGCGGCCAACTGGCATGAGAAGTGGAGATTCCTCGCCTTCGGCACCGAGTTGCTGGTGCTGGGAGCGCTTGCGGTGAGCCGGTCGTGGGCTCCTGCCGTGCTCGGCCAGGGCGCCGAGGAGTTCCGCCGTCTCGGCCGCTCACTGTGCGGCGCGGCCGTCGTCCTGGCGCTCGGCGGGATCGCCCTCACCTCGCGCAACATCAAACTCTGGATCTTCGTCGCGCTCCCGGCGATCGCGCTCGTCACCATGACCGAGCGGTATCTGCTGCGCCTCTGGCTGCACAGGGAGCGGAAGGAAGGGCGCTGTCTGCGCCCGGTGCTCGCGGCCGGCAGCCCGGACACCGTGCGCGACCTGATCACCCGGACCCGCAAGTTCCCGCACATCGGCTGGCAGGTGGAGGCCGTGTGCACGACGGACGGTCGCGGGCTCGACGGTGACCTGGTGGACGGAGTGCCGGTCGTCGGACAGCTGGAGGACGTCGCCAAGCACGTCCGCCACGACGGCTACCGGGTCGTCGCGGTCACCCCTGACCCGCACTGGTCGCCCGAGCGGCTGCGGCGACTGGCCTGGAACCTCGAAGGCAGCGATGCCGAGATGGTCGTGGCCCCCGTGCTGATGGAGGTGGCCGGCCCGCGGCTGCACGTCGACGCGGTGCTCGGGATACCTCTGCTGCGGGTCAGCATGCCGGCCTTCACCGGCGGCCGCCGGGCGATCAAGGGGGTCGTCGACCGGCTGGGCGCGGCGGCCCTGCTGATCCTGTTCGCGCCGCTGATGGTGCTCGTCGCACTGCTCGTGATGCTGGACAGCCGGGGCGGGGCGTTCTACCGCCAGCGCCGGGTCGGCAAGGACGGCCGCGAGTTCACCATTCTCAAGTACCGCACGATGGTCACCGGGGCCGACGGGGCGGCACGCGCCGCGCTCGCCGAACGCAACGAGGGTGCGGGACCGCTGTTCAAGCTCCGCCGGGATCCGCGGGTGACCCGGGTGGGATCGGTGCTGCGGCGGTACTCGATCGACGAGCTCCCGCAGCTCTTCAACGTGCTCACCGGATCGATGTCGCTCGTCGGCCCTCGGCCGCCGTTACCCGAGGAGTCCGCCGCGTACGGCCCGGACGTCCAGCGACGGTTGCTGGTCAAGCCCGGACTGACCGGCCTGTGGCAGATCAGCGGACGCAGCGACCTGCCGTGGGAGGAGGCCGTGCGCCTCGACCTGCGGTACGTGGAGGACTGGTCGCTCGCCCTGGACACGGTGATCTTGTGGAAGACGCTGCGCGCGGTGCTCTACGGGCAGGGGGCGTACTGATGCACGGGGGAAGTCGTCCGGCCTGCACGCGGACCGCAGGCCGGAAGGGCCTGACTGGGGGGAGGAACGGGTCATGAGAATCAGCGTGTTCGGGCTCGGCTACGTGGGCTGCGTGTCGGCCGCGTGCCTGGCCGGCATGGGGCACGAGGTCATCGGGGTGGACGTGAACCAGGTCAAGGTCGACCTGGTCAACGACGGCAAGGCCCCGGTGGTGGAGGAGCGGATCGGCGAGCTCGTCGCCGAGGTCGTGGGGACCGGCGCGCTGCGCGCCACCCGCGACGTCCGCGAGGCGATCATGGGCAGCGAGGTGTCGCTGGTCTGCGTGGGCACCCCTTCGGAGCCCAACGGCAGCCTGTGCACCACCTATCTGGAGCGGGTCACCGAGGAGATCGGTGCCGCGGTGGCCGAGCGAGGCGGACGGCACACCGTCGTCTTCCGCAGCACCATGCTCCCGGGCACCTGCCTGAACCTGCTCGTGCCGATCCTGGAGAAGTACGTCGGCGGTACGGCCGGGGTGGACGTCGGGGTCGCGGTCAACCCGGAGTTCCTGCGCGAGGGCACGAGCGTGAAGGACTTCTTCGACCCGCCCAAGACCGTCATCGGCGAGCTCGACCCGGCGAGCGGCGACGTGGTGGCGGCGCTGTACGAAGGACTGCCCGGCGAGGTGTTCCGGGTGCCGATCCCGGTCGCCGAGGCGATCAAGTACGCGGACAACGCCTTCCACGGCCTCAAGATCGGCTTCGCGAACGAGCTGGGCGCGGTCTGCCAGGCGCTCGGGGTGGACTCGCACCAGGTGATCGACGTGTTCCTGGCCGACCGCAAGCTGAACATCAGCCCCGCCTATCTGCGGCCCGGCTTCGCCTTCGGCGGCTCCTGCCTGCCCAAGGACCTGCGCAGCCTGGTCCACGCGGCACAGCGGGCCGACGTCTCGGTGCCCATCCTCTCCCACGTACTGCCCTCCAACGCCGACCATCTGCAGCGCGCGGTGGAACTGGTCGAGCGCACCGGGAAGCGTCGGGTGGGCCTGTTCGGTCTCTCCTTCAAGCCCGGCACCGACGACCTGCGCGAGAGCCCGCTCGTCGAGCTGGCGGAGCGGCTCTTCGGCAAGGGGTACGACCTGCGGATCTACGACCCCAATGTGAACCTGTCCCGGCTGCTCGGCGCGAACCGCGAGTACATCGAGACCCGGCTGCCGCACCTCGCGCAGCTGCTCGCGGACTCCGTCGACGAGGTGCTCGACCATGCCGAGGTGTGCCTGGTCGGCACCAAGGACCCGGCCGTACTGTCCGCGCTGCCGCACGGCGACAGCCCGGTGATCATCGATCTCGTCCACCTTCCCGACGCCGACGCGCGGCGGGCCGAACCGGGGTACATGGGTCTTGCTTGGTAACACGAAGCCGGGTGGCACGACGCCCGGTGGCACGAAGCCCGGTGGCAGGAGGCGGGCCAGGCGCGCGCTGATCCTGGTGGAGAACCTGTCGGTGCCGTTCGACCGGCGGGTGTGGCAGGAATGCACGACGCTGCGCGACGCGGGCTGGACGGTGGACGTCATCTGCCCGCAGGGAAGCAAGCGGGACACGGAGCGGGAGGTGGAGATCGACGGGGTGCGGATCCACCGCTACCCGCTGCAGGCGGCCACCGGAGGACCGGCCGGATACCTCAAGGAGTACGGATCGGCGCTGTGGCACACCTTCCGGCTGGCCCGGAAGGTCGGCCCGGTCCACGTGGTCCACGCCTGCAACCCGCCCGACCTGCTGTTCCTGCCCGCGCTCTGGCTGAAGCGGCGCGGGACGCGGTTCGTCTTCGACCAGCACGACCTGGTGCCCGAGCTGTACCTGTCCCGGTTCGACCGCGGCAAGGACCTGCTCTACCGCGGCGTGTGCGCGCTCGAACGGATGACGTACCGGGCCGCGGATGTCGTGCTCGCCACGAACGAGAGCTACAAGGACGTCGCGGTGCGCCGTGGCGGCCGGCGGCCCGAGGACGTGTTCGTGGTGCGCAGCGCGCCGGACGTCGACCGGTTCCACCCCGTGCCGCCCGAGCCGGAGCTGAAGCGCGGCAAGCCCCATCTGCTGTGCTACCTCGGCGTCATGGGCCCGCAGGACGGCGTCGACTACGCCCTGCGCGCCCTCGCGAAGCTGCGCGACGAGGTCGGGCGGACCGACTGGCACGCGGTGTTCGTCGGCGGCGGCGACACCTTCGACGCGATGGTGGAGCTGTCCCGGCAGCTGGGGCTCTCGGAGCAGGTGGAGTTCACCGGGCGGATCCCGGACGCCGATCTGGTGCGCTACCTGTCCACCGCCGACGTGTGCCTCTCCCCCGACCCGCACAATCCGCTCAACGACGTGTCGACCATGAACAAGGTCCTGGAGTACATGGTCATGGGCCGGCCGATCGTCTCCTTCGACCTCCGGGAGGCGCGCGTCTCCGCCGGTGACGCCGCCGTCTACGCGCCCGCCAACGACGAGTCCGAGTTCGCCCGGCTGGTCGGGCAGCTCCTCGACGACCCGGAGAAGCGGGAGCTCATGGGCAAGACCGGTCAGGAGCGGATCGGCGGGCCGCTGTCCTGGCCGAACTCCCAGCGCGCACTGCTCGACGCCTACGCTGCCGCCTGCCGTCCCCACGCTCCGGCGTCGGCGGACGACACGGAGGCGAACGACACGAAGGCGGACGACACGGACCGGGAAGGGACGAGGCCGCTCCGTTGAGCGATGACACCATACGTCTGGCCACGGTCGGGCGGATCCTCCGTCGGCGACGGCGGCTTCTCACCATCCTCGTCGTCGTGGGCGCGCTCGTCGGGTACGGCACCTCGCTGCTGTTCCCGCCGCGCTACACGACGTCGGCGTCCGTCCTGCTGCCGGGCGCGTGGGAGGAGCGCGAGCTGCGGACCCAGGCGGAGGTCGCCACCAGCTCGGTGGTGATCGACCGCGTGGCGTCCGCGCTCCACTGGACGGGGGTCGGCACCACCGAGCTGAAGGAGCGGGTGACCGCCAAGACCTCCGAGGGAAACATCATCGAGATCTCGGGCACCGCCGACACGCCCGAGCGCGCACAGCAGCTCTCCGACCAGGTGGCCGAGCAGTTCGTCGCCTTCGCCGCGCGGATCGTGGGCGACAACGCCGACCCCGAGGCGGCGGCGCGGCTCGAGACCCTGCGGCAGACGGTCGCGCAGGCCGGCCGCCGCATCACCGAACTGGCCGACGCGGCCGGTACGGGGCGGAGCGTGGAGAGCGTGCAGACCCGCACCGAGCTGGAAGGGCTGCGGACCTCGCTGCAGGAGTCCATCGAGAAACTGGGCCAGGCCGACCCCAGGTCGAGCAAGGCCCACATGGTCGTCATGGGCCCGGCGGCCCGGCCCACCGGCGAGGCGCCGCCGACGCGGGAGCAGCTCGTCGCCGCCGGGGCGCTGCTGTTCTTCCTGGTCGCGGTCATCGGTCATCTCACCGCGGCGCGGATGAGCCGCCGGCTGCGCACCGAGGGGGAGATCGCCGGGGCGCTTGGCGTGGCGCTCCTCGGCACCGTCGACGTGCCCTCCGACCGGCACGCGCACCGGCCGGAGGGGCGGGGCCCGCGGACCTGGTTCCGCCGGCTGCTCGGCACCGACGTGCGGTGGGACGTCCCGGCCCCGCGGACCTCGGGCGACGAGGCCGGGCGGCAGATCCGCTACCGGCGGGTGTGCGCCCGTCTCCGGGACCGGCTGCCGGCCCCCCGGCCGCTGCTCGTCGTCGTCCCGGACGGCGACCCGATCGCCCGCCGGGCCGCCGGGGAGCTCGTCGCCGAGGCCGGAGGCGACCCCGCGCTGCGGATGGTGGGCGTCTCGGTGTCCGAGCCGATGGTGCCGGACCGCGACGACGCGTCCGGCGCCCTGGTCGTGCTCAGCGCGGGCCACTGGACGGCCGGTGAGCTCGCCGGCATCGCCGAGGCGTGCGCGGACGCCGGGCACGAGGTCGTCGGCGTCGTCCTCGCCGGCACGGTCCGGATCCGTACGAAGCGGTCCGCCGGCCGGCCCCGGGAAGCCGCGACGGCGGCGCCCGCCGTGGGTGCCGACGCGACGGGAGGTTCCGCGTGACGACACGTACGACCGCGGAGTCGCCTGCCGCCGCTCCGCTGCTCGACCTGCACTCCCTGGTGGTGGCGGTACGCAGACGCCGCCGCCTCTGGGGTTCGCTCGCGCTCCTCGGGCTGATCCTCGGCGCGGTGGTGGCGGTCCTGCTGCCGGCGCCGCCGACCGCGATGACGAAGGTCCTCGTCGCCCGCCAGGAGGACCAGCCGAACGACCCCGGAACACTGATCCGGACCGATGTCGCGCTGCTGCAGACCACGCGGATCGCCGATGAGGCCCTGAAGGCCCTCAAGTCCTCGGAGAAGCCCGAGGACTTCATGAAGGACTACGAGGGGCTCGGCCTCACCAACAACCTGCTGCAGATCAACGCGAAGGGTGACAGCGACGCCGAGGCGGTCGCCCGCGTCAAGGCGCTGGCCGACGCGTTCGTCGCGGACCACGTACGGCGGATACAGCAGGCCGCGAACGCCGACGCCAAGGCCCTGCTCGACCAGCGGGACCGGCTGAAGGACGAACTCGCCCAGGTCAACAAGGAGATCGGGGACGAATCGCCGGAGGGCGCGCCGAAGGGTTCCGCGAACGCGGAGTCGCTCTTCTCCCGCCGGGCCGAACTCACCTCGCGGATCTCCGACTTCAGCCAGCGCGCCGAGGAGGCCCGCATCGGCACGCCCCGGCTGATCTCCGGCACGCAGATCGTGGACGACCCGCGCCCGGTCAAGCGCTCCCTGCTCAAGACCCTCGCCAAGGACGCCGGGATCGGGCTGGTCCTCGGGCTCGCCCTGGGGCTCGCGGTGGCGGCCGTCGGCACGGTGGTGGCGGACCGTCCCGTGCTGCGCCGGGAGATCGCGGCGAACCTCGGCGCCTCGGTGATCGCGGAGCTGCCCGGCCGGCCGGACAGACGGTGGCAGCGCCGCCGGACCCGGGCGGCACGGACCCGGCTCACCGCGTCCCTGGCCCGTACGGCGCGCGGCTCCGCGGAGCCGATGTCCCTGCTCGAACTGGGCTGCGCGGGCGGCGCGAGCGCGATCGCCCTGGACCTCGCCGGGGCCCTGGGCGCGGAGGGGCCGGTGGTCGTCGTCGACGGACTGCCGGGACCGGAGCTCGCCGACCGCCGCCCGCGGCCCGGGGACCCGACCGTGGTCGGCCTGGAGCGTGCCGCGGCCGTGGCGCACCAGGAGCGCCGGCTCGGCGTCGGCTCGGTGGCGCCCGGCGCGGCGTGGACCGACCTGCCGTACCTCGGCACGCGGACCGTGCTCGTCGTGCGGGCCGGGCACGGCAGCGCCGCCTGGCTGCACACCGTGGCGCGGCAACTCGCCGACCAGCGCATCCTCGTGCTCGGTGTGGTGCTGATCGACCCCGATCCCCGTGACCGGACCGACGGCACGCTGTGGGACGGGGGGCCGCAGGCCGCGCCGCGCGGCCAGAACGAGGGGCCGGCCCGGCCGAACGGCGCGGGCCGGCGGCGGAGGGAGCGTCTGCCCGTGTGGGTGACGGTCCCGGACAGCGACCAGGAGGCTCGGTAGCACATGTGTGGCATCGCAGGCACGTACCGCTGGCCTGACGGGAAGGAAGTGACCGACCGGCTCACCGAGACCCTCGCCCATCGCGGCCCTGACGGGTCCGGCCGGTACGGCCATCCCGTCGGCGACGGCGAAGTGCACCTGGGGCACCGCCGGTTGTCGATCGTCGACCTGTCCGAGACCGGCGCCCAGCCGATGGTCTCGGACGGACTCGTCCTGACGTACAACGGCGAGCTGTACAACGCGCCCGAGCTGCGGGCCGAGCTGGCGGCGGCCGGTGTGCGCTTCCGGGGCACCTCCGACACCGAGGTGCTCCTGGAGGCCTGGCGGCGCTGGGGCACGGACTGCCTGCCCCGGCTGCGCGGCATGTTCGCGTTCGGGATCTTCGACGAGCGCACCGGTGAGCTGGTGCTCGCCCGCGACCAGCTGGGCATCAAGCCGCTGTTCCTGCTGCGGCGCGGCGAGGGTCTGGTGTTCGCCTCGGAGCTCAAGGCGCTCGCCGCCGTGACCGGCGGATCCCTGGAGGTGGACCACGCGGCCCTGGTGGCCTCGCTGCTCTACTACTGGGTTCCGGACTCGCGGTGCGCGTTCCGCGAGGCGGAGAAGCTGCCGCCGGGGAGCTGGCTGCGGGTCCGGCCGGACGGCCGGGTGGAGCGCGGCCGGTTCTGGCACCTGAAGGACGTCGCCGCCGAGGGCCGGGAGCGGGCGCTGGCCGGTGAGCTGCCGGATCTCGCCGCGATCGTGGAGGAGTCGACCCGGCGTCATCTGCTGTCCGACGTCCCCGTGGCGACCTTCCTGTCGGGCGGGCTCGACTCCAGTTACCTGACGGCGCTCGCGGCCCGCGAGCAGCCGGGGATCTCGGCCTACACGATCGGGTTCCGTGCCGAGGACGCCAAGTTCGAGGCGATGCCGGACGACCTGCGCTACGCCCGGCAGGTGGCCGAGCGGTTCGGCGTCGACCTGCGCGAGATCGAGATCGCTCCGGACGTCCTTGACCTGCTGCCGCGGATGACGTACCACCTGGACGAGCCGATCGGCGACCCCGCCGCGATCAACACCTTCCTGATCTGCTCGGCCGCCCGGGAGGCCGGGGTGAAGGTGATGCTCTCGGGGATGGGCGCCGACGAGCTGTTCGCCGGATACCGCAAGCACCTGGCCAATCTGATCGCGCTGCGCTACCAGCGCGTCCCGCGGCCCCTGCGGAGCGGCCTGTCCAGGGCCGTGGACCTGCTGCCGGTCGCCTCGGCCCGCCGGGGGTACCGGTCGGTGCGCTTCGCGAAGCGGTTCCTGTCCTTCGCCGATCTGCCGGAGGAGACCGCGTTCCGGCGGAGCTACACCATGTACGACCGGGACGAGCTGCTCGGCCTGATCGATCCGGACCTGGCCGGGACGGTCGACGACGTGCTGACGGAGCACGCGGACGTCTACGAGGACAACGAGCTGGACGACTTCGTCAACCGCATGTGCCTGGGCGACTCCCGGATGTTCCTGCCGGGTCTCAACCTCGCGTACACGGACCGGTCGAGCATGGCCGCGTCGACCGAGGTGCGGGTGCCGTACGTGGACGTCGAGGTGGTCAAGGCGGCGTTCACCGTGCCCGGGGACCGCAAGATCGTCGGCCGGCAGGGCAAGGCCGTCCTCAAGGAGGCGGCGACCTCGGTGCTGCCCCGGGAGATCGTGTACCGGCCCAAGGGCCTGTTCAGCGCCCCGCTGCGCGCCTGGATGAGCCGCGACCTGGCCCCGCTGGTGCGCGAGGTGATCCACGACGGCGAGCTCGTCCGCTCCGGCTTCCTGCGCCGCGACGCCCTGGAGCGGCTCGCCGCGGAGGACGCGGCCGGGCACCGGGACCACTCCAAGCATCTGTGGCACGTGCTGACCCTCGAGTACTGGTACCGCGGCGCGACCTCCCGGTCCGGCCAGGGCTCCCCGGCGACGACGTAGAGAACGACCAGAACTCCCCCGCGACGGCGTAGAGAACAAGAGGACTTCGGTGAAACAGGTCGTACAGAACTACAAGAGCGGCGAACTGGCCGTGCTCGACGTGCCGGTGCCGGGGTGCAAGCCGGGCGGTGTCCTCGTCCGGACCGCCTACTCGTTGATATCCACCGGCACCGAGCTCATGAAGGTGTCCGAGGCCGGGATGTCGATGCTCGGCAAGGCCCGCTCGCGCCCCGACCAGGTGGCCAAGGTCGTGCAGAGCGTGGCCACCAACGGGGTGCCCGCCACGTACCGCAAGGTGATGGGCAAGCTGGACTCGTACACGCCGCTCGGGTACTCGCTGTGCGGGGTGGTCGAGCAGGTCGGCGCCGGGATCCACGACGTGAAGGTCGGCGACCTCGTGGCCTGCGCCGGCAACGAGCACGCGCTGCACGCCGAGCTGAACTGGGTGCCGAAGAACCTCTACACCCCGGTGCCGGACGGCCTCGCGCCGCGGCACGCGGCCTTCGGCACCGTCGGGTCCATCGCGCTCCAGGGCGTCCGCCAGGGCGAGCCGCAGCTCGGCGAGGTGGCGCTCGTCATCGGCCTCGGTCTGATCGGGCAGCTGGTGGTGCAGCTCCTCACCGCCGCGGGGGTCCGCGTCGTGGGCGCCGACCCCGACCCGGCGCGCTGCGAGCTCGCCGAGCGCCTGGGCGCCGCGGCCTGCGGCGATCCCGGGTCGGCCTCCGTGGAGGCCGCCGTCGCCGAGCTCACCGGTGGTCACGGGGTGGACCAGGTGTATCTGGCGGCCGGTGGCGGCAGCAACCAGCCCGTCGAGCTGGCCGCCCGGCTGTGCCGGGACCGCGGACGGGTCGTCGACATCGGCAAGTGCCGTCTGGACCTGCCGTGGAACGCGTACTACGAGAAGGAGCTCGACGTCCGGTTCTCCCGCAGTTACGGCCCGGGGCGCTACGACCCGGAGTACGAGCTGGAGGGCCGGGACTACCCGATCGGCTACGTGCGCTGGACCGAGCGCCGGAACCTGGCGTGCTTCCTCGACCTCATGGCCCGGGGCAGCGTCGACGTGGAGCCCCTGGTCTCGCACGTCGCCGCCTTCGACGACGCCGTCGAGACGTACCGGTCGCTGAAGGACGGCGAGCTGAAGGCCGTGGCCGTGCTGTTCCGGTACGCCGAGCAGGCGGAGAAGGCCGCGGAGGCGCCGGCGGTGGCCGTGCCCGCGGTGAACGTCAAGCGGACGAAGGCCCGGCCCGCCGGATCGCCGGTACGGCTCGCGTTCGTCGGCGCCGGAAACTACGCCACGTCGATGCTGCTGCCGCACCTGACCGGGCGCGAGGGCGTCGAGCTGTCCACGGTCGTCACCACGACGGCCCTGTCCGCGGCCAACGCCCAGCGGAAGTTCGGCTTCGCCCGGGCCACCACCGACCTCGACGCCGTGCTCGGCGACACGTCCATCGACGCGGTGTTCGTGGTCACCCGCCACAGCTCGCACGCCGACCTGACGAAGAAGGCGCTGCTCGCCGGCAAGGCCGTGTTCGTGGAGAAGCCGCTGGCGCTCGGCGAGGACGAGCTGGCCGGTGTCCTGGCGACGGTGGAGGAGTCCGGCAACGACCGGCTGCAGGTGGGCTTCAACCGCCGGTTCGCGCCGCTGCTGCAGGAGGCGAAGAAGCGGTTCGGTGCCAGGACCGGTCCGGCGAACCTCCGCTACCTGGTCAACGCCGGCCGTCTGGAGCACGGCAGCTGGTACCTCCGGCAGGGCAGCGAGGGCTCGCGGTTCGCCGGCGAGGGCGGGCACTTCGTCGACACGGCGAGCTGGCTGCTCGACGCCGACCCCGTCTCGGTGTACGCGGTGGCCACCCCCGGCAACGAGGACCTCCAGGTCGTCCTGCGCTACCCGGACGGGTCCACCGCCACCATCAGCTACGTCACCACCGGTGCGTCCGGCTTCCCCAAGGAGACCCTCGACCTGGTCGCCGACGGCAAGGTGCTGCGGCTCGACGACTTCGTGCGTGCCTCGGTGTACGGTCCCGAGAAGTGGGTCAGTTCGCGGCTGCCCAAGGCCCGCGACAAGGGCCAGAACGCCGAACTGGCCGCGTTCGTCAGGGCCGTGCGGACCGGCGGGCCGATGCCGGTGCCGCTGGAGTCGCTCGTCGCCACCACGGCGGCCACCCTCGCCGTGCCGGCCGGTCTGGCGGGCGGCGCGCCGGTGACGCTGGAGAAGCGCCGATGACGATGAGCGCGGGCTGGTACCTGCGCCGACTGTCCGCCATGGGGCCGCAGGAGGTCGGCGGCCGGGCGGTCGACGCGGTGCGCAGGCGGCGGTGGCGCACGGCGCGGCCGGACTTCCCGGGCGTGACCGGCGCCCGGTTCACCGCCGTGCTCCCCGCCGGGGCGCTCGACGGGGTGGCTCCGGACGCCGCGAAGCGCCTCGTCGCCGAGGCGGACCGGCTGATGGCCGGGCACGCCGAGTACTTCGGGGTGGAGCGCGACGACCTGGTCGACCCGGACTGGTTCTACGACCCGAAGACCGGGCGGCGGGCCCCGTCGGGGTACGCCTTCGACGTGCCGTACCGGGACGAGGAGACGGTCGGGGACATCAAGCAGATCTGGGAGCCGTCCCGGCACCAGCACCTCACCGTCCTCGCCGCCGCCTACGCGATCACCGGGGACGAGCGGTACGCGGAGCGGGTGGCCGGCCACCTGCGGTCGTGGTGGGCGGCCAACGCGCCGCTGCGCGGGGTGCACTGGACCAGCGGCATCGAGCTGGGCATCCGGCTGCTCTCCTGGGTGTGGGTCCGCCGGCTGCTCGACGGCTGGCCGGGCGCGGCCGCGCTGTTCGAGGAGAACCCGGTGGCGCTCCGCCAGGTCTGGTACCACCAGCGCTGGCTGGCCGCGTTCCCCAGCCGGGGTTCTTCGGCGAACAACCACGTCATCGCCGAGGCCGCCGGGCAGTTCGCCGCGGCCTGCGCGTTCGACTGGTTCCCCTCCTCGGCGCGCTGGCGGGAGGACGCGCTGCGGTCCCTCGACCGGCATCTGCGGAGCAACACCTTCCTGTCCGGCCTCAACCGCGAGCTGGCCTCCGAGTACCACGGCCTCGTCCTCGAACTCGGCCTGGCCGCGCTGGCCGAGGCGGACGCCGCCGGCGTGCCGGTGCCCGCGACGGTCCGGCTCGTGCTGCTGCGGATGACCGACGCGCTCGCGGCCGTCGTGGACGGCCGGCTGCGGCCGCCGCGCCAGGGGGATTCGGACGACGGCCACGGACTGATCGTGGACGGCGCGGGCACCGACCGCTGGGGCTCGCTCCTCGCCACCGGCGACGCCGTGTTCGGCCGGCTCGCCTGGTGGCCGGAGGTGACCGGCACCGATGTGCGCACCCCGCTGCTCACCGCGCTCCTCAGGCCCGCGGAACCGGCCGTGAAGCGGCCGAAGAGCCGACCGGTCCACTTCCCCGACGCGGGCATGACGATCCTGAGGGGTCCCGGAGGGATCTGGGTCCGCTGCGACGGCGGCCCCCACGGCTTCCTGTCCATCGCCGCGCACGGGCACGCGGACGCCCTGTCCGTGGAGGTCCGGCACGACGGGGTCGACGTGCTCGCCGACCCCGGGACGTTCTGCTACCACGGGCAGCCCGAGTGGCGGCAGTACTTCCGGTCGACCCTCGGCCACAACACCCTGCGGCTCGACGGCCGTGACCAGTCCGTCTCCGGCGGTCCGTTCCTGTGGACCCGGCACGCCGAGAGCCGTGTCCTGGTCGCGGACACCTCGAACCCGGAGGTGTCCCGCTGGTGCGCCGAGCACGACGGCTACCGGCCCTCCGTGCACCGCCGCCGGGTGGAGCTGACGGCCGCGAGCCGGGAGCTGCGGGTGGTCGACGAGGTGCGGGGCGACCCGCGCACGGCCGTGGAGCTGGCGTTCCACCTCGGCCCGACGGTCGCCGCCGAGCTGGTGGGGAGCCGGGCGGTGCTCACCTGGACCGTGGACGGCGAGGACCGCTCCGCGGTGCTCGACCTGCCCGCGCAGCTGTCCTGGCGGGCGCACCGCGGCGAGACCGAGCCTCCGCTGGGCTGGTACTCCGCGGGCTTCGGGCGCAAGGAGCCCGCCACCACGCTCGTCGGCACGGGCTCCGCCGACGGCGCGGAGTTCGTCTCCGTACTCGGGTTCCACGGCTAGGGAGGAGGACCTTGGGGATCACGTGGCGGCACCGGGCGGTGCCGGCGGCACTGCTGGCGCTTGCGCTGCTCACGGCGACCGGCTGCGAGAGCGGCACGCCGGACGCGGGGTCGAAGCCGGCCGCCGGCCCTTCGACGTCCGCGTCCGTGGCCGTGGCCCGGGTGTGCGCCGAGCCCGCGGCCGGGCCGGCGCAGGCGCCGGCGGGCGCGGTGACGGTGGACCCCGGGGTCGTCGGTGACCTGGCCGCGAAGACCGAGGACAGCCCCCCGCACACCACGTTCTGGCTGCGGCCGGGCCGGCACAGGCTGGACCCGGGCGAGTACGACCAGGTCCTCCCCAAGGAGGGGAACACGTACCTCGGGGCGCCGGGCGCGGTGCTCGACGGCGCGAAGACCAACGACTACGCGTTCGGCGGCACCGCCCGCGACGTCACGATCAAGTACCTGACCGTGCGGGGTTTCACCGCGCCGCAGGACGAGGGCGTGGTCAACCACGACTCGGCCGACGGATGGGTGATCGAGCACGCGACGATCCGGGACAACTCCGGCGCCGGTCTCATGGCCGGTGCCCGCCAGCAGGTCCGCTCCAGTTGTCTGCGGGACAACGGGCAGTACGCGATGAACGCCTACAAGGCCGGTGACTCCATCAAGGGCCTGGTCGTCGAGGGCAACGAGATCACGGGCAACAACACCGACGACTGGGAGCGGAAGCAGCCGGGCTGCGGCTGCACGGGAGGCATGAAGTTCTGGGCGGTCGACGGCGCCGACGTCCGCGGCAACTGGGTGCACGACAACCGGGGCGTCGGGCTGTGGGCGGACAACAACAACAACGACTTCCTCTTCGAGGACAACGTCCTCGAAGCCAATGACGGTGCCGCCCTGATGTACGAGACCAGCTACAACGCCGTCATCCGGAACAACACGATCCGGCGGAACAACTGGGTCGAGGGCCGCGCGGGCGTCAAGGACGGCGACGACTTCCCGTACGCGACCGTCTACGTGTCCGAGGCCGGCGGCGAGCCGCGGATCCACGCCCGCACGGACAGGATCGAGATCTACGGGAACCTGCTCGAGAACAACTGGTCCGGGATCACCCTGTGGGAGAACGCCGACCGGTTCTGCAACAGCCCGGCCAACACCTCGACCGGCTACTGCACCCTGCTGGTGAAGGACGTCAAGCGCTGCGCGCAGCCCGGGATCGCGACCGCGCCGCTGTACGCGGACTGCCGGTGGAAGACCCAGCGGGTGGACATCCACGGCAACCGCTTCGTCCTCGACAAGTCCGTCCTCGACTGCACGGTCCTGTGCGACCGGATGGCGGTGCTCTCCAACGACGGCACCTCTCCGGACTGGTCGCCGTACAAGGGCGACCGGGTGGCCCGGGCGATCACCCTCCACCAGGACAACCGCTGGCACGACAACGTCTACGTCGGGCCGTGGACGTTCGTCGCCCACGACGCGGGCCGGACGCTCGGCTCCGGGCAGTGGCAGGGCGCGCCGTACCGGCAGGACGCGGACAGCACCTTCCGCACGCAGGACGGTGGTTGAGATGCGTACGGACACCGTGCCGGCGGCCGTCGAGGCGGGCACGGACCACACCCCGAAGGCGGTCGGGACGGCCTGGGCGCTCCTCGCCCTCAACGTGCTCGGCTCCGCCGGGGCGAAGACCGTCGTCCCGATCCCCCGCTCCCTCATCCAGATGGTCACCATGGGAGCGCTGGTCGGCGCGTTCACGCTGGCGCTCACGGTCAACCTCCGGCTGCGGATCCGGCCCAGCGCCTTCGTGTTCCTGCTGACCCTGCTGCTCGTGCCGAGCCTGATCTCCAGCGTGGACGCCGGGGCCGGCGCGCTGTTCCGCTGCGCGCGCCTGGCGCTCTTCGTCGGCACGCTGTGGCTGCTCAGCCGCTGGTGGGACGGCAGCCCGAGGTTCGTCCGGTACCACATCCGCTGGTACTTCGCGGTGCTCGTCCTGGTGGCCGCCGGCCTGGTCATCTCGCCGGGCACGGCCATGCCCGAGTACTACGGCGGGCGTCTCGTGGGGGCGTTGTGGCCGCTGACGCCGCCGCAGATCGGGCAGTACTCCGCGGTGATCATCGGGCTCTCCGTGCTGCTGCTCCTCGGCCGCCGGACCACCGTGGCCGGCGCGGCGGTGGTCATCGTGCCGTCGTTCGTGCTGCTCGCCATGACCCACACCCGGACGGCGACGCTCGGCATGATCATCGGCCTGGTCCTGGCGATCGGCTCCCTGTTCCTGACCAGCGCCGCCGCCCGCCGGTTCTTCGCCTGGGCGGTGCTGTGCGCCGCGGTGGCCGCGGTGGTGTTCGGCTCCGCGCTGCGGACGTGGTTCCTGCGCGGGCAGAGCCAGGAGAACTTCTCCAACCTGACCGGCCGGGCCAAGGTCTGGGACTCCCTCCTCTCGGCGCCCCGGACGACCGGGGACACGGTCTTCGGCCTGGGCCTGGGCGACAAGTCGTGGGACGGGCTGCCGATCGACAACAGCTGGCTGGCCGTCTACAACGAGCAGGGTCTGCTCGGCGTCGCCGTCGTGGCGGCGTTCCTCCTCGCGCTCGGCGGCATCGCGCTGCTGCGGCCGCCGTCGCTGTCGAGGGCCTGCGCGATCTTCCTGATCAGCTACTGCGCGATCTCGTCGTACACCGAGGTCGGTCTCGGCGACGCCTCGGCGTATCTGCTGCACCTGGCCCTGGCCGCCTCGCTGCTCGCGGCGCCCGCCCCGGCCGCGCCGCTCCCGGCGACCGGCATTCCCCGTCAAAAGTCCGACATTCCCCGACGACGCGTCCCTCGATGGGCCCGGAGGTGATCTGAGCATGCATGTCCTGGTGGTGCACAACCGCTACTCCTCGGCGCAGCCGAGCGGGGAGAACAGGGTCGTCGACGAGGAGGTGGGGCTGCTGCGCGCGGCCGGCCACCGCGTCGAGCTGTTCGAGCGGCGCAGCGACGACATCGCCGCCCGGTCCCTGCTCGGCAAGGCCGCGGTGCCGCTGCTCGTGCCGTGGAACCCGGCGGTCCGTACGGAGCTCGCCGCCCGGCTGCGCGCCGAGCGGCCGGACGTGGTGCACGTCCACAACGTCTTTCCGCTGCTTTCGCCCGCGGTGCTCGCCGCGTGCGCCGACGTGGGCGTGCCCGTCGTCGCGACGCTGCACAACTACACGCAGGTCTGCCCGCCCGGCACGCTGCACCGGGACGGCCGGCCGTGCACCGAGTGCGTCGGGTCTGCGGCGTCGCTGCCCGCGATCCGGCACGGCTGCTACCGGAACTCCCGGCTCGCGACGGTTCCGCTCGCGGTCAGCCTGTCGGTCAACCGGCGGCGGTGGTGGTCGGGCGTGGAGCGGTTCTTCTGCATCTCCGCGGCGCAGCGCGACCTCCTGGTGCGGTCCGGCATGCCGGCCGAACGCCTCACGGTGAAGCACAACTTCGTGCCCGACCCGGGCACCGTCCGGACGGGCGCCGGTGAGCATCTGCTCTTCCTCGGCCGCCTCGCGGAGGCCAAGGGCGTGCGGCTGCTCATGGCCGCGTGGGACGAGATCGCCGCGGACGGCGGGGTGGGCGTGCCGCTCGTGCTCGCCGGCGCGGGGCCGCTGGAGCGGGAGGTGACCGCCTGGGCGGCGGGCCGGGACGACGTCCGGTACGCCGGGCTGTACGACCCGGCGGAGGTCCGGAAGGCCGTCGCGCGGTCGGTCGCCGTCCTGGCCCCGTCGATGGCCAGGGAGACGTTCGGCCTGGTGGTCGCGGAGGCCATGGCGGCGGGGGTCCCGGCCGTCGCCGCCGGTCACGGCGGCTTCGTCGAACTCGTCGAGGACGGGGTGACCGGGCTGCTGCACCGCCCGGGCGAGCCCGCCTCGCTCGCGTCCTGCATACGCCGGATCACGGCCGAGCCGGACCGCAACCAGGAGATGGGCCGGGCGGCCCGGCGCCGTTACGAGCAAGGGTTCAGCCCCGCCGTCGGCCTGGAGCGCCTGCTGGAGGAGTACCGCACCGCGATCGCGGGGCGGTCGGGCGGCGGGCACAGCGCGCCGCCGGTGGGGAACGACAACGCCGACTCGCGACGGGTCACCCGCGCGAGCGGAGATGGGGGGAAGTAGATGACACGATGCCGACTCTGCGGTTCGGCCGCTCTGGGGAGCGTCGTCGATCTGGGGGCGACCCCGCCGTGCGAGAGCTTTCTGACCGCGGAGCAACTGGACCGGCCGGAGCCCGCGTACCCGCTGCACCTGCGGGTCTGCACCGACTGCTGGCTCGCGCAGATACCTCCGCTGATCACGCCGGAGGAGACGTTCAAGGAGTACGCGTACTTCTCCTCCTTCTCGACCTCCTGGGTGGAGCACGCGCGCGTGTTCGTCGCCGACGCCGTGCAGCGGGCGGGCCTCGGCCCCGACTCCTTCGTGGTCGAGGTCGCGAGCAACGACGGCTACCTGCTGAAGCACGTCGTGGACCGGGGGATCCGCTGCCTCGGCATCGAGCCGTCGGTGAACGTCGGCGCCGCCGCGCGGGACGCGGGCGTGCCCACGCTCACGGAGTTCCTGTCCCCGGACACCGGTGCGGCCGTCCGCGCCGAGCACGGCCCGGCGGACCTGGTCGTGGCCAACAACGTGTACGCGCACATCCCCGACGTCGTCGGCTTCACGCAGGGCCTCCGGGCCCTGGTGGCCGACGACGGCTGGGTCTCCATCGAGGTGCAGCACCTGCTGACGCTGATCGAGGAGAACCAGTACGACACGATCTACCACGAGCACTTCCAGTACTACACGGTCGCCTCCGCGATCCGGGCCCTCGCGAGCGGCGGGCTCACGCTCGTGGACGTCGAGCTGCTGCCCACGCACGGCGGTTCCATCCGGCTGTGGGCCCGGCCGACCGCGGCGGCCGGCGAACCGTCCGGCCGCGTGGCCGAGGTCCTCGACCGGGAGAAGGCCGCCGGGCTGCAGGAACTGTCCGGGTACGCCGAGTTCTCCGCCCGGGTGGCGAAGGTGCGCCGGGACCTGCTCAAGTTCCTCATCGAGGCGGCCGAGCGCGGCGAGACGGTCGTCGGCTACGGCGCCCCGGGCAAGGGCAACACCCTGCTCAACCACTGCGGCATCCGGCCCGACCTGCTCGCGTACACGGTCGACCGCAACCCCTACAAGCACGGCAGGTACACCCCGGGCACCCGCATCCCGATCCTGCCGCCCGAGCGGATCGCCGAGGACAAGCCGGACTACGTCCTCGTCCTGCCGTGGAACCTGCGGGCCGAGCTGGTCGAGCAGCTGTCCTTCGTGCACGAGTGGGGCGGCCGCCTTGTCTTCCCCATCCCGGAACTGAGCATTGTCGAGGTCGCGCGATGAAGGTCGTACTGTTCTGCGGCGGTTACGGGATGCGGATGCGCAACGGAACCTCCGACGACGTGCCCAAGCCGATGGCGATGGTCGGCCCGCGGCCGCTGATCTGGCACGTCATGCGCTACTACGCGCACTACGGGCACACCGAGTTCATCCTGTGCCTCGGGTACGGGGCCCACCACATCAAGGACTTCTTCCTCAACTACGAGGAGACGACGTCCAACGACTTCGTGCTGCGGGGCGGGCGGACCGAGCTGCTGTCCACCGACATATCCGACTGGACGATCACGTTCGCGCAGACGGGCATCGAGTCGCCGATCGGGGAGCGGCTGCGCCGGGTGCGTCACCACCTGGACGGCGACGAGATGTTCCTCGCCAACTACGCCGACGTGCTCACCGACGCGCCGCTGGACGAGATGATCGACCGGTTCGCCGCGCGCGACGCCGGTGCGTCGATGATGGTGGTGCCGCCGCAGTCCTCCTTCCACTGCGTGGAGTTGGGCGAGGACGGCCTGGTGGGGGGCATCACCGCGGTGGCCGACATGCCGCTGTGGGAGAACGGCGGTTACTTCGTGCTCCGCCAGGAGGTCTTCGACCACATACCGGAGAACGGGGACCTGGTCGCCGACGGCTGCTCGGGCCTGGCCAAGGAGGGCCGTCTGGCGGCGTACCAGCACCGTGGCTTCTGGAAGCCGACCGACACCGTGAAGGAGCGGGCCGCGCTCGACGAGGCCTACGCCCGGGGCGACCGGCCGTGGGCCGTGTGGGAGCGGGACAACGCCGGGGTGGGCGCGTGATCCGGCTCAAGACCGGGCGTCTGGACCGGATCGTCGCGGTGGGGGCGCACTGCGACGACATCGCCATCGGCGCCGGCGGCACCCTTCTGACGCTGTGCCTCGCGCGGCCGGGCATCCGGGTCGACGCGCTGGTGCTCTCCGGCGGTGGCGGCGAGCGGGAGGAGGAGGAGCGGGCCGCGCTCGCCGCCTTCTGCCCGGGCGCCGACCTGCACCTGACCGTCCTCAAGTTGCCGGACGGCCGGATGCCCGTGCACTGGGACGAGGCCAAGGCCGCGGTCGAAGAGCTGCGCGCGGGGACGGACCCGGATCTGATCCTGGCCCCGCGGACCGACGACGCGCACCAGGACCACCGGGGCCTGGCGCAGCTGATCCCCACCGCCTTCCGCGACCATCTCGTCCTGGGCTACGAGATCGTCAAGTGGGACGGCGATCTCGGCCGCATGTCGGCGTACCAGCCGCTGTCGCCGGAGGTCGCCGAAGAGAAGGTGCGGCTGTTGCAGGAGCACTACGCCTCGCAGCGGCACCGGCCCTGGTACGACCGGGAGGCCTTCCTCGGCCTCGCCCGGATTCGTGGCATCGAATGCCAGGCGCGGTACGCCGAGGCGTTCGCCGTCACCAAACTCACTCTCAACCTGGGGGAATGAACCTTGCGCGTACTGCTGACCGGACACCAGGGCTACCTGGGCACCGTGATGGCCCCGGTCCTCGCGGCCGCCGGGCACGAGGTCGTCGGCCTTGACTCCGGCCTGTTCGCGGACTGCGTCCTCGGCCCGTCGCCGGCGGACCCGGCAGGGCACCGGGTGGACCTGCGGGACGTCACGGCCGAGCACGTGGCCGGAGTGGACGCCGTGATCCACCTGGCCGCGCTGTCCAACGACCCGCTGGGATCGCTGGCGCCCGACCTCACCTACGACATCAACCACCACGCGTCGGTACGGCTCGCCCGCCTCGCCCGCGACGCCGGGGTACGGCGCTTCCTGTACGCGTCGACCTGCTCCGTCTACGGCGCCGCCGGCGGCGACGAACTGGTGGGCGAGGACGCCCCGCTGCGCCCGGTGACGCCGTACGCGGAGTCCAAGGTGCGGGTGGAGGACGACCTGCACGCGCTCGCCGACGGCGACTTCACCCCGGTGTACATGCGCAACGCCACCGCCTTCGGCTACTCGCCCCGGCTGCGCGCCGACATCGTGCTGAACAACCTGGTGGGCCACGCCCTCCTCTCCGGCGAGGTGCTCGTCCTCTCCGACGGCACCCCCTGGCGCCCCCTGGTGCACGCCGCCGACATCGCACGGGCCTTCACGGCCGCGCTGACCGCGCCGCGCGAGGCCGTGCACGACCGGGCGTTCAACATCGGCAGCGAGGCCAACAACGTCACGGTCGCCGAGATCGCCGAGCAGGTCGCCGAGGCGGTGGACGGCGCGAAGGTGCGGATCACCGGGGAGAACGGCGCCGACCCGCGGTCGTACCGGGTGGACTTCTCCCGGTTCCGCGCCGCGATCCCCGGCTTCGACTGCGAGTGGACGGTGGAGCGGGGCGCGCTCGAACTCGCCGACGCATACCGGAAGCACGGGCTGAGCCGGGAGGACTTCGAGCGGCGCTTCACCCGCCTCGCCGTGCTGCGCTCGGCGTCCGAGACCGGTTCCGTCGACGACACCCTGCGGTGGCGCCGATGACCGTGTCCGATCCCGGCAAGGAGATGCACGCGCTGGTGGAGCGGTTGTACCCGCTGTGCCGGAGCATCACCGGCGACGGTGTGCGCGCCACCCTGGACATCGTCGGCGAGTACATCCCGCTGCAGGTGCACGAGGTGCCGACCGGGACCCAGGTGCTCGACTGGACGGTGCCGCAGGAGTGGAACATCCGGGACGCGTACATCGCCGACCCTGCGGGCAACCGGGTCGTCGACTTCGCCGCGTCCAGCCTGCACGTGCTCGGCTACAGCGTGCCGGTGGCGGCGACCATGCCGCTGGCCGAGCTGCGCGAACACCTGCACACGCTGCCGGAGCACCCGAGTTGGGTGCCGTACCGCACCAGCTACTACAAGCCGGAATGGGGGTTCTGCCTGGCCCAGGAGACCCTGGACGCGATGCCGGACGGCGAGTACGAGGTGCGCATCGACTCCACACTCGCCGACGGCCACCTCACCTACGCCGAGCACGTGGTCCCCGGACAGGTCGCCGACGAGGTGATCGTCTCCTGCCACGTCTGCCACCCGTCGCTGGCCAACGACAACATGGCCGGCGTCGCGGTGGCGGTGTTCCTGGCCCGGGAGCTCGCGGAGCGGAAGCCGTACCACACCTACCGGTTCCTGTTCGCGCCCGGCACCATCGGGGCGATCACCTGGCTGGCCCGCAACGCGGAGCGGATCGACCGGGTCAAGCACGGCGTCGTGCTGGCCTGCGCGGGCGACCGGGGCAGCCTGACGTACAAGCGGAGCAGGCGCGGCGACGCGGAGATCGACCGGGTGATGCAGTACGTCCTCGCCGCCTCCGGACGGCCGCACAGCATCAACGAGTTCACGCCGTACGGCTACGACGAGCGGCAGTTCTGCTCGCCCGGGTTCGACCTCGGGGTGGGCTCGCTCACCCGGACCCCGTACGCCGGCTACTCCGAGTACCACACCTCGGCGGACAACCCGGACTTCGTCTCCCCGGAGGCGATGGCGGACACGCTCGCCGTCTGCCGCGAGGCGTTCGCCGTCCTCGACCGCAACCGGCGGTACGTCAACCTCAGCCCCTACGGCGAACCGCAGCTGGGCCGGCGCGGGTTGTACGACGCGCTCGGCGGCCGCAGCGACACCAAGCAGGCCCAGATGGCCATGCTCTGGGTGCTCAGTCTCTCCGACGGCGAGCACAGTCTGCTCGACGTCGCCGAGCGGTCCGGACTGCCGTTCGACACCGTCGCCGCCGCGGCGGACGCCCTGGGCGCCGCCGAACTGATCAAGGCATGACGCCGATGACCACCGAGGAGGAGAAGACGACGACACCCGCCGGGTCCGCCCGGCGGGCCGTCGTCGGCCGCCTGTCCTGGGGCCTTGCCGACCAGGCGGCCTCCAGCATGAGCAACTTCGCGGTGGGTGTCTACGTGGCGCGCTCGCTCGGGCCGACCGCGTTCGGCGTGTTCAGCCTGGCCTGGGTGACGTACGGCGTGGTGCTCGGCGCCTCCCGCGGCCTTGCCACCGACCCGCTGATGGTGCGGTTCAGCGCCGTGCCGGAGGCGTCCTGGCGCGCGGCGGTGGCCCGGTCGTCGGGCGCCGCGCTCGGCCTCGGCACCGCCGTCGGCGCGGTGTGCCTCCTGGTCGGGCTCGCCCTCGGCGGCAGCGTGGGGCCGGCGTTCGCCTGCCTGGGCGTCGTCCTGCCGGGACTGCTGCTCCAGGACGCCTGGCGGTTCGCCTTCTTCGCCGCCGGCGCCGGGAAGAAGGCGTTCGTCAACGACCTGGTGTGGGGCGTCGCGCTCGTCCCCGCCATGGTCGTGGCGGACCGCGTGGGCAGCGTGGCCGCCTTCGTGCTCGCCTGGGGCGGGTCCGCGGCGGTGGCCGCGGGCTACGGCTCCCTCCAGTCCGCCATCCGGCCCCGGGTCGCGCAGGCCCGCGGCTGGCTCCGCGAGCAGCGCGATCTCGGCTACCGCTACCTCGTCGAGAACAGCAGCCTCAGCGGCGCGGGCCAGCTGCGGGCGTACGGGCTCGGCGCGATCGCCGGCGTCGGCGCGGTGGGCGCGGTCCGGGGCGCGGAACTCCTGCAGGGCCCGTTCCTCGCCCTCCTCATGGGCCTGTCGCTCGTCACCGTCGCCGAGGCGGCCCGGGTGCTGCGGCAGGCCCCGCACCGGCTCGGCCGGTTCTGTCTGCTGCTCGGCGGCGGGCAGGCCGCCGCCGCACTGCTCTGGGGCGCGGCGCTGCTCCTCGTACCGGACCGGCTCGGCGAGCTCGTGCTCGGCGGCGTCTGGCACTCCGCCTCGGAGCTCATCGTGCCGGCCACGCTCAGTGTCGCGGGCGCCGGCCTCGGCACCGGCGCGGCGGCCGGGCTGCGCGCGCTCGGCGCGGCCCGGCGCAGCCTGCGCGCCCAGCTCTTCGCCTCCGTCTGCTACGCCGGCGGCGGGCTCGGCGGGGCGGTCGTGGCCGGCACGGTCGGCTCGGCCTGGGGCGTCGCCGCCGCGACCGTCGGCAGCTCGGCCGTGTGGTGGCTGCACCTGCGCGCCGGCCGGCGCGAGCACCACGTGAACTCGATCCCCGAAGTGAGGACCTCATGACCGCCCGACCCAGGCTGACCGTCGGCCTGCCCGTGTACAACGGCGAGGAGTACCTCGCCGAATCGCTCGACGCCCTCCTCGGCCAGACCTACGGGGACTTCGAGCTGGTCGTCTCCGACAACGCCTCGACCGACGGGACCCAGGAGATCGCCCGCGCGTACGCCGCGCGGGACCCGCGCGTCCGGTACATCCGGCTGCCCCGGAACATCGGCGCCACGCCGAACCACAACCGGGTGTTCGCCGAGTGCCGCACCGAGCTCTTCAAGTGGGCCTCGCACGACGACCTGTACGCCCGGGACCTGCTGCGGCGCTGCGTGGAGGCGCTCGACGAGCGGCCCGAGGTGATCCTCGCCCACGCCGACCAGGCCGTCATCGACGAGGACGGCCAGGTGAAGGTCCCGTACGACTACAAGCTCGCCACCGGCTCACCGAAGGCGCCGGTGCGTTTCCGCAGCATGCTGTTCGAGCCCGGCGGCGACGACTTCTACGGGGTGATCCGGGCCGATGTGCTGCGCCGGGTGAAGCCGATGGACAGCTACCACCACGCGGACCGCACCTTCGTCTCCGAGATCGGCCTGCACGGGCCCTTCCACCAGGTGCCGGAGCTGCTGTACTTCCGCCGCGACCACCCCACGCGCGCCGAGCGGGCCAACCCGTCCAAGCGCTCCCGGTGCGTCAACCTGGACCCGCGGCGGGCCGGCCTGCTGCACCCCACGCCCCGGCTGCTCGCCGAGTACGTCTGGGGCTTCATCGACGCGATCCGGCGGGCGCCGCTGTCCGCGGCCGACCGGCGCGCCTGCTACCGCCACCTGGTCGAGTGGGCGGCCAGCCGGGCCCGGCCGAGCGCCGGCGAGCGGGTCGAGGACCGCGCGCCGGTCGACCCGGCCCTCCTCACCGTCTCCGTCGACGCGCTCGTCGCCGGGCGCGAGGGCCGTGCGGGGAGGAAGGCGTGACGCCGGTGCGCGTCGGGGTCTTCGGCCTGCTCGGCTCCGGAAACCTCGGCAACGACGGATCGCTCGAAGCCGTGCTCGGGTACCTGCGCGCCGAGCACCCGGAGGCGGTCGTCGACGCGCTGTGCGGCGGCCCCGAGGCCGTCACGGCCACGTTCGGGATCCCCGCGACGCGGCTGCACTGGTACCGCGGGGAGTACCGGACCGCCTCGCGTGCGGGCGCGGTCGCGGGGAAGGGCCTGGGCAAGCTCGTCGACGCCTTCCGCACCGCCGCCTGGGTGCGCCGGCACGACGTGGTGATCGTGCCGGGCATGGGCGTCCTGGAGGCCACGCTGCCGCTGCGGCCGTGGGGCTTCCCGTACGCGCTGTTCCTGCTCTGCGCCTCCGGGCGGCTCCTTCGCACCCCGGTGGCGCTGGTCGGCGTCGGTGCCGCGCCGATCGTCGACCGGCCGACCCGGGCCCTGGTGCGCTGGTCGGCGCGCCTGGCCGCGTACCGCTCGTACCGGGACGCCCAGTCCCGCGACGCCATGCGGGCGATGGGCGTGGACACCGCGCGCGACGAGGTCCACCCGGACCTCGCCTTCTCCCTGCCGGCGCCGCCGGCGAGCGCCCCCTCGGGCCCGCCGGGCGTGGTCTGCGTCGGCGTCATGGCCTTCCACGGGGGCAATGACGACCGCGCCCGGGCCGAGGAGATCCACCGGCGCTACCTCGACGGGACGATCCGCTTCGTCCGTGCCCTGGTCGAGGACGGCAGGCCGGTCCGGCTGCTCACCGGCGACGAGGTCGACCGGCCGGTGGTCGCCGCGATCCTCGACGCGGTGGACTCGCCGCTGGTCACCGCCGCCGAGACGTCCTCCCTCGCCGATCTGATGAAGGAGATGGCGGCCGCCGACAGCGTGGTGGCGATCCGCTACCACAATCTGATCTGCGCGCTGAAGACCGGTACGCCGGTGCTCGCGGTCACCTACGCGGCGAAGAGCGACGCGCTCATGACCGAGATGGGCCTCGGCGCGTACTGCCACCCGGCGCGCGAGGTCGACGCCGACCGGCTGCTCGAACAGTTCCGGGACCTGGAGAAGCGGTCGACGGAGCTGCGGCAGACCCTCGCCGACCGGAACCGGGCCGCGGCACGGCAACTGGCCCACCACTTCACCACCTTGACGACGACCCTGTTCCCCGCGTACCGGAAGGCCTCATGAAAGCGACCGAAGTCCCGGAGATCACCGGCGCGTTCCTCTTCGAACCGACGCCGTACGCCGACGAGCGCGGCTTCTTCTGCCGCACCTTCGACGTCGACGTGGTCCGCTCGGTGGGCCTCGACCCGTACGCCTTCGTCCAGGACAGCGTGTCCCGCTCGGTCCGGGGCGTGCTGCGCGGCATGCACCTGCGCTCGGGCGCCGGCGAGGCCAAGCTGGTGCGCTGCTCGTACGGGAGGATCTTCGACGTCGTCGTCGACCTGCGGCCGGACTCGCCGACCTACCGGAACGTGGCCACCTTCGACCTGTCCGGCGAGACGCAGACGACCCTGTACGTCCCGGCGGGGTGCGCGCACGGCTTCCAGGCGTTGACCGAGACCGCCGACACCTCGTACCGCATCGACCGCCCGCACGATCCGGCCGAGGACGTGACGATCGCCTTCGACGACCCAGAGCTCGCCATCCCCTGGCCGCTGCCGGTCACCTCGATGTCCCGGCGGGACCGGGAGGCACCGAGCCTCGCCGAGGCCCTCAAGCAAGCAGAGAAGTGAGATCAGCATGGACACCGAAGACACCGGAGAGCTCCTCCTGCCCCGCTCGCGGCAGGCGAACGAGCGGCTGCACGCCCTGATCCCCGGGGGCGCGCACACCTACGCCAAGGGCGACGACCAGTACCCCGAGCACCTGGCCCCGGTCATCAGCCACGGCAGCGGTGCCCATGTGTGGGACATCGACGGCAACCGGTACATCGAGTACGGCTCCGGCCTGCGGTCGGTCAGTCTCGGCCACGCCCATCCGCGCGTCCTGGAGGCGGTGCGGCGGGAGCTCGACCGCGGCAGCAACTTCGTCCGGCCGTCCGTCCTGGAGGTCGAGGCGGCGGAGCGGTTCCTGGCCACGGTGCCGACCGCCGAGATGGTGAAGTTCGCGAAGAACGGCTCCGACGTCACCACCGCCGCGGTGCGCCTCGCCCGCGCCGTCACCGGGCGCCCGCGGGTGGCGATCTGCGGCGACCATCCGTTCTTCTCCGTCGACGACTGGTTCATCGGCACCACGCCGATGTCCGCCGGCATCCCGGCGTCGACCAACGAGCTCACCGTGGCGTTCCCCTACGGGGACCTGGTCGCCACGGAGGAGCTGCTCACCCGGTACCGGGACGAGGTCGCCTGTCTGATCCTCGAACCCGCGGGCCAGACCGAGCCCCCGCCCGGGTACCTCGCCGGCCTGCGCGAGCTGGCCGACCGACACGGCTGCGTCCTGGTCTTCGACGAGATGATCACCGGCCTGCGCTGGTCGGAGGCGGGTGCCCAGGGGCTGTACGGCGTCGTCCCCGACCTCTCCACGTTCGGCAAGGCGCTGGGCAACGGGTTCGCCGTCTCCGCGCTCGCCGGGCGCCGCGAGCTGATGGAGCGGGGCGGGCTGCGGCACTCCGGCGACCGGGTGTTCCTGCTGTCCACCACGCACGGTGCGGAGACGCACTCGCTCGCCGCCGCGATGGCCGTGCTCACCACCTACGTCGAGGAGGGCATCACCGCGCGGCTGCACGCCCTCGGCGAGCGGCTGGCCGCCGGTGTCCGCGAGGCGGCGGCCGGCATGGGCGTCGGTGACCACATCGTCGTACGGGGCCGGGCCAGCAACCTGGTCTTCGCCACCCTCGACGGGAACGGGCGGCCTTCGCAGGAGTACCGCACCCTGTTCCTGCGCCGGCTCCTCGCGGGCGGGGTGCTCGCCCCGTCGTTCGTGGTGAGCAGCGCGCTCGACGAGGCCGACATCGACCGCACCGTCGAGGTGGTGGCCCAGGCGTGTGCGGTGTACCGGAAGGCGCTGGACGCCGGGGACCCCACGCCGTGGCTGGCCGGGCGGCCGGTGAAGCCGGTGTTCCGCCGCCTGGCATGAGGTCATGAGGTGACGTGACGTCGGCGGTGGCGCCGTCGCCCCTCAGCGGCGCCGCCACCGACCGTCGTCGGCGATCCGGTCGACCAGCCACGCGGTCGCCGGTGCCACCACGAGGGCGGTGCACCAGCCGCCGAGGGTGTCGGTCGGGTAGTGCGCGCCCGTGACGACCTGCGCCCAGCCCATGGCGGCGCCGGCGACCAGCGAGGCGGCGAGCACGAGTGCCGTGCCGGCCGCCCTGCCGAGGCCGAGCCGGCCGGCCGCGAGCAGGGCCACCATGAGGGCGAGCGCGCTGAGGAAGGCGGTGTGCCCGCTCGGGTAGGACAGGTAACCGCCGTGGATGGTGCGTCCCATCAGGGGCTTGAGCAGCGTCGTCGTCGCCACGGTCGCGCCGGAGCCGGCGACGACGAGCACCGCCGCGCGGGGACGCCGCAGCAGCAGGCAGGCCGCCACGGCGGCCAGGACCGACATCGTCGCTCCGACGGGCTCCCCCAGGAAGTCCAGGGCGTCGGCGACGTTCCACCACGGCGGCCGCACGCCCTCCGCCATCGGCTGGATCCACCTGTCCACCCTGCCGGGCCCGCCGTGGCCGGCGTACAGGCCCCCGAGTGCGGCGGCCGCCGCCGCGGCGAGGGCGGCGATCGGCCCGAGCGACGCGCGCAGCGCCGAGGGCAGCGCTGCGGGCGCGCCAGGACCTGAATATTCCGACACGAGTCCCCCGTCGTGTTCAACGGCCCGCCCCCCAGCGGCTTTTACTGCGTCAGCCTAACCCTAACCGTGACGCATCAGGCGTTTGACGAGGCGGAGTCCGAGCTCGTCGAACGGGGGCTGTACGAAGCGGAGGGTGTCGGGCCTCAGTGGCTTCCTCAGGACGGGCTTGAGGTGGGAGAAGGTGCGCCAGGAGTACGCACCGTGGTAGGCGCCCATGCCGCTCGCCCCGACGCCGCCGAAGGGCAGCCCGGTCGTCGCGACGTGCACGATCCCCGCGTCGTGGACCACCGCACCGGAGGACGTGTTCTGCTCGAACAGGCGGCGGGTGCGGGCGGAGGAGCTGAACACGTACAGGGCGAGCGGCTCGTCCCAGCCGTTGATCACCTCGACGGCCTCCTCGGCGGAGGCGACCGGGACGATCGGGAGGATCGGGCCGAAGATCTCCTCGCGCAGCACGGGGTACGCCGCGTCCGGGCCGATTCCCGTGCCGCCCGTGCCGACGGGAAGGGTCACTACCGTGGGCGCGAAATAGCGTTCCGCCCGGTCGTGCTCGCCGCCGACGACCACGTCCGCCCCGTCGAGGAGGCCGACGAGGCGGTCGAACTGGCGCTCGTTGACGATGCGGCCGTAGTCCCGGCCCGCGCGCGGGTCGGCGCCCCACATGTCCTCGATCGCCGCCCCGAGCGCGGCGACGAGCGCCGGGACCCGGTCCGGCGTGGTCATCACGTAGTCCGGGGCGACGCAGGTCTGCCCGGCGTTGGTGAACTTCGCCCACGCCAGGCGGCGGGCCGCCTGGTGCAGATGGGCGTCGTCGTCGAACCACACCGGTGACTTCCCGCCCAGCTCGAGGGTGACCGGCGTCAGGTGCTCGGCCGCCGCACGCATCACGATGCGGCCCACCGTCCCGCTTCCGGTGAACACGATGTGGTCGAACTTCTGCGCGAGGAGTTCGGTGGTCTCCGGCACTCCTCCCTCGACGACGCGCACCACGCCGTCCGGGAAGTAGCGGGGCACGAGCCGGGCCATCAGCTCCGAGGTCGCCGGTGCCAGCTCGCTCGGCTTGAGCACCGCCGTGTTCCCGGCGGCGAGCACGCCGACCAGCGGGGCGAGCAGGACCTGCACCGGGTAGTTCCACGCGGAGATCACCAGCACCACGCCGAGCGGCTCGGACACCAGCCGGGCCCGCGCCGGCCACAGCGCCACGGGAACGGGCCCGCGTTTCGGTCGCGCCCACCCCCGCAGCCGCCGCAGGGTGTGCTGGAGCTCGGCGAGGACCACGCCGATCTCGGTCGACTGCGCCTCCGCCCGGCCCTTGTGGAGATCGCTCCACAGGGCGGCCTCGAACGCGGCCTCGTTCTCGGTGACCATCGCGCGCAGCGCGTGCAGGGAGCGGATGCGGGCGGGAAGCGGGCGGGTCGCTCCGGAGGCGAAGAGGCGCCGGGCGCCGGCGACCGCCTCGGGAATCCGGGTGGCGGTCGGGAGGACCCTGCCGGGTGTCGTCGTGGGCATGGAGTCACACACCTCAATACGAAACGAAAGCTTTTCGTTTACTGTAGCGGAGAGGGGAGGGCGCGTGCCGCGATGCGAGAGAATCGGTCCATGACGACCAGGGACGACACCACGTTGAAAGGGCGACCGAAGGACCCGCGGGTGGACGCGGCTCTGATCGACGCGGCGGTCGAGGTGCTGAACGAGTCGGGATGGGCCGCCTTCACCACCACGGCCGTGGCCCGGCGCGCCGGCGCCTCCACCGCCTCCCTCTACCGCCGCTGGCCCTCGAAGCAGGCGCTCGCCGGCGCCGTGGCCCGTCGCATCGCCCTGGACGAACTCGGCGGCATCGACACCGGCTCCCTCGAAGGCGACCTCCGGGAGTTCCTCGTCCGCAAGCAGCGGATCCTGGGCGCCTCCACCGGCCCCGCGCTGCTGTCGCTGATGGGCCAGGCCGCGCACGACGCCGAGCTGCGCCAGATCCTCCACGACGACGTGTACCTGATGGTCCGCGAGCAGCTGGACGCCCTCATCGCCCAGGCCGTTCGCCGCGGCGAGCCGATCCGGGGCATGGGGCCCGAACAGATCGGCGTCCTGACCCTGGTCCTGATCGGCACCGTCGCGGCCCGGTCGGTCTTCCTCGCCCAGCCGGCCGCGTCCACCCCCGAGGAGTCCCCCGCCACCGACACCGCCACCGACTTCGTCGAGGCCGAACTCCAACTGCTCCTCGCCGCACTCGGCCGTGCGGCGGGTGCGGCCGAGCGCGGCACCGAGGGCTGAACGCCGCCTGCCCGTACGGGGACGCAACCCCGGAGGCGGTCGGCGCGTCCTCCCCCACACGATGCGCCGGCCGCGCCCGCGCCCGGCCCCACCCGACAGGACACGTGATGAGCGACAAGGCCCGCATCCTCTTCGATGCGCTCGACCTCGACCAGGACGGCACGCTGACCCGTACCGAGGTCATCCGCGCGCTGCGGGAGAAGGGACCCACCCTGGCGGCGCAGGGCGTGATCCCCTTCTGGGGAGTCGGGGACGTCGACGACTCGGCGGCCCTCTTCGACGAGGCCGACCAGAACGGCGACCGCGTCCTGAGCTTCGAGGAGTTCGCCGCGGTGGTCGACCGCCGCTTCGGCTGGTGACCTCGGCCCGCGGCCCACAACGCGTACAGTGGGGGCGGGCGCGGCGTGATCACGAGGAGTATGTGTGACCGCGGTCAGCCTTGAGCACGCCACCGTCCCCGCCGACACCGGCGAGGTGACCCTCCTGATAGCCCGCCGGGTGGAGCCCGGCCACGAAGCCGCCTTCGAGCGGTGGGCGCGGGGCATCCTCGACACGGCGGCCACCTTCCCCGGCCACCTGGGGTACGGCCTCTTCCGCTCCTCCGGCGGCGACGCGCCCTGGTTCCTCGTGCACCGGTTCCGGGACGCGGAGGCCTGCCGGACCTGGCAGGAGTCTCCCGAACGGGCGGCCTGGTTCGCCGACTGCGAGGGACACCACCACACCGAGATCGCGCGGCGCAAACTCACCGGCATGGAGACCTGGTTCGCCAAGCCGGGCTCGACGCGCCCCGCACCGCCCCGGTGGAAGATGGCGATCAGCGCGACCCTGGCGATCTACCCGATCTCCGTGCTCGGCAGCCTGTTCCTCGTGCCCCACCTGACCGCGCTCCCCCTGCTGCTCAGCAGCGCGGTCGTGGCCTGCGTCTTCAACGTCCTGATGACGTACGTGGCGATGCCGGCCGTGAGCCGTCTCCTGCGCGGCTGGCTCACCCCGTAGCGCCCGCCCCGGCTTCGCCCGTCAAGCCCGTCCGACCGCTCACTGCGCCGCGCCGACGGGGTCGGAGGCGCCGAACGCGCGCCGGTAGGCGGCGGGCGAGACGCCGAAGGCCGTGCGCATGTGCGCGCGCAGGGAGTTGCCGGAGCCGATGCCCGCCCGGTGCGCCACGAGGTCGATGGGGAGGTCGGTGGTCTCCAGGAGCTGCTTGGCCAGTTCCAGGCGCTGCGCCGTGAGCCACTGCACGGGCGTCATCCCGACCTCGTCCCGGAACCGCCGGGTGAACGACCGCAGGCTCATCCGGGCGTGCTCGGCGAGCCGGCCGAGGGTGAGCGGCTCCCCGAGGTGCTCCAGGGCCCAGGCGCGCGTCGCGGTCGTACTGGCGAGGGTCGGCTCGGGCACGGGCCGGTCGATGAACTGGGCCTGCCCGCCGTCCCGCCACGGCGGTACGACGCACATGCGGGCCGCCCGGTTGGCGGCCGCGGCACCGTGGTCGCGGCGGATCATGTGCAGGCACAGGTCGACCCCGGCGGCCACCCCGGCCGAGGTGAGGACGTCGCCGTCGTCGACGAAGAGCACCTCCTCGTCGAGCTTGACCTCGGGATACGCCTGCCGGAACTCCGGGGCCAGGTTCCAGTGGGTGGTGGCCGGCCGGCCGTCGAGCAGACCTGCGGCGGCGAGCACGTACGACCCGGAGCATATGGAGACCAGTCGGGTGCCGGGCCGGATCCCGGCGATGGCCCCGGCGACCTCGGGCGGCAGCGGGCCGCCCCGCCCCAGCTCCGGCATGGCGTGCGTCGGCGGGACGACGACGGTGTCGGCGGCGGCGAGCGCCTCGGGGCCCGCCGCCGGCTGGACGACGAAACCCGCGTCGCTCAGGACGGGCGCGCCGTCGGCGGTGCAGACGGTGACCTCGTACAGGGGGCGACCCTCGGCGTCCTGGACGCTGCCGAAGACGCGGGAGGGGATGCCGAGCTCGAAGGGCGGCACTCCCGGCAGGGCGAGCACCGCGACGCGGTGCACCGGCTCGTTCTGGGCCATCTCGGTCATGGCCAAATCCTGTCACATAGTGGCCGGAGGGCCAACACCGTGAGGGGCCGCGGGACGGGATCGTGAACGGGTCGCCGCCGGAAGGGTTCCGGCGGAAGCCGACCGAGAAGGAACGAGGCGGAGAGCATGCGTGCGGTGGTCGTGGAGCAGTGGGGCGGTCCCGAGAAGCTCGTCGAGCGCGAGGTGGAGCGCCCGGAGCCGGGCCTGAACGAGGTCCTCGTGCGGGTTCACGCCGCCGGCGTGAACCCGGTGGACTGGAAGACCCGCGCGAGCGGCGCCCTCATCGCATGGGGCCCGCTGCCGGTCCTCGGCTGGGACGTCTCCGGCACGGTCGAGGCCGTGGGGCCGGGCGTCGGGAACCTCCGCCCGGGCGACGAGGTCTTCGGGATGCCGCTGTTCCCCCGGCAGGCGGGCGGATACGCGGAGTACGTCGTGGCGCCGGCCCGCCACCTCGCGCCGAAGCCGAAGTCCCTCACCCACGTGGAGGCCGCGGCCCTGCCGCTCGCCGCGCTGACCGCCTGGCAGGCCCTGGTCGACGCGGCGGACGTACGGCCCGGCGAGCGGGTGCTCGTGCACGCCGCGGCCGGCGGCGTGGGCCACTTCGCCGTCCAGATCGCCAAGGCCCGCGGCGCGTACGTCATCGGCACGGCCAGTGCCGCCAAGCACGAGCTGCTCCGGGAGCTCGGCGCGGACGAGGTGATCGACTACCGCGAGGCCCCGTTCGAGGACGTCGTCTCCGACGTCGACGTCGTCCTCGACGGCCTCGGCGGCGAGACGGCCGAGCGTTCCCTGAAGGTGCTGCGGGCCGGGGGCCGGCTCATCACCCTTCCCGGCCCGGACGACGTGCCCGCCGCGCCCGAGGGCGTGCGGGCCGCATGGGTCCTGGTCGAGCCCGACCACCTGGGCCTGCGCGAGATCGCCGCCCTGGTGGAGAGCGGCGCGCTGCGCCCGGTCGTCGACGCCGTCCTGCCCCTGTCCGAGGCCGCGAAGGCCCACGAGCTCGGCGAGCGGGGCCGTACGACCGGAAAGATCGTCCTGTCGGTCGTCTGACGCCCGGTCCGGCGGCCCGTCCCCGACCGGCTCCGTCCCCGGCCGGGGACGGGACCGGCCGGGGACGGGCCGAGAATGGCTCGTTACAGTGGGTGGCATGCCTCGAACCTCTCCCTCGGTCGCTCTCGACGCCATGCTCGCCGGCAACGCGCGTTTCGTCGCCGGAACCCCCGACCACCCCAATCAGGACGCCGCACGTCGTGCGCAGCTCGCCCCCGGACAGGAGCCGTTCGCGGTCATCCTCGGCTGCTCCGACTCGCGCCTCGCGGCCGAGATCATCTTCGACCAGGGGCTCGGCGACCTGTTCGTCGTACGGACCGCGGGCCATGTCCTCGGGGCCGAGGTGCTGGGCAGCGTCGAGTACGCCACGAGCGTGCTCGGCTGCCGGCTCGTCGTCGTCCTGGGGCACGACTCGTGCGGCGCCGTCGCCGCGGCCCGGACCGCGGTGGAGGACGGACTGCCGGCGGCCGGATTCGTACGGGACGTGGTGGAGCGGGTGACGCCGAGCATCCTGGCGGCCCGCGCCGCCGGTCTGACGGAGGACTGCGACATCATCGACGAACACATAAGGCACACGGCGCAGTTGCTCATGGACCGTTCCCGCGTCCTGTCCGAGCAGGTGCGGACGGGCGAAGTGGCCGTCGTGGGCCTGGCCTACCAGCTCGCCGAGGGCAGCGCCCGGCTTGTCACCTCCCACGGCGTCGAGAACACGGAGTGCACGACCTCATGACACAGCGATTCGACTGCTCGGATCCCTCGGCCCGCCGGGCCGGCATCGACGCGGCGGTGGCGGCGCTCGGACAGGGGCGGCTCGTCGTCCTCCCGACGGACACCGTCTACGGTGTCGGCGCCGACGCCTTCGATCCGCGGGCCGTCGCCGGTCTCCTCGCCGCGAAGGGGCGGGGCCGCCACAAGCCCTCCCCCGTGCTCGTCGGCTCGCGGGACGCGCTCGACGACCTGGTCGCGGACCTGCCGGAGACGGCCGAGGCCCTCATCGAGGCGTTCTGGCCGGGCGGTCTGACGCTGGTGCTCCGCCACCGGCCTTCGCTCTCCTGGGACCTGGGCGAGACCGGCGGCACGGTGGCCGTGCGGATGCCCGATCATCCCCTCGCCCTCGACCTGCTCGCCGCGGCCGGTCCGATGGCCGTCTCCAGCGCGAACCTCACCGACCGGCCCTCGCCGGAGGACTGCGACGCGGCCCTCGGGATGCTCGGGGACTCCGTGTCGGTGTACCTCGACGGCGGCCGGACCGCCGGACCGGTGTCGTCGTCGATCGTCGACCTCACCGGCGACGTCCCGGTCCTCGTACGGGAGGGCGTCCTGTCCTTCGAGCAGCTGGCGAAGGTCGTACCCGGTCTGATCACGCGCTGACCGCTTTCCTGCCGCTTCGCCGGAAGAGGTCCCGGCGCCGGAAGAAGTCCCGGCGTCAGAAGAAGTCCCGCCACCTTCCCGGTGAGCGGGAACCGGCCCCTGCGCCGGGACCCCCCTCCCTGACAGGCTCCCCTCCGCTGTGGTTCCACCGCCCGCGCCCCGCCGGGGGGCGGGACAGCAGGGAGGACGTGACAGATCATGAGGGGCGCGCAGACCATCGCCGGGCTCGCGGACTGGGCCGCCGAGCGGTACGGGGATGAGGAGGCCCTCGTCTTCGGCGAGGAGCGCTGGACGTTCGCGGAGTTGCGCGACCGGGTCGACCGGGTGGCGCGCGCGGTGATCGCGCAAGGGGTGCGCCCGGGTGACCCGGTCGCCGTGTGGGCGCCCAACAGCGCCCGCTGGGTGGTGGCCGCGCTCGGCGCGGTGGCGGCCGGCGGGGTCCTCGTCCCGGTGAACACCCGCTACAAGGCGGCCGAGGCCGCCGACATCCTGCGCCGCTCCCGCACCCGTCTCCTTTTCACCGAGCACGACTTCCTGGGTACGGACTACCGGGCGCTGCTCGCGGCCTCGGGGGAGGAACTCCCGCTCCTGGAGCGGACGGTGACCCTGCACTCCGCGGACTGGTCGGACTTCCTCGCGGGCGCGGACCGGGTGACCGGAGAGGACCGGCTCGCCCGTACCGCCGCCGTGCGCCCCGACGACACCGCCGACGTCCTCTTCACCTCCGGCACCACCGGCCGCCCCAAGGGCGTGCCCACCACCCACGGCCAGAACCTGCGCGTGTACGACGCCTGGGCCCGTACGGTGACCCTCCGGCGCGGCGACCGCTATCTGCTCGTCAACCCGTTCTTCCACACCTTCGGCTACAAGGCCGGCGTCCTCGCCTGCCTCCTGCACGGGGCCACGATCGTCCCGGAGCGGGTCTTCGACGCCGATGCCGTCCTCGCCCGGATGCAGGACGAGCGGATCTCCGTCCTGACCGGCGCGCCCACGGTCTTCACCTCTCTCATCCACCATCCCGAGCGCGCGGCGTACGACCTGAGCGCGATGCGGATGGCGGTCACGGGCGCGGCGAACATCCCCACCGCGCTCATCGAGGAGATCAGGACGTCCCTCGGCGCGCGGAGCGTCAACACCGCGTACGGTCTCACCGAGTCATCGGGCGTGGTCGCGATCTGCCCGCCGCACGAGTCCCCGGAGACCCTGGCCCGCACCTCCGGAACGGCCCTGGAGGGCACGGAGCTGCGCGTCGACGCCCCGCCCGGGGAGCCCGGCGAGATCCTCACCCGCGGTTACCACGTGATGCACGGCTACCTCGACGACCCCGAGGCCACCGCCCGGGCCGTCGACGCGGACGGCTGGCTGCACACCGGGGACGTCGGGGTGCTCGACGAGCGCGGCTTCCTGCGGATCACCGACCGGCTGAAGGACATGTTCGTCGTGGGCGGGTTCAACGTGTACCCGGCGGAGGTGGAGCAGGTGCTGCGCGGCCACCCGGCCGTCCTGGACGCGGCGGTCGTCGGCGCGCCCGACGCACGGCTCGGGGAGGTCGGCGTCGCGTACTGCGTGCCGGCGTCCGGCGCTCCGATCGACGCGGCCGAGCTGACCTCGTACACGCGCGAGCGACTGGCCAACTTCAAGGTCCCGCGCGCCTTCCACGCCCTCCCGGCCCTGCCGCACAACGCGGCGGGCAAGGTCGACAAGAAGGCGCTGAGGCGGTCGGCGGGGACCACCACCCGATGAGGAGAGTACGAACGTGAACGACAGCAAGATCCAGTCCGTCGATGCCGTCGATGTCGTCGTCATCGGCGCGGGCGTCACCGGTCTGTACGCCGTGCACAGGCTGCGCGGTCTCGGCTTCAGCGTGCGCGGCTTCGAGCGCGGGGACGACGTGGGCGGCGTCTGGTACTGGAACCGCTACCCCGGCGCCCGCTGCGACGTGGAGTCCGTGGACTACTCGTACTCCTTCGACGAGGAGCTGCAGCAGGAGTGGGACTGGAGCGAGAAGTACGCCGCCCAGCCGGAGATCATCCGCTATCTGCGCCATGTCGCCGACCGCTTCGACCTGCGCCGCAGCTACACCTTCTCCACCTCGGTGACCTCGGCCGAGCTGGACGAGGAGACGCTGCGCTGGACGGTCCGCACGGACGGCGGCGAGGTGGTGTCGGCCCGGTTCTGCGTGTTCGCCGTCGGCTGCCTCTCCAGCACCCACATGCCGGACATCCCGGGGGCCGGGGAGTTCGCGGGAGCCACGTACCACACCGGCGCCTGGCCGCACGAGGGCGTGGACTTCGGCGGGCTGCGCGTCGGTGTGATCGGCACCGGCTCCTCCGGCATCCAGGCCATCCCGCTGATCGCCGAGCAGGCGGCGCACCTGACCGTCTTCCAGCGCAGCGCCAACTTCAGCATCCCGGCGGGCAACAGGCCCCTGGACGAGGAGACGCGCCGCCGGCAGAAGGCCGGCTACGCCGAGCGGCGGCGGCTTTCGCGGCTCAGCGGCGGCGGCTCGCCCCACGCGGCGCACCCGTCGGCGACGTTCGAGGTGTCCGCCGAGGAGCGGCGGGCCGCGTTCGAGGAGCGCTGGGAGCTGGGCGGCGTCCTGTACTCGAAGACCTTCCCCGACCAGCTGACCGACCTCGCGGCGAACGAGGAGGCGCGCGCGTTCTGGGAGGAGAAGGTCCGCGCCCTCATCGAGGACCCGGCCACCGCCGACCTCCTCGTCCCCACGGACCATCCGATCGGCACCAAGCGGATCGTCACCGACTCGCACTACTACGAGACGTTCAACCGCGACGACGTGCGTCTCGTGAGCCTGCGGGAGAACCCGATCGAGCGGATCGACGCCGCCGGGATCGTGCTTGCCGACGGCACCCGGGTGGAGCTCGACGCGATCGTGTTCGCGACCGGTTTCGACGCGATGACCGGCGCGATCGACCGGGTGGACGTCCGGGGGCGGGGCGGCCGGCCCCTGAAGGAGGTCTGGAGCGGGGGTCCTCGCACCTATCTGGGCCTGGGCGTCGACGGCTTCCCGAACCTGTTCAACCTCACGAGCGCCGGCAGCCCGTCCGTCATGGCCAACGTCGTGCTCTGCGCCGAGCAGCACGGCGACTGGCTCGCCGACTGCCTGCGCCATCTGGACGAGCACGGCTACCGCGCGATCGAGGCGAGCGCGGAGGCCGTCGAGCAGTGGGTCGCGCAGTGCCGCGACCGGGCGGCGGCGACGCTGTTCCCGGCGGCGAACTCCTGGTACCTGGGGGCCAACATCCCGGGCAAGCCGCGGGTGTTCATGCCGTTCATCGGTGGCTTCGGGGTGTACGGGGAGATCATCACGGACGTCGCGGCCTCGGGGTACAAGGGGTTCGAGCTGATACGCGGCTGAGGCCGGCGCCGCCCCGCAAAGCGCCCCGCCCCTCACCCGATCGGGTGAGGGGCGGGGCGCAGGCGCGCGTACGCGTCGGTCAGCGCGCGGCAAGGGCCTCGCGCAGGGCGGCGAAGGCGGTCTCGCGGGCCTCGGCGGCCGCGGGCAGGGCGCCCGCCATGGAGAGGAAGCCGTGGAACATCCCGGCGTGGTGGCGGGCCTGCACCGGGACCCCCGCGGCGGTCAGGGCTTCCGCGTACGCCAGGCCGTCGTCCCGGAGCGGGTCGAAGCCGGCGGTGACGAGCTGGGCCGGCGGGAGTCCGGACAGGTCGGCGCCGGCGAGCGGGGCCGCGTAGGGGCTGGTGCGGTCCACGGGGTTCTGCAGGTAGCCGTCCCAGTACCAGCGCAGGTGGTCGGCGGTGAGGAAGTAGCCCCGGGCGTTCTCGCGGTGCGAGGGGCGGGAGCGGGTGGGGTCGAGCATCGGGTAGTACAGCGCCTGGCAGGCGATCTCGGGGCCGCCCCGGTCGCGGGAGAGCAGGGTGAGGACGGTGGCGAGGTTGGCGCCCGCGCTGTCCCCGGCGACGGCGATCCGGCGGCCCGGGAAGGTCCTCGCCGCCCAGAGGAGGGCCGTGTAGGCGTCCTCGGGGGCGGCGGGGAAGGGGTGTTCGGGGGCGCGGCGGTAGTCGACGGAGACGACGATCGCCTCCGTGGCGCGGGCGAGGGCGCGGCAGAAGGGGTCGTGGCTGTCGAGGTCGCAGAGGACGAAGCCGCCCCCGTGGCAGAACACGATCACGGGGGCGGCCTCGTGGACGGCCGGGTCGTAGACGCGTACGGGCACGCCGTCGGCGTCCTCGTCCGCCACGCGGGCGACGGGGGGCGGGGGGACGGCGGGCCGGGGGCGGGCGGCGAAGAAGGCGCGCACCTCGGCGATGTCCGTCATCTCCGTCGCCAGCGGCGGGAAGCCGGCGGTGGCCAGGTCGATGACGGCCTGGACGTCGGGGTCGGGTCGGTTCACTCGTCGGTTCCCTTCGGGGTCTGGTTCACGCGTCCGTTCCTTTCGGGGTGAGGAGCGGCATGCGGCCGGCCGACGCGCCGCCGTCGACGGCGAGTTCGGCGCCGGAGAGGTAGGAGGAGTCGTCGGAGGCGAGGAAGGCGACGAGACGGGCGACCTCCTCGGGCTCCCCCACCCGTCCGAGCGGCGCGGCGGGATGTTCCTTGGTGCCCAGGTGGGCGGTCATCGCGGTGGTGATGGCCCCCGGATGGACGGAGTTGACCCGGATGCCGTCCGGACCGAGTTCGAGCGCGGCCGTCTTGGTCAGACCGCGCAGCCCCCACTTCGCGGCTCCGTACGCGCCGTGGCCCCAGATGCCCTGGAGGCCGGCCTGCGAGGAGATGTTGACGATGGAGCCGCCGCCGCTCTCCCGCATCGCCCCCGCGACGGCGCGGATGCCGAGGAAGGGGCCGATCAGGTTGACGCGGAGGATCGCCTCCAGGCGGGCCGGGTCCTCCTCGGTGATGGGCGAGGCGGAGTAGATCGCGGCGTTGTTGACGAGGACGTCGAGCCGGCCGAAGGCGTCCTGGGCGGCGGCCACGGCGGCCGCCCAGGACTGCTCGTCGGTCACGTCGTGGCGTACGAAGCGGGCGGCGGCGCCGAGGGAGGCGGCCGTCGCCTCTCCCTCCGCCTCCAGGACGTCGGTGAGGACGACCTTCGCCCCGAGGGCGGCGAACAGGCGGGCCTCGGCCTCGCCCATGCCGCGAGCCGCGCCGGTGACCAGCGCGACCTTTCCTGTCAGATCGACGGGCATCAGCGGTTCTCCTCGGTCGGTTCCTCGGTCGGTTCCTCGGTCGGTTCCTCGGTGGGTCGGAGGGTCGGGCCGGTCGTCCACCCGCCGTCGACGGCCAGTTCGGCGCCGGTGACGTACGAGGCGGCGTCCGAGAGCAGGAAGGCGACCGCCCGCGCGATCTCCCGGGGCTCGCCGACCCGGCCCATCGGTGTGTCGGGGTACTTCCCCTCGCCCCGCTCGATACCGACGTGCGCGGTCATCGGGGTGTGGATCATGCCAGGGTGTACGGAGTTGACGCGGATCCGGTCGGCTCCGAGTTCGACCGCGCCGAGCTTGGTGAGCCCGCGCACGCCCCACTTGGCCGCGCCGTAACCGGCGGTCCTGGCCAGGCCCATGAGGCCGGCGGCGGAGGAGATGTTGACGATGGAGCCGCCGCCGTTCTCCCGCATAGCCGGGATCACGGCCCGCATGCCGAGGAAGACGCCGGTGAGGTTGATGTCGAGGACCTGCCGGAACGCCTCGGCCGTCTGCTCCTCCAGGAGGTGCGAACCGCCGGAGATCCCGGCGTTGTTGACCAGGCCGTCCACCCGGCCGAAGGCGTCGACCGTGAAGTCGACGACCTCGCGCCAGTCCTCCTCGGAGGTGACGTCGTGGCGGAGGAAGCGGGCGTGGCCGCCGAGCTGCTCGGCCGCGGCCCGCCCCTCCTCCTCCCGTACGTCGGTGAGGACGACCCGGGCGCCCGCCTCGACGGCCGCCCGTCCGGCCTCCGCGCCGATCCCCCGCGCCCCGCCGGTGATGATCACCGTCCGGCCCCGCAGATCCGTCACCGGGACGCTCACCGCGCCTCGGCGGAGCGCGTACGGGCGATGTCGTCGACCGCGAGCCAGCTGAAGGTCATGGCGGGGCCTATGGTCGCGCCGGGGCCCGGGTAGGTCTCGCCCATGACGGCGGACGAGACGTTGCCGGAGGCGTACAGGCCGTCGACGGGGCTGCCGTCCTCCCGCAGCACGCGGGCCGTGGCGTCGGTGACCAGGCCGCCCTTGGTGCCGATGTCGCCCGGGTGGACGGGGATCGCGTAGTACGGGCCCTTCTCGAGCGGCGCCAGGTTGGGATTGGGCAGCGTCGGGTCGCCGTAGTAGCGGTCGTAGACGCTGTCGCCGCGGTGGAAGTCCTCGTCACGGCCCGCGCGGGCGAAGCCGTTGAACCGGTCCACGGTGGCACGAAGCCGCTCCGGGGCGACGTCGATGCGCGCGGCCAGCTCCTCGACGGTCGCGGCCTTCTTGATGAAGCCGCTCTCCAGCCACGGCTTGGGGAACGCCTGGCCCGGGAACAGGCCCATGAAGATGTAGCGGGCCCTGGAGGTGGCGTCGAGGATCAGCCAGGACGGCACGGTGCTCGCCCCGGGCCTGTCGTTGGCGTACATGGCATCGACGAACTCGTGGTACGGGGCGGCCTCGTTGGCGTAGCGCTCCCCCGCCGCGTTGACGATCACCATGCCGGGAACGCCGCGGTCGGCGACGAGGAAGAACGGCTTCCCCTCGGGGGGCACCACCGACGGCGCGCCCCAGACCTTGTCCATCAGGTCGGTGGCGGCGCCGAGGGCCGCGGCCGGCTCCAGGGCGTCGCCGGTCTGGCCCTCTGCGGCGGAGCTCCACTCGGTGGAGGTGGGCGACGGCAGGTGCTTCTCGCGGAGCCGCTGGTCGTGGGAGAAGCCTCCGGAGGCGAGGACGACACCGCCCTTCGCCCGGACCGTGAGCTCACGGCCGTTCCTGGTGATCCGGACGCCGGTGACCCGGCCGTCCTCCTCGACGAGGCCGGTCATCGGGGCGGAGAGCCACAGGTCCGCGCCGAGGGCGTCGAGCGAGTGCCGCATGCGGGCGATCAGCGCCTCGCCGAGGGAGAGCGGTTCCCTGCCGGTGAGCTTCGCCCCGACCGCCTGGGCACCGACCTTGAGCGCGGTGCGGCGGCCGGCCCAGGTGCGCGCCACCATGTTCAGCTGCCGGAAGTCCTTGGAGGTGATGGTGAGGCCGTACGTGGGCAGCCCGGCGCGGCGCATGGTGGCGCGCTGCTCGGGGCCGAGCTTCTTGAAGTCGAAGACCTGCGGTTCGATCGAGCGGCCCTGCGGGTAGCCGCCGAGCCGCTCGGGGTAGTAGTCGGAGTAGCCGGGGGTGTAGACGAAGCGCACGTCCGTGCGATCGTGGAACTCCCGTACCATCCGCGGTCCGTGGGTGACGTAGGCGTCCTTGCGCTCGGCGGTGACCCGGTCGCCGACCGTGGCGTCCAGGTAGGCGCGGGCCTTCTCGGGGGTGTCGCCGAGCCCGGCCTCGTCCAGGTGGAAGTTGTCCGGGACCCAGATCGCGCCGCCGGACAGGGCGGTCGAGCCGCCGTAGACGTCGGTCTTCTCCAGCACCAGGGCGGTCAGGCCGCGCAGCCGGGCGGTGATGGCCGCGGCCATGCCGGCGGCGCCGGAGCCGACGACCACCACGTCGTACGTGTGGTCCCACTGGTCGTTCATGCGGTTCTCCCTGGTCGTGTCAGGTGGGTCGACGGCCGGGGCGGGCCGTCCTCCGCCCCGGCCGCCGGGTCATCGCGCGGTGATCCGCGCGTCGGTGAGGACCGGCGCGTCCTCGCGGTCCGCGGCCGTGGCCGTCAGCCGGTAGCCGTCGGGGGTCTTCCAGACCCGCAGCCGCAGGGTCTCGCCGGGGAAGAAGACCCCGGCGAAGCGGGTGCGGCAGCCGGTGACCGCGCTCGCGTCGCCGTCGAGCAGCCGGTCGGTGACCGCCTTGACCGCCATCCCGAAGGAGCAGAGTCCGTGCAGGATGGGGCGGTCGTGGCCCGCGCGGCGGGCGGTGGCCGGGTCGGCGTGCAGCGGGTTCCAGTCCCCGGTGAGCCGGTAGAGCAGGGCCTGCTGACGGAGCGTCGGGACCTCGGCCACCAGATCGGGTTCCCGGTCGGGTGCGGGGAGGCGCTCGGAGGGACCGCGGTCGCCGCCGAAGCCGCCCTCCCCGTGGACGAAGATCTGGTTCCGCTGGGTGATCAGCGGCTCGTCGTCCTCGCCGATGAGGGTGGACTCCTGGACGATGACGGCGGCCTTGCCCTTGTCGTGCACGGCCACGGCCCGGGTGACCGCGGTCGCCCGTGCGGCGGCGGGCAGCGGGCGGTGCACGGTGATCTCCTGGCCGCCGTGCAGCACCTTCGCCAGGTCGATGTCGACGCCCGGCAGGTCGAAGACCTGGAAGCCGACACCGCCGGTGCCGCCCGCGACGACGCCGAAGGTGGGCAGGACCTGGAGGCCCCGCTCGTGTCCCTCGTACGCGTAACGCAGTTCGCGCGGGTCGGTCTCGGGGACGCCGGCGCCGAGCGCCAGGTGGTAGAGCCGTACGTCGCGCTCGTCCCACCCGACCTCGGTGCGCACCGGCGGCGCGGAGAGCGCCTTCTCGACGTCGAGGGGCATCAGAACGCGCCCACGGCGTAGCGGCTGCGGAAGAACAGCAGCGGCCGGCCGTCCTCGCCGGCGTCGAGCGCCACCACCTGTGCCGTGACCAAGTGGTGGTCCCCGGCCTCGTACACGGCGTCCAGCTCGCACTCCACGTGGGCGAGGGCTCCGTCGATGCGCACGGTGCCGTGCTCGCCGGTGCTCCAGGGCACCCCGGCGAACTTGTCGGGGCCGCTGCGGCCGAGGGCGGCGCAGGTGGCCTGCTGGTCCTCGGCCAGGATGTTGACGCAGAAGCGGCCCGACCGCTCGATCCTCGGCCAGCTGGTGGAGTTCTTGCCGACGGCCAGCATGACCAGCGGGGGGTCGAGGGAGAGCGAGGCGAAGGACTGGCAGGCGAATCCGACCGGTTCCAGGGTGTCGGCGTCGAGCGTCGCCACGACCGTGATGCCGCTGGCGAAGCGGCCGAGGACGTCCCGGAACTCGGACGGCGGGATCAGCCGTTCCACCGGTGGCCCCAGAAGCTGTCGGCGGTGATCTCCTTCGCGACCCAGGTGGCGGGGTCGACGACGAGGCCGTCCCAGCCGTACTCGACCTGGAAGCCGCCGGGGGCCTGGGCGTAGAAGGACACCATGCGGTCGTTGGTGTGGCGGCCGAGGCTGGACGCGATGGGGATGCCCGCGGCCTGCATGCGGTCGAGACCGCGGCCCACGTCGTCGAGGGTCTCCAGCTCCACCATGAAGTGCACGATGCCGGGGGGCAGGGCGCCGGGGTAGAGGCCGAGGCTGTGGTGGCGGCGGTTGGGGCTCAGGAAGTGCATCCAGTGGAAGTCCCGCTGCTCGGTGGCGGTCGGGACGGCCTGCGGCGGCAGCTTCATCGAGTCGCGCAGCTGGAAGCCGAGCAGGTTCTCGTAGAAGTCGAGCGCGGCCTCGATGTCCGGCACCGGGAGCACGACGTGGCCGAGGCCGAAGTCCTCCCCTGCGGGGGTCCCGGTGACGAAGCGGTTGCCGTACGGGGTGCCGAGCGCGGTGTGGTCCTGGGCCTGGCCCCAGTAGATCTCCAGCGGGTTGCCGCCGGGGTCCGTGACGTGGATGAGGCCCTGGACGCGGCGCTCGGCGAGTTCGGCGGGGTCGGCGGCCTTGACGGCGACGCCGGCGGCCTCCAGCTCCTCGGCGGCGCGGGCGAGTGCGGCGGAGTTCGCCACCTCCCAGCCGGCCGCGAGGAGCCGGTCGCTCTCGCCGGCCTGGATGACGATGCGGTAGGCGCGGTCGTCCAGGCGGAGGCAGAGGGTGTCCTCGGTGGTGCCGGTCGCCTCCACCATGCCGAGGACGTCGAGCGCGTAGCGGCGCCACTCGTCCAGGGTGGTGGTCTCCAGGCGGAGGTATCCGAGAGCACGGATGTCCATGGTGTGCACCTCTTCTGTGGAAGGTGTCAGAAAGTTCAGAAGGTTCAGCGGGGTCAGTGGGTGAAGAAGTCGACGGCGAGGCGGTTGAACTCGTCGGCCTGCTCGGTCTGCGCCCAGTGGCCGCAGTGCGGGAAGACGTGCAGACGCGCGTCGGGGATGGTCTTGAGGGCGACGAGGGCGCCGTCGAGGGGGTTGACGCGGTCCTCGCGGCCCCAGGTGAGCAGCACCGGCTGGGTGATGCGGTGGGCCTCGCGCCAGAGCATCGTGGCCTCGGCCCAGGCGGGGTTGGCGAAGGAGGCGCCCATCCGGGCGCTGCCGAGCCGGGTGTCGGGGTCGGTGGCCGAGGCCCAGCGTTCCTCGACGAGCTCGTCGGTGACGATCGACTGGTCGTACGCCATGACGCCGAGGAAGGCGCGCAGTTGCTCCTTGGCCGGCTCGGGTGCGGAGTTGAACTCGAAGAGCCGCTTGATGCCCTCGGTCGGGTCGGGGGCGAAGAGGTTGACCGAGACCCCGCCGGGGCCCATCAGGAGGAGCTTGCCGACCTTGTCCGGGTGGTTCAGGGCGATGCGGACGGCGGTGCCACCGCCGAGGGAGTTGCCGATGAAGTGCGCCCGCTCGATGCCGAGTTCGTCCATGAGGGCGGCGACGGCGTCCGCGCTGTAGCTGAAGTAGTCCTTGTCGAGCTCCGGCTTGTCGGAGCGGCCGAAGCAGGGCTGGTCGACGAGGAGCGTGCGGAAGTGCTCGGCGAACACGGGGAGGTTGCGGCCGAAGTTGCTCCAGGCGGAGGCGCCGGGCCCGCCGCCGTGGAGCATGATCACGACGGGTGCCTCGGCGGCCCGGTCGGCGGGTGCGGCCTCGTGGTAGTGGAGGGTGAGCCCGGCCGCCTTGACGGTGCGGGAGGTCGACTCGTAGCTGAGCTCTGCCATCGTCAACGCCTCTCAGGCCATGGTGTCTTGGATGTCGATGCCGAGCGCGGCCTGCCCGTACATGACCAGGGCCCGCTCGGGGTCGTTCGCGGCGTGGCCGCGGCCGGTGTGGGCGTCGCGCCAGGCGCGCTGGACGAGCCCGGGGCCGGTGCGCATGGCGCTGCCGCCGGAGTTCTCCATCAGCAGGTCGACGGCCGCGACGGAGCGTTCGGTGGCGAGCACCTGGTCGCGGCGGGTGCGGGTGCGCAGCTCCATCGGGATCTCCTCGCCGCGCTCGGCGAGGGCGTACATCTCGCCGATGTTGCGGGTCAGTTGCAGCCAGCTCGCGTCGATGTCGCTGGCGGCGCGGGCGATGCGGACCTGCGCGAAGGGGTCCTCGGCGACCTTCTGCCCGTACGAGACGCGGAACCGCTGCCGGGTGGCCTCGGCGTACGACTCGAAGGCGCCCTCGGCGATGCCGACGATCGGGGTGGAGATGGTGGTGGTGAACACGCCGGCGTACGGCAGCCGGTACAGCGGCTCGGGGTTGACCTCGTGTCCGGGCACGCTCAGGGCGGTGACGGGGCCGAAGCTCAGGGCGCGGTGGTCGGGGACGAAGACGTCCTCGACGACGACGTCGTTGCTGCCGGTGCCGCGCAGGCCGACGGTGTCCCAGACGTCGTCGACGCGGTAGTCGGACCTGGGGATCAGGAAGGTGCGCATGTCGACCGGGTTGCCCTCGCCGTCGGTGACGAGGCAGCCGAGGAGCGCCCAGCGGGCGTGGTCGCAGCCGGAGGAGAAGTGCCACCGGCCGGAGAGCCGGAAGCCGCCGTCGGCGGCGGTGGCCTTGCCGGTGGGGGCGTACGAGGAGGCGATGCGGGTCTTGGGGTCCTGGCCCCACACCTCCTGCTGGGCGCGGGGGTCGAACAGGGCGACGTGCCAGGGGTGGACGCCGACCACGGAGGCGACCCAGCCGGTCGATCCGCATGCCTTGGCGATCTCCTTGACCGCCGAGTAGAAGACCACCGGGTCGGCCGCGCGACCTCCGAAGGCCTTGGGCTGGAGCAGCTGGAAGAAGCCGGTGTCCTCCAGTTCCTTGACGGAGGTGTCGGGCACCCGGCGCAGCGTCTCGGCCTCGGCCGCGCGGTCGCGCAGGGCGGGGGCGAGGTCACGGATCGCTGCCAGGACGTCATCGGCCATGGGGGCATCCCCTTTCGGGTCGTGGTGGGGGAATGCCAGGACCGTACGGCGTGCCGTACGGCAGCGAAATGCGCTGCTCCCACTGAGCGGGAACCCTCGTGCGGGAGGGTTCCCCGCGGGTCAGAGCATGGGGTCGTGGACGTCCATGCCGAGGGCGTCCTGGGCGTAGAGGACGAGCGCCCGGTCGACGTCGTTGGCGGCCTGGCCGCGGCCGGTGTGCAGGTCGCGCCAGGCGCGCTGGAGGACGTCGTCGCCCACGTGGAGCGGTCCGCGGCCGGCGTTCTCCATGAGCAGGTCCACGGCCGTGATGGCGCGTTCGGTGGCGAGGGCCTGGTCGCGGCGGGTGCGGGCGCGCAGTTCCCTGGGGATCGGGGCGCCGTCGCGCGCGAGCGCGTACAGCTCGGTCATGTTGCGGTGGAGCTGGAGCCGGGCGGCGTCGATCTCGCCGGCGGCGCGGGCGATGCGCGCCTGGGCGAAGGGGTCCTCGGCGGCCCGTCGGCCCTGCGGGGCCTTCAGGCGCTCGCGGGCCGCGTCGACCTGGTCCTCGTGGGCGCCCTCGGCGATGCCGACCATCGCGGTGGAGATGGTGGTGGTGAAGACGGCCGCGTACGGCAGCCGGTAGAGCGGCTCCGGGTGGACCTCCTGCCCGGGGCAGCTCAGCGTGGTCACCGGGCCGTAGCCGAGCGCCCGGTGGGCGGGGACGAAGGCGTCCTCGACGACGACGTCGTTGCTGCCGCTGCCGCGCAGCCCGACCGTGTCCCAGACCGCGTCGACGCGGTAGTCGGCGTACGGCACCAGGAAGGTCAGCATGTCCACCGGCCGGCCCTCGGCGTCGGTGACGAGGCCGCCGAGCAGCGCCCACCGGGCGTGGTCGCAGCCGGCCGAGAAGTGCCAGCGGCCGGAGAGCCGGAAGCCGCCGTCGACGGTGGTGACCTCGCCGGTGGGGGCGTGGGAGGAGCAGATCCGGGTGGATCCGTCCGCGCCCCAGACCTCCTCCTGGGCCCGCGGGTCGAACTGGGCCACGTACCAGGGGTGGACACCGAGGACGGCCGCCGCCCAGCCGGTCGAGCCGCAGGCCTTGGCGATCTCGTGCACGGCGGCGTAGAAGACGGCCGGGTCGGCGGCGAGTCCGCCGTACGCCCCTGGCTGGAGCAGCCGGAAGAAACCGGCCTCCGTCAGCTCCTTCACGGAGGCGTCGGGGACCCGGCGCAGCTCCTCCGCCTCGGTCGCGCGCTCGCGCAGGGCGGGGGCGAGGGCGCGTACCGCCGCGAGAACGTCCTCTTCGCGCATGGGCGCACCTCTTGCATTCCGGTCTCGTCGTGCCGTGACGACAGGGAACCTACGCGTTACTGTTCCGAGACGGAACTCCCTCTTCACAGCGCTGTCATCCTCTGGCAATCTCCACGCAATACCGGAGATTACGGACCCAGCCAGGGGTCGATCGGCTGGGCTGTCCGTGTGGGAGGTGCCGATGACGACCAGTGCTGTCGAGGCTGTCGAGGCCGGGATGGCGCCGCTGTCCCTGCTGGAGAAGGCGGCGAAGGTGCTGAGCGCCTTCGAGAGCGCGGGGCCCCGGCTGACACTCACCGAGGTCGTGCAGCGCTCGGGCATCCGCCGCTCCTCCGCGCACCGCATCCTCGACCAGCTGGTGCAGCTGCGCTGGCTGGAGCGCGAGGGCCGCGACTACCGGCTGGGCATGGGCATGCTGGAGCTCGGCGCCATGGCCTCGCACCACAACCGGCTCCGGCGGGCGGCGCTGCCCCATCTGCACGCGCTGCACGAGTCCACCGGCCATCTGGTGCACCTCACCGTGCTCGACGGCTCCGAGGTGGTCTATCTGGAGCGGATCGGCGGCTCGGACGACTCCGTCGTGCCCTCGCGCATGGGCGGGCGGCAGCCGGCGTACTGCACGGCCTCGGGCAAGGCGATCCTGGCCTTCGGGGACGCGGGGCCGGTGGAGCAGGTGATACGGGACGGGCTGCGGCCGCGTACCCCGCGCACCCTCACCCGCCCCGAGTCCTTCCGGCGTGAGCTGGCGATGACGCGGGAGCGCGGCGTGGCCTTCGACCACGAGGAGGGGTACCGCGGGGTCTTCTGCGTGGCCGCTCCGCTGCGCGGCGCCGGCCGGGCCATCGCCGCGATCTCGGTGAGCGGCCACGGCGTCCACCGGGAGATGGAACGGCTCGCCCCGGCCGTACGCGGCTGCGCGCGGTCGGTGTGGCAGTCGATGTTCGGTCCCGGACGGCAGTCGGAGAAGCGGGACCGGTCGGCCGGTGCGGGGGCCGCCGAGGCGCTGCCGCAGCCCTCGATGGACAACATGATGGCCTGGCTGCGGTTCAGCGAGTGGATGTGAAGCGCGCCCGCAGGGCGGCGAGCCCTGTGCCGTAGGTGCCGTCCCCGAAGACCGCCTCCACCTGGGCGACGACGTCGTCCGCGCTCCGGTAGGCGGCGGACCACCGGACCTCGGCACCGTCGGGGTGCGAACGCACGGCGAGCGTCGCCACGTAGTCGTCCACCGGGAGCATGACGGGGTCGAGGAGGGCGTAGCGGTACGAGCGGGCGGCCTCGTCGCGGTCGAGCAGACGCTCCCGGGCGACGGTCACGCCGTCGACCGCGAAGACCCGGACGGTGCCGGGGGCGGCAGGGTCGCCGCCGTCCTCCAGGGCGGACGGCGGCACGTGGGGGTGCCAGTCGGCAAGGGCGCCGAAGTCTCCGACGACCGCCCACACGGCGTCGGGGGCGGCCGGGAGGACGGCGGAGCGTTCGAGCGTACGGGGATTCACGGGCGTCTCCTCGGTAGGGGTACGGCAAGGGGATACAGGGAGGGGCACCCGTGCGGGTGCCCCTCGTTCTCTTGTCCTGGTGTCCTGGTACGGGTCGTCACCAGGTGCGGTCGCCGCGCAGGAGCGCGTCGGCTCCCCCGTCGGCGAAGACGACCTGCCCGGTCACGAGGGCGTTCTCGGGCGAGGCCAGCCACGCGATCAGCGGGGCCAGCTGCTCGGGGCGGGCGTGTCCGTGCAGCGGCATCGGCACGCTCTGCTCCACGAGCCCCCGCATCTCCGGGTCGTCGAGCATCGGCCGGGTCAGGGGCGTGACGACCACGCCGGGGGCCACCGCGTTGAGCGGGACGCCCGCCCCGGCCCACGCGTCGGTGGGTGCGGCGCGGCGGACCCAGCGGGAGATCGCCGCCTTGGAGGAGGAGTAGACGAGGTGCCCCTCGCCGCGGTCGACGGCCGCGCGCGAGGCGGCCACCGCCGCCGTCTCGTCCCCGGCGAGCGCGGCGTCCACGATCGCGGGGTCGGTGGGGTGGACGGAGTCGATGGAGCCGACGACCACGGCCCGCGGATCGGTGCCGGCCGCGAGGAGCGGACGCAGACCGTCGAGCGTGGCCACGGCGCCGAAGTGGTTGACCCTGATCGTGAGGGGGTCGAAGTGGGCGACTCCCGCGCAGGAGACGACGGCGTCGAGACGGCCGCCGGTCAGCTCGCGGGCCCGGGCGACGAGTTCGGCCCGGCCCTCGGCCGTGGACAGGTCGGCGCGGATGTCGCCCTCGGTGAGGTCGGCGCCGATGACGGTGTGACCCTGCTTCCGCAGCAGGGCGGCGGTGGCCTCGCCGATGCCGGAGGCCGCTCCGGTGACCAGACAGGTTCGGGACATGGCGGTCCCCTCCTCAGGAATAGGTGATCTCGACCCGGTCGGTGAGCGGGAGGGCCTGGCAGGCCAGGACGTATCCCTCGGCGACGTCCTGGTCGTCCAGGACGTCGTTGCGGAGCATCTTGACCTCGCCCGTCACGACCCGGCAGGTGCAGGCGCTGCAGGCGCCCTCCCGGCAGGAGTACGGGGCGTCCACGCCCGCGGCCAGGAGGACGTCGAGCAGGGGGGTCGCCGCCGGCCAGGCGACGGTGTGGGTCTCGCCGTCGAGCTCGACCTCGGCCGTGCCGGCGCCCTCGGTCTCCGTGCTGTGTGGCACCGTGGGGGCGTCGAAGACGTCCGCGCTCAACGAGAAGAAGCGTTCCCGGTGGATGCGGTCGCCGGGCGTGCCGAGCGGGCGCAGGGCCTGCTCGACGGCGTCCATGAGCGGCTGCGGGCCGCAGACGAAGGCCTCGCGGTCGGCGTACGGCGCGAGCGCGGCGGCCAGCAGTTCCGCGGCGGGCAGGCCCTGGAGCGACTCCAGCCAGTGGATCACGAGGAGCCGGTCCGGGTGGTCCTCGGTCAGCTCCCGCAGCTCGTCGCGGAAGATGACCGAGGACTCGTCGCGGTTGGCGTACAGCAGCACCACCCGGCCCCGGCCTCCGGCCAGCGCCGATTTGGCGATCGACAGGACGGGGGTGATGCCGCTCCCTCCGGCGACGAGCAGCAGGTCGCCGTCGAGGGAGTCGGGGGTGAAGGTGCCGGCCGGGGGCAGCACTTCCAGCTCGTCGCCTGCCGCGAGCCGGTCGCAGACCCAGTTGGAGCCGTACCCGCCGGCGACCCGCTTGACGGTGATCTTCATCGGCTCGCCGGTGTGGGGCGAGCTGGCGAGGGAGTAGCAGCGGGCCGCGGGGTGACCATCCGCGCCGGGCAGCTTCAGGGTGAGGAACTGCCCGGGGCGGTACGTGAAGCGGTCCGCGCTCTCCGGTGGTGCCTGGAGCACCAGGGAGTGCGCGTCGGCCGTCTCTGCGATGACCTCGACGACGCGCAACCGGTGGGTGCGAGGGCTGGTCGTGGGCTCAGGCATCGCCGGCCTCCGTGGTCGCGGTGCCTGCCATGTCGTACTCCCGGGTGCCGGACTCCGGGCCGACCGGCTCCAGGGTGCTGACCGTCAGGGTGCCGTCCTCGACCGCACGGTCGATGCTCGCCCGCAGGGCCCCGCAGGTCCGCATCCGGGCGGTGTTCCCGCCCCGGCCGACCCGTTCGCCGAACTCCGTGCAGACGACGGCCGCGTCGGCCGTCCACTGCACGGAGGTGTGGGCGATGCTGAACTTCTCGCACAGGACCTGGTTGCCGCAGGCCGCGCACTCCACCGCTTGCATGTCAGGCTCCGGTTTCCGTCTCCGCCGCGCGGCGCGCCAGGTTCTCCTCGACCTCGGCGCGCCATGCCGCGTTGGCGCGCTGCGTGTCGATCTCGAACTCGAAGCGGCGGGTCATCTCGTCCTTGACGTCGGCGACGTCGACGTAGAACTGCTCGTACCAACGCCGCAGTTGGTAGACGGGGCCGTCCTCCTCGGTGAGCAGGGGGTTGTCGATCCGGGTCTTGTTCTGCCAGATCTCCACGTCCTGCTCGAAGCCGACGGTGGCTCCCTCGGCGGTGAGCCGTGCGGCCTCGGCGGCCTGCTCGTCCGTCATCCCGGGCAGCCGCTTCACGATCGCCCCGTACTGGAGCAGGAAGCTGTTCTCGTCGATCGGGTAGTGGCAGTTGATGAGGACGATCTCCATCTCCGCGCCGCCGCCGACGTCGCTGTAGAGGTGGTCGATCATGTAGGAGGGGCCGAAGTAGGAGGCGTCGGAGCGCAGGCGGCCGGAGCTGAGGGTGCCCAGTTCCATGTCCCCGCGGGGGCTGCTCTCCATGTACTGGGTGGCGACGTGGCCGTCGAAGACGTTCTTGAAGTACTCGGGGAACGCGTAGTGGACGTAGTAGAAGTGCGCCATGTCCACGACGTTGTCGACGATCTCGCGGCAGTTGGCGCCCTCGACCCGGAGGGTCTTCCAGGTCCAGTCGCTCCACTGGTCGGCTTCCGGGCCGTGGATGCCCGCGATCTCGGGGACGGTCACCTCGGGGGGCGGGGGGTTGCCCTCGGGGTCGTTCCAGACGAAGAGCTGCTTGTTGCGCTCCAGCGAGATCCAGGCGCGGGTCCTGGCGCGGGGCGGGACGCGGCGGGCGTACGGGATGCCGGCGCAGCGGCCGTCGCCCGACCAGCGCCAGTCGTGGAAGGGACAGGCGACGGCGTCGCCCTTGACGGTGCCCTGGGCGAGGTTGCCGCCCATGTGGGGACAGTAGGCGTTGAGGACGTGCAGCTGTCCGTCGTCCTGGCCCTGGAAAACCACCAGCTTGGTGCCGAAGGCCTCGATCTCGTGCGGCTTTCCGTCCTTGAAGGCGTCGGCGAGGCCAAGGCAGTGCCAGCCCCGGGCGAACCGCGTCGGCGGCCTGCCCGCGTCGATGACCCGGACCTCGTCGTTGAGAGCAGTCATCTCGTCCCTCCTGATGTGTGTCGGTTCAGTTCTGCGCGGCGAGTTCGACGGCGATGTCGATGAGCTGGTCCTCCTGGCCGCCGACCAGGCGGCGTTCGCCCGCGCGCAGGAGGATCTCGGCGCCGGAGACGCCGTAGCGCTCGGCCTGCCGGTAGGCGTGCTTGAGGAAGCTGGAGTAGACGCCGGCGTGGCCCATGAGGAGGGCGAGCCGGTCGAGCCGGCACTCGTCGTCCATGACGGGGCGGACGACGTCCTCGGCCGCGTCGATGATCTTCAGTACGTCGATGCCGGTGCGGATGCCCATCTTGGCGCAGACCGCGACGAGGGCCTCGACGGCGGTGTTGCCCGCTCCGGCGCCGAGCCGGCGGGTGGAGCCGTCGATCTGGAGGGCTCCGGCCTTGACGGCGGCGATGGAGTTGCCGGTGCCGAGGGCCAGGTTCTCGTGGCCGTGGAAGCCGACCTGGGCGTCGTCGCCGAGCTCGGCGACGAGGGCCTCGACGCGGGCGGTGACGTCGTCCATGACCATGGCGCCGGCCGAGTCGACGACGTACACGCACTGGCAGCCCGCATCGGCCATGACGCGGCCCTGGCGCGCCAGCTTCTCGGGGGTCGTGGAGTGGGCCATCATCAGGAAGCCGACGGTCTCCAGGCCCATCTCGCGGGCGAGTCCGAAGTGCTGGTCGGCGATGTCGGCCTCGGTGCAGTGGGTGGCGATGCGGCAGATGCTCGCGCCGTTGCCGTGGGCGGCCCGGATGTCGTCCTTGACGCCGAGTCCGGGGAGCATGAGGAAGGCGATCCTCGCCGAGCGCGCGGTCTCGACGGCGACCTTGATCAGCTCTTGCTCGGGGGTCCTGGAGAACCCGTAGTTGAACGAGGATCCGCCGAGTCCGTCGCCGTGCGTCACCTCGATCACCGGGACGCCGGCGCCGTCGAGGGCGGCGACGATCGACCGTACGTCGTCGGCGGTGAACTGGTGGCGCTTGGCGTGGGAGCCGTCGCGCAGCGAGGAGTCGGTGATCCGGATGTCGAGGGTGTCCGAGTAGGGCATGCGGGGTGCTCCTTACGCGCCGACGGCGAGGATCGCCTTGGCGAACTCCTCGCCGACCTTGGTGGCGGCGGCGGTCATGATGTCGAGGTTTCCGGCGTAGGGCGGCAGGTAGTCGCCGGCGCCCTCCACCTCCAGGAAGATCGCGACGCGGGCCATCCCGCCGCTCGAAGGGCTGGGGTCGTCGAACTGCGGTTCGGCGCGCAGCCGGTATCCGGGGACGTACGAGGCGACCTGCTCGGCGATCTCCTTGACGGAGAGGGCGATGGCGTCCCGGTCGGCGTCCTCGGGGATGGCGCAGAAGACGGTGTCGCGCATGATGACGGGCGGCTCGGCCGGGTTGAGGATGATGATGGCCTTGCCGCGCTCGGCGCCGCCGATGGTCTCGATGCCGCGCGAGGTGGTGCGGGTGAACTCGTCGATGTTCGCCCGGGTTCCGGGGCCGGCCGAGACGGAGGCCACCGAGGCGACGATCTCCGCGTACGGGACGGGGACGACGCGGGAGACCGCGTACACCATGGGGATGGTGGCCTGTCCACCGCAGGTGATCATGTTGACGTTCGGCTGGTCCAGGTGCTCGCGGAGGTTGGCGGGCGGTACGACGGCGGGGCCGACGGCCGCCGGCGTCAGGTCGACGGCCTTGATGCCGAGTTCGGCGTAGCGGGGGGCGTTGGCCCGGTGGACGTAGGCGCTGGTGGCCTCGAAGACGATGTCGGGCTTCTCGTCCTGGGCGAGCAGCCAGTCGACGCCTTCGTGACTGGCCTCCAGGCCGGCCCGGGCGGCGCGGGCGAGGCCCTCGCTGTCGGGGTCGACGCCGATCATCCAGCGGGGTTCGACGTACGCGGAGCGCTGCAGCTTGTACAGCAGGTCGGTGCCGATGTTGCCGGATCCGACGATGGCGGCGGTCGCCTTTGTCTTGATGGTCATGATCACCTCAGATGAACGAGAGGGAGACGGAGCCAAGGCCGGCGAACTCGGCGGTGAAGGTGCCCCCGGCCGCCACGTCGACGGCCCGGGTGCAGGAACCGGGCAGCACCACGTGCCCCTTCTTCAGGGGCACGCCGAAGCGGGCGACGGTACGGGCCAGCCAGGCGACGGAGAGGACCGGATCGCCGAGCACGGCGTCGCTGCGCCCCTCGGCGAGCAGCTCACCACCGCTGCTCAACCGGGCGTCGATCGCCTTGAGGTCGAGCTCGCGGGGATCCCGGCCCTCGCCGATGACGTATCCGGCGGAGGAGGCGTTGTCCGCGATGGTGTCGGCGATGGTGATCCGCCAGTCGCGGATCCTGCTGTCGATCAACTCCAGGGCGGGCACGACGCGTTCGGTGGCGGCGAGGACGTCCGCCGGGGTGCAGGTCTCGCCCGGCAGGTCGTCGCCGAGGACGAAACCGACCTCGACCTCGACGCGCGGTCGGCAGTAGCGGGCGGCACGGACCGGGACGTCCTGGTGGAGCTCCATGTCGTGGAGCAGATGGCCGTAGTCCGGTTCGTCGACGCCCATCATCCGCTGCATCACCGGGGACGACAGGCCCACCTTGTGACCGCGCACCGCCGCGCCGGCCGCGAGGCGGTGGCGGATGTTGAGGAGCTGGATCTCGTACGCGTCCTCGGTGTCGATGCCGGGGAACGCCTCGGTCAGCGGGGCGATCGGTGCGACGTGCTGTTCGGCGGAGCGGAGCAGCTCGGCCGCCTCTTGTCTCTGGCGGTCCGTGAGCATGGCGGGTCCCTCCTGCGGGCGGTTGGGGCTGTCCGGCGAGGCTAGGCCGGGGGCGCGGCGGCCGGGGAGCGCCCGCTCCCGCTGAGCGGGAAACCCCACCGGGCCCCGCGCCATGGGCCTCGGTCCCGCCGGGCCCGCGTCGTGGGCCTGCGCCCGCCACCCGCTGCGGGCTGCGCCCCCGCCGTTGTGGGCGGCGCCCCGCCGTTGTGGGCGATCGTTCCGCTGGGGCGGTGCCCACCCGCCCGGCCGGCGCCGTCCCCGTTGTGGGCGCCTCGTGCCGCCCCCGTTGTGGGCAGTCGTTCCGCTGGGGCGGAACGGGTGGGCACAACGGACCCGCGCCCTGCCGGCGCCCGAGGCTCCCGCGCCCGAACCCGCACCACGTCGTGCGGCGCCGCTGAGGTGCGGGTCCAGGCGCGGAACGCCTAGGCCCGGCCGGGGGCGCCGTCCCGTGTGCCCACCCGTCCCGCCCCAGCGGGACGATTGCCCACACGGGGGTGGGCAACGCCCAGCCAGGCGCGGGCCCACGGGCGAGGCGGGGCGCCGTCCAGCACGGCGCGGGCCCGCACGGGGCGGGGCGACGCTCAGAGGGCGCGGGCCCCGCGCGGGCGGGGGCGACGCCCGGCGCGGGTCCGGGTCCGTGGGGGCGTTGTCTCGCCGGGCGCGGGGGCGTCAGTGGGCCCCGTACACCGGGTGCGGGGGTTCCGAGGCCGCCAGGAGCTTCAGGGTCGTTTCGCCCGCCTCCGTCGGGGTCCAGCGGGCCCCCTTGTCCGCCGTCGGGCCCGGGCGCCAGCCCTCCATCACCGTGATCCGGCCCGCCTCCGCCTCGAAGACACGCCCCGTGACCCCCGCCGAGGCCGCCGAGCCCAGCCAGACGACGAGGGGGGAGACGTTCTCCGGGGCCATGGCGTCGAAGGCGTCTCCCCCCGGCGCGGCCATCGTCTCCGCGAAGGTCTGCTCCGTCATCCGCGTCCGGGCCGCCGGCGCGATCGCGTTGACCTGGACGCCGTAGCGGGACATCTCGGCCGCGGCCACGAGGGTGAGGCCGACGATCCCGGCCTTGGCGGCCGCGTAGTTGCCCTGGCCGACGCTGCCGAGGAGGCCGGCACCCGAGCTAGTGTTGATCACGCGGGCGTCGGGCGTACGGCCCGCCTTGGCCTCCGCCCGCCAGTACGCCGCCGCGTGCTTCAGCGGCAGGAAGTGGCCCTTGAGGTGGACGCGCATGACGGCGTCCCAGTCGTCCTCGTCGAGGTTGACGAGCATGCGGTCGCGCAGGAAGCCGGCGTTGTTGACGAGGGTGTCGAGGCGGCCGAAGGCGTCGAGCGCCGTGGTGACGAGTGAGGCCGCGCCGTCCGTCGTCGCGATGTCGCCGCCGTGGGCGACCGCCTCGCCGCCCGAGGCGACGATCTCGTCGACGACCTGCTGGGCGGGCCCCGCCCCGCCTCCGGTGCCGTCGAGGCCGACGCCGAGGTCGTTGACGACGACCTTGGCGCCCTCGGCGGCGAAGGCGAGCGCGTGCGCGCGGCCGAGCCCGCGGCCCGCCCCGGTGACGACGACGACGCGTCCGTTGCACAGTCCGGTCATGGTGGGTGCCTTTCGAAGAGGGATGGGTGGGTTCAGTGGTTGACCGTCGCCGCGTCCAGGAAGGCCGGGCGTTCCCCGGCCCCGTGGACGAGCAGGCTGGCGCCGCTGATGTACGCGGCCCGGTCGGAGGCGAGGAAGACGCAGGCGTCGCCGATGTCGGCGGGCTCGGCGAGCCGGCCGAGGGGCACGGTGCGGCCGACGGAGGCGATGCCGTCCTCGTCCCCGTAGTGCAGGTGGGAGAGTTCGGTGCGCACCATGCCGGGGACGAGCGTGTTGACCCGTACCAGCGGTGCCCATTCCACCGCCATGGAGCGGGCGAGGTTGTCCAGGCCCGCCTTGGCGGCTCCGTAGGCCGCGCTGCCCGGTGAGGGGCGGGTGCCGCTGACGCTGCCGATCATGATGATGGTCCCGCCGCCGGGCTGATGGCGCATCACCTCGTACGCGGCGAGGGAGGCGGTCAGCGGGGCGACGAGGTTCAGTTCGAGGACGCGGGCCTGTTGCTCGGCGCTCCCCTCGTCGAGCATCCGGAACGGGGTTCCCCCCGCGTTGTTGACCAGGACGTCCAGCCTTCCGTGGTCGTCGCGCACCCGGTCGAAGAAGCCGGCGACGGCGGCCGGGTCGCGCAGGTCGACGGGGAGGAAGCGGGCCGTGCGCCCGGCCGCCTCGACGGGCTTCTCGGGGGCGCGTCGCGCGCAGGTCACGACCTCCGCGCCCGCTTCGAGCAGAGCGCGGGCGATTCCGGCGCCGACGCCCCGTGTGCCGCCGGTGACGACGGCGACGGATCCCGACAGATCGATGGTGACTGGCAAGGGACACCTCCCGCAGCGCGCGAACCGCTGCTATCTTCCACCTAACAAACGTTTGGTGGAAAGGTAGCTGATCTGCTCATGGGTGTCTCCACCTCCGCCCCGGACAAGGGCGACAAGGGCATCGCCGTCGTCACCGTCGACTTCCCCCCGGTCAACGCCCTCCCCGTCCAGGGCTGGTACGACCTCGCCGCCGCGGTCCGCGCCGCAGGGGCCGATCCCGAGGTGCGCTGCGTCGTCCTCACCGCGGAGGGCCGCGGCTTCAACGCCGGCGTCGACATCAAGGAGATCCAGCGCACGGCCGGGCACGACGCCCTCCTGGGCGCCAACCGCGGCTGTTACGAGGCCTTCGCCGCCGTCTACGACTGCGAGGTGCCGGTGGTCGCCGCCGTGCACGGCTTCTGTCTCGGCGGCGGCATCGGCCTGGTCGGCAACGCCGACGCGATCGTCGCCTCCGAGGACGCGACCTTCGGCCTGCCCGAGCTGGACCGGGGCGCGCTCGGCGCGGCCACGCACCTGGCCCGGCTGGTCCCGCAGCAGCTGATGCGGGCGCTGTACTACACCTCGCGCACGGTCACCGCCGAGGAGCTGCACCGGCACGGCTCGGTCTGGCGGGTCGTCCCGCGCGAGCGGCTGCTCGACGCGGCGCTCGAACTCGCGCGGGAGATCGCCGCCAAGGACGGGCAGCTGATCCGGCTGGCCAAGGCCGCGATCAACGGCATCGACCCGGTGGACGTCCACCGCAGCTACCGCTTCGAGCAGGGCTTCACCTTCGAGGCCAACCTCAGCGGCGTGGCCGACCGGGTCCGCGACACCTTCGGCAAGAACGACACCGTGGACACCGGAAAGGAGCAGCAGTCGTGAGCAGGGACAAGACGATGACCGCCGAGGAGGTCGTGGGCCGGCTCCGCAGCGGGATGACGATCGGCATCGGCGGCTGGGGCTCGCGGCGCAAGCCGATGGCCCTCGTACGGGCGCTGCTGCGCTCCGACCTCACCGACCTGACCGTGGTCTCGTACGGCGGCCCGGACGTCGGGCTGCTCGCCGCGGCCGGGAAGATACGCAAGCTGGTCGCGGCCTTCGCCACGCTCGACTCCGTCCCCCTGGAGCCGCACTTCGGCGCGGCCCGGCAGCGCGGTGACTTCGAGCTGGTGGAGCTGGACGAGGCCATGGTGATGTGGGGCCTGACCGCCGCCGTGCACCGGCTGCCCTTCATGCCGATCCGGGCAGGGCTCGCCTCGGACGTGATGACCGTCAACCCCTCGCTGCGGACGGTCACCTCCCCGTACGACGACCGCGAGGAGCTCGTCGCCGTCCCCGCCCTGCACCTGGACGCCGCGCTCGTCCACCTCAACCGTGCCGACGTGCACGGCAACGGCCAGTACCTGGGCCCCGACCCGTACTTCGACGACCTGTTCTGCGAGGCCGCCGACGCCGCGTACGTCTCCTGCGAGCGGATCGTGGAGACCCCGGAGCTGCTCAAGGACGCGGGACCGCAGTCGCTGCTGCTCAAGCGCGCGTTCGTCGACGGTGTCGTGGAGACCCCGAACGGCGCGCACTTCACCTCCTGCGCCCCGGACTACGACCGGGACGAGGCCTTCCAGCGCGCCTACGTCAAGGCGGCCCGGGACCCGGAGGCCTGGCGGGAGTTCACCGCCCGGTTCCTGTCCGGGGACGAGGACGCCTACCAGGCCGCGGTCGCGGCGTTCCAGAAGGAGGAAGCGTGAGCGGCACCCTGACGAACGCGACGCGGGCCGAGTACTGCGTCGTCGCCTGCGCCGAGGCCTGGCGGAGCGCGGGCGAGGTCCTGGCCAGCCCGATGGGCACCGTCCCGATGATCGGCGCCCGGCTCGCGAAGCTCACCTTCTCCCCCGACCTGCTGCTGACCGACGGGGAGGCGCTGCTCATCGCCGACGTGCCGGCGGTCGGCGCCGCGCCGGGGGTGGTGGAGGGCTGGCTGCCGTACCGGCAGCACCTGGCCATGGTCGCCACCGGGCGCCGGCACGTGATGATGGGCGCGAGCCAGCTCGACCGGTACGGCAACCAGAACATCAGCTGCATCGGCGACTGGGCGCGGCCGAAGCGCCAGCTCCTCGGCGTGCGCGGCGCGCCGGTCAACACCCTGAACAACCCGACCAGTTACTGGGTCCCCAAGCACTCGACGCGCGTCTTCGTCGAGCGGGTCGACATGGTCTCCGGCGTCGGCTACGACCGGGCGGCCGCGGCCGGCCCCTCCGCGACCCGCTACCACCGCCTCCCGGACGTCATCAGCGACCTCGGCGTCTTCGACTTCGAGACCCCGGACCGCACCATGCGGCTGCGTTCGCTGCACCCCGGCGTGACGGTCGAGGAGGTCCTGGCGGCGACCGGCTTCGCGCTGACCGTGCCCGACGAGGTGCCGTACACCCGTGAGCCCACCGCCGAGGAACTGCGGCTGATCCGCGAGGAGATCGACCCGAAGGGGCTGCGCGACCGGGAGGTCCCCTCATGAGCGACGTCACGATCGGCACCCGGCTCACCGAACTCGTCGGGGTGCGCCACCCGGTCGTGCAGACCGGCATGGGGTGGGTGGCCGGTCCCCGCCTGGTCTCGGCCACCGCCAACGCCGGGGCGCTCGGGATCCTGGCCTCGGCGACGATGACCGTCGACCAGCTCCGCTCCGCGGTGCGCGAGGTCAAGTCCCGTACGGATGCGCCCTTCGGCGTGAACCTGCGCGCGGACGCCGGGGACGCCGCCGAGCGCGTGCGGATCATCATCGACGAGGGCGTGAAGGTCGCCTCCTTCGCGCTCGCGCCGTCCCGCGAGCTGATCGCGCGGCTCAAGGACGCGGGCGTCGTCGTGATCCCCTCCATCGGGGCCAGGCGGCACGCCGAGAAGGTCGCGGCCTGGGGCGCCGACGCGGTGATCGTGCAGGGCGGGGAGGGCGGCGGCCACACCGGCAGCGTCGCCACCACCGTCCTGCTGCCGCAGGTCGTGGACGCCGTGGACATCCCGGTCGTCGCGGCCGGCGGCTTCCACGACGGGCGCGGCCTGGTCGCGGCCCTCGCCTACGGCGCCGCCGGGATCGCCATGGGCACGCGCTTCCTGCTCACCTCCGACAGCACGGTCCCCGACGCGGTGAAGGCCCGCTACCTCGCCGCGGCGGTCACGGACGTCACCGTCACCACGAAGGTGGACGGACTGCCGCACCGGATGCTGCGTACGGAGCTGGTCGACGCCCTCGAACGCTCGGGCCGGGCCTCCTCGCTCCTTCGCGCGGTCCGGCACGCGTCGGCCTTCCGTCGCGAGTCCGGCATGAGCTGGCCGCAGATGGTCCGTGACGGCCTGGCGATGAAGCACGGCAAGGACCTGACGTGGAGCCAGATCCTGCTGGCGGCCAACACCCCGATGCTGCTCAAGGCGTCCATGGTCGAGGGCCGTACCGATCTGGGCGTGATGGCCTCCGGGCAGGTCGCCGGCCTGATCGACGACCTGCCGTCCTGCGCCGAGCTCGTCGACCGCCTGATGGCCGAGGCGCAGGCCGCGCTCCGCGCCCTGCCCGCCGTGGACTGACCCGTCACCCGCACGAACGTGTCCGCCGGGGTACCTTCACCCCGGCGGACACGTGTTCCCCCTGATCTGCCCCGCACCTACCCCGAACGGAACCGCCATGCCGATCCAGCGGCTGAACCACGCCGTCCTCTTCGTCTCCGACCTGGAGCGCAGCCTCGCCTTCTACCGCGACGTCCTCGAATTCCGGCCGCTGCCGCAGGCGTTCCCCGGGGCGGCCTTCCTCCAGGCGGCGGGCTCCGCCAACGACCACGACCTCGGCCTGTTCCAGTCCCCCGGCCCGGGCTCCGGGCAGCGCACCGGGCGGGTCGGCCTGTACCACCTGGCCTGGGAGGTGGACACGCTGGCGGAGCTGCGCCGGATGCGGACCCGGCTCGCCGAGGCCGGGGCCCTGACCGGGGCGAGCAACCACGCCTCCACCAAGGCCCTGTACGGCCGCGACCCGGACGGCATCGAGTTCGAGGTGTGCTGGCTGGTCCCCGACCACGCGGTGGCCAAGGAGCTGTCGGCGATGACCTCGCCCACCCTCCCGCTGGACATCGACGCCGAGATCGCCGAGTACGGTGCGGAGACCCCCGGCGGTCCCCGCACCGATCACGCGGTGTGGCAGAAGCTCTTCGGCTCCGAGTTCGGGAACGTCACAGACGCTCGATGATCGTCACGTTCGCCTGACCGCCGCCCTCACACATGGTCTGGAGGCCGTACCGGCCCCCGGTGCGCTCCAGTTCGTGGAGCAGGGTGGTGGTCAGCTTGGTGCCGGTCGCGCCGAGGGGGTGGCCGAGGGCGATGGCGCCGCCGTTGACGTTGACCTTCTCCGGGTCGGCGCCGGTCTCCTTCAGCCAGGCGAGGACGACCGAGGCGAAGGCCTCGTTGATCTCCACCAGGTCGATGTCGTCGAGCGTCATCCCGGCCTTCTTCAGCGCGTACGCCGTCGCCGGGATCGGGGCGGACAGCATGCGGATCGGGTCCTCGCCCCGGACGGACAGGTGGTGGACCCGGGCGCGCGGCGTCAGTCCGTGTTCGCGTACGGCGCGCTCCGAGGCGATCAGCATCGCCGAGGCGCCGTCGGAGACCTGCGAGGAGACCGCGGCGGTCAGCCGGCCGCCCTCGACCAGCGGCTTCAGGCCGGCCATCTTCTCCAGGGTGGTGTCGCGGCGCGGGCCCTCGTCGGTGGTGACGTCCCCGTACGGGACGATCTCGCGGTCGAAGCGGCCCTCGTCGATGGCGCGGGCGGCCCGCTGGTGCGAGCGCAGGGCGAACTCCTCCATGTCCCGGCGGGAGATGTCCCACTTGGCGGCGATGAGCTCGGCGCCGTGGAACTGGTTGACCGGCTGGTCGCCGTAGCGGGCGCGCCAGCCCTCGGAGCCGATGTACGGGCCCTCGGTGAGGCCGAGCGGGTCGGCGGCCTGGCGGCTGGCGAAGGCGATGGGGATCATCGACATGTTCTGCACGCCGCCGGCGACCACCAGGTCCTGGGTGCCGGACAGGACGCCCTGTGCGGCAAAGTGCAGGGCCTGCTGGGAGGAGCCGCACTGCCGGTCCACGGTCGTGCCGGGCACCTCCTCGGGCAGTCCGGCGGCCAGCCAGGCGGTGCGGGCTATGTCGCCGGCCTGCGGGCCGACGGTGTCCAGGCAGCCGAAGACGACGTCCTCGACGGCGGCCGGGTCGGCGCCCGAGCGCTCCATGAGCGCCTTGAGAACATGGGCTCCGAGGTCGGCCGGGTGGACGGCGGAAAGGCCGCCGTTCCGCCGGCCGACCGGGGTGCGTACCGCTTCGACGATGTATGCCTCGGCCATGACGGCTCCTTCTTCTCTGTCCACGATGTCATGTCATGTACGGGTGATGAAGGCGATGCCCTCCAGGACCATGGACAGGTACTGGCGGGCGATCTCCTCCGGGCTGTGCTGTCCGCCCGGCCGGTACCAGGACGCGGCGACCCAGACGGTGTCGCGCACGAAGCGGTAGGTGAGGCGGACGTCGAGGTCGGCGCGGAAGACCCCGGCGGCGACGCCGCGCTCCAGGGTCCCGAGCCAGGCCTCCTCGAATCGGTGCTGCGCGTCGGCCAGGTAGCCGAAGCGCGGCAGTTCCTGGAGGTGCCGGGACTCCTTCTGGAAGATGGCGACGGCGGCGCGGTGCCGGTCGATCTCGCGGAAGGACTCGGTGACGAGGGCCTCGATGGTCTGCCGGGGGTCGAGGCCGGCGGCGAGCACGGCGTCGTATCTGCCCCACAGCTCGCGCAGGAAGGACGCGAGGATCTCGTCGAGCATCGACTCCTTGGAGTCGAAGTGGTAGTAGAGGCTGCCGGCGAGCAGGCCGGCCGCGTCGGCGATGCGGCGGACGGTGGTGGCGTCGTACCCCTGCGCGGCGAAGACCTCGGCCGCCGTGTCCAGGATCTCGCGGCGCCGCTCGGGCGCCGGTCTCACGGGTGCTGACTGCTGACGGAGAGGACCTCGCCCGTCAGGTACGAGGAGTAGCCGCTGGCCAGGAAGACGATGACGTTGGCCACCTCCCACGGCTCCGCGTAGCGGCCGAAGGCCTCGCGGGAGGTCAGTTCTTCGAGGAGTTCGGGGGTGGTCACCTTCACCAGGTGCGGGTGCATGGCCAGGCTCGGGGAGACGGCGTTGACCCGTACCCCGTACTCGGCGGCCTCCAGGGCGGCGCAGCGGGTGAGGGCCATGACGCCGGCCTTGGCGGCGGCGTAGTGGGCCTGTCCCTTCTGGGCGCGCCAGCCGATCACGGAGGCGTTGTTGACGACGACTCCCCCGGCGCCCGCTTCCTTCATGCGGCGCAGTGCGGCGCGGGTGCAGCGGAAGGTGCCGTTGAGGGTGACGTCGAGGACCTTGTCCCACTGTTCGTCGGCCATGTCGACGAGGTCGGCGGTGCCGCCGAGGCCGGCGTTGTTGACGACGATGTCGAGGCGTCCGTGGCGCTCGACGGCGAGGTCGAACAGGGCGGCGACCTGGGTCTCGTCGGTGACGTCGCAGGGCAGGGCGGCGACGCGGTCCGCGCCGAACTCGGCGGCGAGTTCGGCCTCGGACTCCTTGAGCCGGCGGGCGTGGGCGTCGGAGACGACCACGCGTGCGCCTTCCTCCAGGAGGCGTCGGGCGGTGGCGCCGCCGATGCCGGCGCCCGCGGCGGCGGTGACGACGGCGTCGCGGCCGGCGAGCAGACCGTGGCCCGGCACGTAGGGGGGTGGGGTGCCGGTCATGGGCGGACCTCCTTGGGCAGGCCGAGGACGCGCTCGGCGATGATGTTCCGCTGGATCTCGTTGGAGCCGGCGTAGATGGTGTCGGAGCGGGAGAAGAGGTAGAGCCGCTGCCAGTCGGTGAGGTCGTACGGCTCGCCGTCGGCCAGCATTCCCCCGGCTCCGCAGACGTCCATGGCGAGTTCGCCGAGCTCGCGGTGCCAGGTGGCCCAGAAGATCTTCCCGATGGAGGCCTCGGGTCCCGGTGCTCCGGCGGCGACGCCGTCGAGCATGCGCAGGGCGTTGAACCGGATGGTCTCCAGGCCGATCCAGGCGCGGGCGATGCGGTCGCGGATCAGCGGGTCGGCGGCGGCGCCGTTGCGCTTGGCCAGTTCGACGAGGGCTTCCAGCTCGCGGCGGAAGCCGACCTGCTGGCCGAGGGTGGACACGCCCCGCTCGAAGCCGAGGGTGGCCATGGCGATCCGCCAGCCGTCGCCGGGGGCGCCGACGACGTGGGAGGCGTGGGTACGGGCCCCGTCGAAGAAGACCTCGTTGAACTCGGAGGTCCCGGTGAGCTGGACGATCGGCCTGATCTCGACGCCGGGCTGGTCCAGGGGGACGAGCAGATAGGACAGGCCGTGGTGGCGGGTGGAGCCGGGTTCGGTGCGGGCGACGACGAAGCACCAGTCGGCCTCGTGCGCGAGTGAGGTCCACACCTTCTGCCCGGTGACCACCCAGTCGTCGCCGTCCCGCTCGGCGCGGGTGCGTACGTTGGCCAGGTCCGAGCCGGCGTCCGGCTCCGAGTAGCCCTGGCACCACTGCTCCTCGACGCTGACGATCTTCGGGAGGAAGCGCTCCCGCTGTTCGGGGGTGCCGAAGGCGATGAGGGTGGGTCCCAGGAGCTGCTCGCCGATGTGGCTGACGCGGGCGGGGGCGTCGGCGAGGGCGTACTCCTCGTGGAAGGCGACCTGCTGTTCGAGGCTCGCGCCCCGTCCGCCGTACTCCTTGGGCCAGCCGACGCAGGTCCACCCGGCGGCGGCCATGTGCCGCTCCCAGGCGAGGCGTTCGGCGTGCGCCTCGTGTTCCCGTCCGGGGCCGCCGCGCCCGCGCAGGGCGGCGAACTCGCCCGTGAGGTTGGCGCTCAGCCAGCCGCGGACCTCTCTGCGGAACTCCTCGACGTTGCTCATGGCCGTACGTTAACCTACCAAACACTTGTTAGGGAAGGAGGGCGGATGTCCGCTGCCCGCACCGCATCCACGGGCCCGGTCCGCTACGAACGCCTCGGCCCGGTGGCCGTGGTCACGATGGACCGGCCCGATTACCGCAACGCCCAGAACTCCGCGATGACCTACGCCCTCGACCGCGCCTTCTACCGCGCGGCCGACGACGACGAGGTGAAGGTCGTCGTGCTCGCCGGAGCGGGGAGGCACTTCTCCGCCGGCCACGACATCGGCACCCCCGAGCGGGACGCCCATCTGCCGTTCGACCGGCGGGCCGGGCTCTGGTGGGACCACTCGGACAAGCAGGGCGCGGAGAGCCGCTTCGCCCGTGAGTCCGAGGTCTACCTGGGCATGTGCCGACGCTGGCGCGAACTGCCCAAGCCCGTGATCGCCTCGGTGCAGGGCGCCTGCGTCGCGGGCGGCCTGATGCTCGCCTGGGTGTGCGACCTCATCGTGGCCTCCGAGGACGCGTTCTTCGCCGACCCGGTGGTCCGCATGGGCATCCCCGGCGTCGAGTACTTCGCCCACCCGTGGGTGATGCCCCCGCGCATCGCCAAGGAGTTCCTCTACACCGGCGACCGCATGGACGCCCGGCGCGCCTACGAGGTCGGCATGGTCAACCGGGTCGTGCCGACCGGGGAACTCAGGGAGAGGACCTTGGAGTTGGCGAACCGCATCGCCGAGATGCCCCGCATGGGCCTGGCCCTGACCAAGCGCGCCGTCAACCAGGCCGAGGACCTCCAGGGCCTGCACACCGGCATGGACTCGGTCTTCGGCCTGCACCACCTCGCGCACGCGCACAACGCCGAGACCGCCCCCGACGCGCTCGGCGGCATGGACATACGCTCGATGAAGGCGGCTGGAGCCTGATGGACCTCGACTTCACCGCGGCGGAGGACGCCTTCCGGGCCGAGGCCCGCGCCTGGCTCACCGCCCACGTGCCCCACACCCCCCTGCCCTCCCTGGAGACGGAGGAGGGCTTCGCCGCCCACCGGGAGTGGGAGGGGACCCTGTCCGCCGACCGCTGGTCGGTGGTCTCCTGGCCCGAGGAGTACGGCGGCCGGGGCGCCTCCCTCCTCCGGTGGCTGATCTTCGAGGAGGAGTACTTCGCGGCCGGCGCCCCCGGCCGGGTCAGCCAGAACGGCATCAACCTCCTCGCCCCCACCCTCTTCGAGCACGGCACCGACGAGCAGCGCGCCCGCGTCCTGCCGTCCATGGCGAGCGGCGAGGTCATCTGGGCCCAGGCCTGGTCCGAGCCCGAGTCCGGCTCCGACCTCGCCTCGCTGCGGTCCACGGCCGTGCGGACCGACGGCGGCTGGCTCCTGCGCGGCCAGAAGACCTGGTCGTCCCGGGCGGCCTTCGCCGACCGCGCCTTCGGCCTGTTCCGCAGCGACCCCGACGCCGCGAAGCCGCACCAGGGCCTGACGTACCTGATGTTCCCGCTCGACGCCGACGGGGTGACCGTACGGCCCATCGGGCGGCTCGACGGCAAGCCCGCCTTCGCGGAGCTCTTCCTCGACGACGTGTTCGTGCCCGACGAGGACGTGATCGGCGCGCCGGGGCAGGGCTGGCGGGTCGCGATGAGCACCGCGGGCAACGAGCGGGGGCTCACCCTGCGCAGCCCGGGCCGGTTCACGGCCGCCGCCGAGCGGCTCACCGGGCTGTGGCGGGAGACCGCCGACCCGTCCGACACCGCCCTGCGCGACCGGGTCGCCGACGCGGTCGTCAAGGCCCGCGCCTACCGGCTGTTCGCCTACGCGGGCGTCTCGCGCATCGCCGCCGGGGGTTCGATCGGCGCCGAGTCCAGTCTCAACAAGGTCTTCTGGTCCGAGCTGGACATCGCGCTCCACGAGACCGCCCTCGATCTGCTCGGACCGCTGGGCGAGCTGTCCGACGGGGCCGCGGACGCGCCCGCGCACGGAGGCTGGGCCGAGGGCCACACCTTCTCCCTCGCCGGGCCCATCTACGCCGGCACCAACGAGATCCAGCGCGACATCATCGCCGAGCGGCTGCTCGGCCTCCCGAAGGGACGCCGGTGATGCGGTTCCTCCTCGACGACGAGCAGCGGGAGTTCGCCCGCTCCCTCGACTCCATGCTCACGGCGGCCGACACCCCGACGGCGGTACGGGCCTGGGCGGCGGGTGACACGGCACCCGGCCGCGCGCTCTGGTCCCGGCTCGCGGAGGCGGGGGTGTTCGCCCTCGCCGTGCCGGAGCGGCACGACGGGCTCGGCCCACTGCCCGTCGAACTGGCCGTCGCCTTCACGGAATTGGGCCGCCACGCCGTGCCCGGTCCGGTGGTCGAGACGGTCTCGGCGGCCGCGTTCCTCGACCGGCTCGACGACGCCGCGGCCGCCGCCTGGCTGCCGCAGATCGCCTCGGGCAAGGCGGTCGTCTCCCTGTGCCTGCCGGCCGCCGGCAGCCCCTACGCCCTGGACCCGGACGCCGCCGACGCCGTGCTCGTCGTCGAGGGCGACACCGTACGCCTGGCGGAGACGGCAGGACCCGTCCAGCCCTCGGCCGATCCCGCGCGCCGGCTCGCCCGCCCGCTCGGCGGAACGGTCCTGGCGCAGGGCCCTGCGGTGGCCGCCGCGGCCGCGCACGCCGCCGAGGTCGCCGCGCTCGCCACCGCCGCCCAGTCCCTCGGCCTCGGCCGCGCGCTCCTCGACCGGACCGTGGAATACGTGAAGCAGCGCACCCAGTTCGGGGTCGCCATCGGCTCCTTCCAGGCAGTGAAGCACCGCCTCGCCGACACGCTCATCGCCCTGGAGTTCGCCCAGCCCCTGCTCCACTCGGCCGCCCTGGCCCTCGCGGAAGGGGCGGACCACCGCTCCGCCGAGGTCGCCGCGGCGAAGGTCACGGCGGGCGAGGCCGCGTACGCCGCCGCCCGCACGGCCCTCCAGCTCCACGGGGCCGTCGGCTACACCGAGGAGCTGGACCTCGCCCTGTGGATCCGCAAGGCCCGGCCCCTCCGCGACGCCTGGGGCACCCCCGCGGCCTGCCGCGCCCGCGTCCTCGCGTCCTGAGCGGTTCCCGCGTCCTCGCTCCGCAAGCGGTGCCCGCTGCCCCGGGCCGGGCAGCGGGCACGTACCCCCACACGTACCCCCAGGCCCAGCACCGCTCATCCCTCCCCACCATCCCTACCGCACCCGGGAGTCAGCGTGTCCCCCGCACCGTCCCCGCACACCCCCGAGAGATCCTCCGACCCCGCCCTGCTGCGCAGGGTGGCCCTGTCGAGCCTGCTCGGCACCGTCATCGAGTACTACGACTTCCTGCTCTACGGCACGATGGCCGCGCTCGTCTTCGGCGAGCTGTTCTTCCCCGAGTCCGATCCCACGGTCGGCACGATCGCCGCCTTCGGGACGCTCGCCGCCGGCTATGTGGCGCGCCCGCTCGGCGGCGCCGTCTTCGGCCACTTCGGCGACCGGCTCGGCCGCAAGTCCATGCTCGTCCTCACCATGGCCCTCATGGGCGTGGCGAGTTTCCTGATCGGCGTCCTCCCGACGTACGGGACGATCGGCGTCGCGGCGCCCGTGCTCCTGGTGCTGTTCCGCGTCGTCCAGGGCGTCGCCATCGGCGGGGAGTGGGCCGGCGCGACGCTCATGGTCGTCGAGCACGCCGATCCGAAGCGCCGGGGCCTGTGGAGCGGCGTGATGCAGATGGGCTCCCCCATCGGCTTCCTGCTCTCCACGGTCGCCGTCACCCTCGCCTCGCTGCTCCCCCGCGACTCCTTCCTGTCCTGGGGGTGGCGGGTCCCGTTCCTGTTCAGCGCGGTGCTCCTCGGGATCGGTCTGTACGTGCGCGTCAGCATCTCGGAGAGCCCGCTGTTCCGGCAGGCGGCGCAGGAGAGCGGCGCCGGTGGGGCTCCCGGCGTTCCGCTGGCGCAGGTGCTGCGCAGGCCCCGCAACCTCGTCCTCGCGTGTGCCGTGGGCATCGGCCCGTTCGCGCTGACGGCGCTGATCAGCACGTTCATGCTCACGTACGCCACGGCCATCGGATACGCCACCTCCGAGGTGATGACCGGGCTGCTCTTCACCTCGGTCACGGGCCTCGTGTCCATCCCGCTGTTCTCCGCGCTCTCCGACCGCGTCGGCCGCCGAGCCGTGGTCCTGGGCGGTGCGGCCGGCATCGTCCTGCTCGCCTTCCCGGTCTACGCCCTGGTCGACGCGCGTTCGACCACGCTGCTGATCCTCGGCATGGTCATCGGCCAGGTGGTGCAGTCCGCGATGTACGCGCCGCTCGGGCCGCTGCTCTCGGAGATGTTCGGCACCCGGGTCCGCTACACCGGCGCCTCGCTCGGCTACCAGCTGGCCGCGCTGATCGGCGGCGGATTCACCCCGATGTTCGCCGGGAGCCTGCTCTCCGGCTCCGAGGACATCCGCAGCACGCCCCTCGTGGTGCTCGCCGTCGTCTGCGGGCTCGTGACCGCGCTCGCCGTCTGGCGCACGGCCGAGACCCGGGGCCGGGACCTGTCGGCGGAGGACCCGGAGGACCCGGCGACGCCGGACGAGCAGCCCCGTACCCGTACGACGTCGAGAGGAGCAGAGGCATGAGGCCGACGGAGGAACAGGAGGAACTGCGGTCCGCCGTGCGGGCCGTGCTCGGACGGCACCCGGGGGAGGCGGCCTGGCGGCCGCTGACCGAGCAGATCGGCGTCGCGGGTCTCGCCGTCCCCGAGGAGTACGGCGGCGCCGGGTACGGGGCCGGGGAAGTCCATGTGGTGCTGGAGGAGCTGGGACGGGAGCTGAGCCCCGTCCCGTACCTCGGCTCCGCGGTCCTCGTGACACAGGCGCTGCTCGCCTCGGGCGACGGGGAGGCGTGCGCACGGCTCCTTCCCGACCTGGCCTCGGGCGCCGTGGTGGGGGCCCTGGCGTGGGCCGAGGCCGGCTCCTGGGACCCTTCGGCCGTACGGGCGGAGGCCACCGCCGGGCCCGGCGGCACGTGGCGGATCACCGGCACCAAGGAGCACGTCCTCGACGGCGCGACGGCCGGGGTGCTGCTCGTGGCGGCCCGTTCGGGAGCGGGCGTCTCGCTCTTCGAGGTGCCCGTGGACGGCGCGGGCGTGGGGCGCGGGGCGACGGTGACGATGGACTCCACCCGGGCGCAGGCGCGCGTGGTGCTCACGGAGGCGGAGGGCCGTCTCCTGGGGGCGGAGGGCGCGGGCGACCGGGTCCTCGCGCACGTACTGGACCTGGCGTGCGCAGCGCTCGCCGCCGAACAGGTCGGCGCCGCCGCGCGCTGCCTCGAAGTCACCCTCGCCTATGCGCGGGAGCGGGTCCAGTTCGGCCGGGCCATCGGCTCCTTCCAGGCGGTCAAGCACCGCCTCGCGGACGCGTACGTCCTGGTGGAGTCGGCGCGTTCGGCCGCGCTCGGCGCCTCCTTCGCCGCCGCCGCGGACGACCCGGAGCTGACGCGGCTGGCGGCCGCCGCCAAGTCCGCCTGCTCGGAGGCGTTCTCGGCGGTGGCGGGCGAGATGATCCAGCTGCACGGCGGCATCGGCATCACCTGGGAGCACGACGCCCACCGCTACTTCAAGCGGGCGCACGGCTCGGCCCAGCTCTTCGGCCCGCCGGCCTGGCACCGGGCCCGTCTGGCGGCCGATCTGGGTCTGGTCACGGCCTGACGGGCCGCGACCGTGGGGGGGCGGGGTCCCCGCCCCCTACGGGAAGCCTTCCCGTCCGTCACCCGGCGCGTACGGTGTCGATGTGGGCGAGCACCGGCGCCGCGCCGTCCTCCGCCGCGATCCCGCGGGCGAGTTCGGCCGCGCGGCGGCGGAGGGACGGCTCGGACAGGCAGGCCGTGATCGCGTCGCCGAGGGCTTCGGCGGTGAGGTCCTGGAACGGCACGGGCCGCGGGGCGACTCCCAGCGCGTGCAGCCGGGACGCCCAGAACGGCTGGTCGTACATGACGGGGACGGGCACTGCGGGCACACCGGCCCGCAGTCCGGCCCCGGTGGTGCCCGCCCCGGCATGGTGGACGACGGCGGCGGTGCGCGGGAACAGCCAGTCGTGCGGAACGTCGCCGACGGCCAGGAGGTCGGAGCCGTAACCGCTCAGTTCTGCCCATCCCGCCTGCACCACCGCGCGCACGCCCGCCCGCTTCACCGCCGCGGCCACCAGCTCGCCGAGCCGTTCGCCCTCCCCCGGCGCCATGCTGCCGAACCCGAGGAACACCGGGGGCGGGCCGGCCTGGAGGAAGTCGACCAGTTCGGCCGGGGGTTGCCAGGCGTCCGGCCGCGCGGGCCACCAGTAGCCCGTCACGTCGACCCCGGAGGGCCAGTCCCCGGGGCGCGGCACCACCAGCGGGCTGTAGCCGTGGAAGGCCGGCCGGATGTCGGCCGCCGCCGAGGGCGTGCCGTCGGGCAGCCCGAGGCGGTCGCGCAGCCGGGTCACTCCGCCGGCGAAGACCCCTTCGGCGCGCCTCATGACGTCCCGGCCCGCGGCGAGGTTGCCCTCCGGGCCCTGGTCTTCGGTGCTCCGCGCGTGGGGCAGCGGGAACTCCCGGGTCGCGAAGGACGGTACGAGGTAGGTGCCGATGACGGGGATGCCGAACGCCTCGCCGGCCGTCCGGCTCAGCGGGGCCGGGCCGTGGGCCGTGAGCAGCAGGTCGGCCCCGCCTTCCACGGCATCCGCCACCCCGTCGGCGAGCCCGTCCGCGTACGCCCTCGTCAGCGCCTGCGCCTCCTCCCGCGAGGCCGCCCGCGACCAGCCCCGGAGGAGCTCCTGGGGGTCTCCCGGCATGGGCCGGTGTTCGAGTCCGCATCCGCCGACGAGTGCGGCGAAGGACGGGTGGGCGGCCACGGCGACCTGATGGCCCGCGTCGAGGAGGCGGCGCCCCAGGCCGGTGAAGGGCGCGACATCTCCCCGGGAGCCGGCGGTGATGATCAGAATGCGCATGGCCCGATTCAACACCCGGCCGGCATCGGCGGGATCCCCGATCAGCCGAGCCCGTCGAAGGTGAGGACCGCCTTCCCGTGCAGGCCGCCGGCGCGCAGGGCGGCGACCGCGTCCGCCGCGTCGTCCCAGCCGCCCCGCCAGGTGATGCCCGGGTCCAGGGTCCCGTCGGCGACGCGGTGGGCGAGCCAGCTCAGATCGCGGTCGAGGCCGGTGCAGTTGAGCAGGAAGAAGGTCACGACGGACCGGTCGTGCCGTCCCTGGTCGCCGAACAGCGCCCCGAACGGGAAGTCCTCGCCCGTGCCGGCGGAGTGCCCGAGGGCGACGAGCGTGCCGCCCTCGCCGAGTGTGTCGTACGCGTCCACGAGGAGCGGGCCGCCGACCAGGTCGATCACCCCGTCCACCGGCCGGGAGACCTCCTTCGGCGCTCCGACCACCTCGTGTGCCCCGAGGTCGCACAGGAGTTCGCCGTTGGCGGCCGGGGAACTCGTGGACGCCACGACACGGGCGCCCGCGGCGCGGGCGAGCTGGACGGCGTACCGCCCGACGCCGCCGGTGGCCCCGGTGATCAGGACGTCGCGCCCCAGGAGCGGGCCGAGGCGGTGCAGGGCGCGCAGGGCGCTCGCGCCGGCGACGGGGACGGTCGCGAGGGAGGCGGGGTCGGCCCCGGTGGGGGCGGCGCCGATCAGGGCGGTGTCGACCGCGCGGAGTTCGGCCCAGGCGCCGTCGGGCATCAGGGTCACCACGGGGGTGCCGGCGGCGGGTCCCGAGCCGTCCGCGGCGGCCCGTTCGACGATCCCGGCGGCGTCCCAGCCGAGGACCGAGCCGGCCGGGGCGGCGCCGAGGCCGAAGGCGATCTCACCGTGGTTGAGCGAGGTCGCGGTCACCCGGACCAGGGCCTGGTGGGGTGCGGGCTCGGGGTCGGGGACGGCGCCGAGCCGGAGGCCGCCGGGGGCGGAGGGGTCGACGAGAAGCGCGCGCATACAAGACCTCCAAGAATCTGCCACTGAGTGGCATAAGCCTATAGGTAGCGTTTGCCGCTCCGATACAGTGGTGGTGATGACGGCCGAAAACTCCTCCCCGCTCCCGCTGCGCGAGCGCAAGAAGCTGCGCACCCGGCAGACGCTGATCGACACCGCGCTCGACCTGTTCGGCACCCACGGCTTCGACGGGGTGACGCTGGACGGGCTCTGCGACGCGGCCGAGGTGTCGAAGCGGACCTTCTTCCGCTACTTCGACAGCAAGGAGGACGTCGCCATGGCCCCCACGCAGGACCTGTGGGCGGCCTTCCTCGACGTCCTGGAGACCTGCCCGGCCGACGGGCGGCAGCTCCTCGCGCTGTTCGAGGACGCCCTCGCCGAGGCGGTCGGCCGGATGCCGGCCGACGGTTGGGCCGGGCGCGTCCTGGCCAGCCGCCACCTCGCCGCCCGGACGCCCTCCACGGACGCGCACGGCCTCGCGTTCTGCGACCGCACCACGCGTTCCGCGCTCGCCGTGGTCGAGCGGCGCTTCGCCCTCCCCCGCTCCGGCGGGCAGCTGCACGCCCGTCTGGCGCTCGACCTCCTCGTCGTCCTGTTCCACCGGGCCCTGGACGCCTGGGTGGCACAGCCGGCCGGACACACCCCCGAGGACCTCGTGCGCCGGCTCCGCGCCACCGCGGCCGAACTGCCGGCGGCGCTCGCCGCGACGGCCGAGCCGTCCGCCTGAGGCCTGAGGCCTGACGTCTGAGGCCTGAGGCCGCGCCGTACAGACGAAGACTCCGGCCCGCCGAGGTGCGTCGGCGGGCCGGAGTCGGTCGAGCGGGCGGATCAGGAGAGCGGGCGGCACAGCAGGGCGTCGGGGACGCCGCCGTGGTTCCACTTCCAGGTGTAGGCGACGCCGGCGAGGTACTCGTCGTCGCGGCACTGGCCCTTGTAGTAGCCCGGCGCCCAGTCGCTGGCGGTCGAGCCGCCGGTCGCGGGCCGGTTGTCGCCGTGGTCGAACCAGAGCACGCGTCCGCCGGTGGGCAGGGCGGTGGCCGCGGGGGCGCACAGGAGGGCCGCCATGGCGGCGCCCCGCACGCTGTAGCCGACGGCGAAGGTGCGGTCGGGGCACTGGAGCTTGCTGTAGCCGCTCGCCCAGTCGCCTCCGGTCACGTACCGCTCGTCGGTGACGACGGTCCAGGCTCCGCTCGCCTTGGCCGGCTGCCCGGCGTCGGTGCACAGACCGCGGCCGCTGCTGCGGGCGAGACCGGTCACGCGCTGGCTGTCCGGGCAGTTGCCCTTGCGGTTGCCCGGGGACCAGTCCGGCTTGGCGAGCATGGTGGCGGAGACGTCGTAGTCGGCGTGGTCCAGGTCGAGCATGTTCCAGCGCGGGGCGTCGGCCACCCTGCCGGTCTTGCCGGGGGCGTTGACGAGCTTGTTCCAGTCGGTGGCGCGCCAGTCGCCGGCGTCCATGACGCCGAGCCGGGTGCCGTCGGCGCTGTAGTTGACCATGGCCCAGTTGTCCTGCGGCGTGCCGTTCGCGTCGGTCCAGCCGACCAGCGGCCAGATGGCGAAGTCGGCGTCGTTCCGCACCAGGATGTCGGTGAAGTTGGTGAACCAGGCGCGTTCCCTGGCGTCGACGTCCCCGCGGCCCGCGGCGCCGAACTCGCTGATCCACACGGGTGCGGTGAAGTGCTGCCCGGACCGGGTGACGAACAGGGCCTCGTCGTCGACGGCCTGGGCGAGCTGTGCGGGGGTGAGCTCCTCGTAGCGGAGGTCGTGCGTCTCGCCGGTGCCGGTGGCGCCGGTGTGGTTCGGGCCCGTGTAGCCGTAGAAGTGGGCCGCGTAGACGAGCTTGTCGGAGCGGATCAGGGTGTTGGACAGGGTGGCGACCGGGGTGAGCATCGGGCGGCCGTGGGGGGTCAGATCGGTGGGTATGCCCTGCCAGTTGATGCCCTCCATGATGACGAGCATGTCGGGGTTGGCCTGGAGGATCTTGTTGCCGGCCTCTTCCATGGCCTTGTTGAGGTCGTGTTCGTCGCCCCAGCCCCAGTTGGGGTCGTCCCAGGTGTCGCGGCGGACCTCGTTGCGCAGGTCGGCTCCGACGACCCGCTTGTCGGCCTGGTAGCGCTTGGCGAGGAAGACCCAGTCGTCGATCCACTCCTTGCTCGACTGGCCGCTGTTCCAGCGCTCGTTGCCGTCCAGGCCGCAGCAGAAGCGGTAGCTGGTGGTGTGGTTGTTGAGGATGACGGCGAAGCCGTCCGTGGTCAGGGCCGCGACGACGGCGTCGAGCACCTGCAGCGGGGTCTTGCCCTTGAGCTGCGGGTTGGCGGCGACGGCCGAGTCCGGTACGACGCTCGTGTCGTGGACCAGCGCGTTGGCGAAGGGCAGCCGGATGCTGTTGAGGCCCAGGGCGTGGAAGTCGGCCAGGATGCCGGCGATCGGCTTCCTGTCGAGGCCGAGCGGAATGTTGTGCGACATCTGCCGGGCCTGGTGGTTGGCGACGTCGCCGACGTCGCCGCTGCCCTGCCAGGTGCCCTGCGCACCCGCCCAGTTCCCGGACTTGAGCTTGAACCGGTCGCCGTCGGCGTCGACGACGTACCGGTCCCGGGTCGACAGCGGGGCGGTCCACGAGGCGGCGAGCTGCGCGCCGGTGAGGGCCGGGGGCGGCGCCGTCCCCGTGTCCGCGACGGCGGCGTTCGGGGTGAGGGTGCCGAGGAGGAGTGCGGACGAGGTGGCGAGGACTGCGGTCGCGCGTCGGAGCAGGGTGAAGCGGGGTGTCACGGGGGCTCCTTACGGGTGGGGACGTACCTGCCTTGTGCGTGGTGCGGGAGGGTGCGTGGTGCGGGAGGTCGGTGCGGTGTGCGGGTCGGCCCCGTCTGCCTGGTGAGGAGAGGGGTGTCGTACGCGAGGGCTGCGGGATGTTCAGCCGGCGCCGGTCGTGGTGGTGACCGCGTACTGCGGGAAGAGGGCCTGGATGGCCACGGCGGCACCGCCGCGGGCCCAGTCCTCCCAGGGGAGCGGCCGCAGCGACAGCGGGCAGCGGGAAGCCGCCCCGAAGGCGTGTGCGGCGTACGCGTCCTGGATGTGGCGGCTCAACAGGTCGTAGGCGTCGACACCTTCGCCGCTGACGACGACCCGCTCCGGGCCGACGAGGTTGACGAGCGCGGAGATGCCGACCCCGATGGCGTGTCCGGCGCGGGCGAAGGCCTCGCGGGCCGCCGGATGGTCGCCCCGGGCCAGGTCGGCGACCTCGCCGAACGTGAGGTGCGGGTTCCCGGTGGCCTGCCGGACTTCCGCGAGGATCGCGTCGGTCGAGGCGATCGCCTCGACGCAGCCGCGCGCGCCGCAGCGGCAACGCGGGCCGCTCGGGTCGACGCAGAGGTGTCCGACCTCGCCCGCGACCCCGTGAGCGCCCCTGAGGAGCTGCCCGTTGACGACGAGGGCGGAGCCGATGCCCGCGCCGATGGTGACGAGGGCGAAGTATTCGGTGCCGATGCCCTCGCCGAACCAGTGCTCCGCGACGGTCAGGGCCCTGACGTCGTTCTCGACGGTGACGGCCAGGCCGGTGGCGGCGGTGAGGAGTTCGGCGAGCGGGACGTCGCGCCAGCCGAGGAGGCCGGAGTGGCGGAGCCGGCCGCCGTCCCGGTCCACGTCCCCGTTCACCGCGACGCCGATGTGGCGCGTACGGGACCGGAACGCGGGTTCGGCGTCGAGGAGTTCGCCGACGAGCCCGGCGGTGAGGGCGGCGGCGGCCTCGGGGGTGCAGTCGTCGAGCGGGCGGACGGCCGTGGCCCGGATCCCGGCCCGCAGATCGCACACGGCGCCGAAGACCTGGTCGGAGCTGATCTTCAGGCCGATGAAGTACTCCCGGTCGGGGGCGACCGCGAGCGGGTTGACCGGCCGGCCGGCGCCGGGTGCGGTGCGCTCCGGCGGGAGTTCGTACAGATAGCCGTCGTCGATGAGGGGCCTGGCCGCCTTGGTGACGGCGGTCGAGGAGAGTCCGGTCCTCCGCGCCAGTTCCACTCGGCTGAGGGGGCCCTCCGCGAGGAGCAGGGCGAGGACCGCGGTCTCGGCGGGTGCACTGACCAGAGGCTGGGCGCGATGTCGCAACACGCGAGCAACATAGAGCAAATAAATAACTTACTCCAGTATTGATTTGACGCCTCGTCATGTGATCGTCCGGCCATGGGTCAACCGCCGACCGCCCGCATCCCCGGCCCCCGGACCCCGACCCCCGGCCCCCACCCCCCGACGAGCAGCCGTACGCCGGACACGCGGAGGGCCGTCCGGATCTCAGCCGAGGCGCTTGGCCATGACGACCACGCCCGGGCCGACGTGTTCGTCCGCGGGGAGCCGGAGTTCGGCGACCGGGTGCAGGCCCGCCTTCTCGATCAGGTCCACGAGTTGCTCCGGACGCCACTGGTGGGTCGTCCAGCTGACGGAGGCGACTCCGTACGCCTCGGTGCGCTCCAGGTCCTCGTCGCCGACGTGCGTCGCGGCGATGAGGTGTCCGCCCGGCTTCAGGGCGCGTGCGAACATGCCGAGCACCTGCGGCAGGATCTCGCGGGGGAGGTTGAAGAGCGACCACCAGCCGAGCACGCCGCCCAGGGACGCTTCGGCCAGGTCGAGTTCCGTGGCGGAGGCGACGTCGAAGCGGCACTCCGGGTGGAGCCGGCGCGCGTTCTCGATCATGCGGGGGGAGAGGTCGACCCCGGACACGTCGAGTCCGCGCTCGGCGAGGTACGCGGTCACCGTTCCGGGGCCGCAGCCGACGTCGAGGACGGGCCCGAGCCCGCCCACGCTGTCGGCGAAGGCGTCGATCGACGCCTTGAGCCACGGGTGGCGACGGATGTCGCCGATTCCCGTCGTCACCACCATGTCGGCGTAGCTGTCGGCCACCCGGTCGTACGACTCGCGGACGACGTCGAGATCTGCCGGACGGTCAATACGGTGAGTGCGCATCCGCCGATGATAGGAGGGCGCGACGGCCTGCCGTGTGGATCTTGTGCGGATCGGCGGCAGGTCTTGTACCGAGCGGGCGTCCCCCGACCGTCCCCCGGCCGTCCCCCGCGTCGACCTCGGTCGTGCGATACGGGCATTTCGCCTTCAAGTGCGCCATAACTCCACCCCATTGACGGTATATCGATCAAGTTTGCGTTTCGCTTCGGCGCTCTGGAACCCTCCGTTCGACTTGTCCGACACATGACCAACGGAGGCAACCCCGTATGCCCTCAAGGCGCATACGCCGCGCCTGGCTCACCGCAGCCGCCGCGGCCTCGCTCGCGTTCACGGGCCTCACGGCTCCGGCCCAGGCCGAGGACGTTCCGCAGGACTTCACGGTCCAGGAGCCCCTCGCGGCCGAAACCGCCCCCTCCTCGTTCGCGGCCACCGCCTGGAGCTCGCCCGGTGGCGCGGCCTCGCCCGGTGACTTCACGATGTCGCCCGGCGCGCTGAACGCCGAGACCGCCACCCGGGTCGCCCGCCTCGACGCGGTGCTCCCCAAGTCGGGTGTGCAGAACCTCCTGGCCGGGGCGAACCGCACCGTGACGCCGTGGTGCTCCCGCGACCCGTTCGGCACCGCCACGGATCCGGACATCAAGTACTGCCTGCAGAACGACGACTCCACCTCGCAGGAGTGGGTCCCCCAGGGTTTCTCGGGCGTCTCCGACGCCCAGGACGACGAGCTGTGGGGCACGGCCGGGAACATCCAGCTGTTCGCCTCGTACGACGGCTGGGACCCGGGCCGCGAGACCGACCCGGACCCGGCGACCGGCGACTGCACCGCGGCCGAGCTGGCGGCCAACGACGCCTGCAACCAGAAGGGCGTCCGTATCACCTTCGTGCAGAGCCGCACGAACCCGGCCACGGGCAGCCCCGAGGTCAAGTACCGGCACGTCCTGCTGGGCTGGACCTACATCAACTCGGCCGACCACGTCTCCTTCGACGGGCTGCACGCCTCCGAGTACCCGATCCAGAAGGGCGTCCACGCCGGCGGCATCGTCTGGTACGGCAACTACCTCTACGTCGCCGACACCCGCAACGGCCTGCGCGTCTTCGACATGCGCTACATCATGGACCTGGACCCGGACGGCGACCCCACCACGCACGACGCGATGGGCAGCGACACCGACGGGGTGCAGACCACTGCCAACACCGAGGACAAGACGAAGGTCGGCCGGCACGACAACGTCTGGTACAGCTTCGGCTACCGCTATGTGATGCCGCAGGTCGCCGCCTGGAAGTTCAAGGCCGCGCAGGGCAATCCCGCGGGTTCCTACGCCTGTGTCGACACCGGCGCCCCGAAGGCCTCCTACATCTCGCTCGACCGCAGCACCACCCCGGACCGCCTGATCATGGGTGAGTACTGCCGTCCGCAGAGCGGCTACCCGTCCACCGGCCGCATCGCCTCCTACTCCGTCGCGGACCTGGAGAGCCGCTCCGCCGACGCGACCGCCCAGGGCTGGGCCAACTACCTGCCGCTGACCAACGGCGGCGCCCAGGGCGCGACGGCCTACAACGGCACGCTGTACGTGAACGAGTCGAAGGGCACGGACGAGCCTGGCAACCTCTGGCGCTTCAACTGGAGCAACGGCCAACTGGTCACGAAGGGCCAGGCCGTCAAGACCGCCCGGGGCGCCGAGGACCTCTACTTCGAGCGCGGCACGGGCCGGCTGTGGTCCCTGTCCGAGCACCGCCCGGGGTCGGCCACCGACTGCACGGCGAACCGGGACGCCGCCGACCCGGTCGGCACGGACTACTGCCAGCGGGTGCTGTACGGGCACAAGCTGAGCTGGCTCGACGGCCGGCCGTAGCCCGGGCCGGAAGTCGTCCCCGCCGTACCCGGACGGAGAGCCGTTCCATCCGGGTACGGATACGGCCAAGGGGACGGGCGCGCTTCCGGCGCACGGGGACCGGCCCCCGACAGGCCCGCGGGGCCTGGCCGGGAGCCGTCCCGGCCCACACCGCTGTCGCGCAAGGATCGCCCCGCCGTCATCGTCCCGTCACACCGTCATCGTCGCCCCATCGCACTCCGCCACCGCACGATGGCTTGAAACCATGTGAATCGACTCCCCCCTCCCCCACCCGCGTTGATCACGTCTTTCTCTCCTCACATACTGCGCTGACCGGCGGCAGGCGTCTTCGTACCCCGGCCGGAATCGACCATTCGACCTCATCCCAAGCTCCTGGGGGAGACTTGCGCGCACACGTGCAGAGAGCACGCGCCTTCACCGTCGCAGCGGCCACATCGGTGGCCCTCGTCGCAGGCATGACCGGACCCGCCACGGCGACGACCGCACCGGACACCACCTCACGCATCGGCGGCACCCAGCGGATCCCGCTCGTCACGGGCGACCGCGTGGTGGTGGACGCCAAGGGCCGGATGGTGGGCTTCGAGTCCGCCAAGGGCCGTGAGCACATACCCGTACAGGTGCAGCGCACCGGGGACCACACGCTCGTGGTGCCCGCCGACGCGCGGCGCCTGATCGCCACCGGCCGCCTCGACCAGCGGCTCTTCGACCTCTCCCTGCTCACCGACCCGCGGCTGCGCAAGAGCCACCGCGACGGTCTGAAGTTGATCGTGCAGTACGAAGGGGGCGCCGGCGCCGCACGCGCCGAGGTCCGCGCGGCCGGTGACACCCGGCTGCGGCGTACGTTCCCGACGATCGACGCCGACGCCGTCCGTACGTCCCGGGACGACGTGGCGAAGGTGTGGGAGGCGCTGACCAACCCTCAGGCCGGCGGGCTGCGCGCCGTCGCCTCCGGCATCGACAAGGTGTGGCTGGACGGGGTGCGCGGCGCGAGCCTGGACCGCAGCGTCCCGCAGATCGGCGCCGACAAGGCCTGGGAGTCCGGGTTCGACGGCACGGGCGTGAAGATCGCCGTCCTCGACACCGGCGTCGACAAGACCCATGACGACCTGAAGACGCAGATCGTCGGCGAGAAGAACTTCTCCGCCTCCGCCGACGCCGTGGACCGCGTCGGGCACGGCACGCACGTCGCGTCCATCGCCGTCGGCACCGGCGCGAAGTCTGGCGGCCGGTTCAAGGGCGTCGCCCCCGGCGCCAAGGTGATCAGCGGGAAGGTCCTCGACGACGAGGGATACGGGGACGACTCGGCAGTCATCGCGGGCATGGAGTGGGCCGCCGCCGAAGGCGCGGACGTCGTCAACCTCAGCCTCGGCGGCCCCGACAGCCCCGGCGTCGACCCGCTGGAGGCGACGGTCGACCGGCTGTCCGCCGAGAAGGGGATCCTGTTCGCGATCGCGGCGGGCAACGAGGGCGAGTCCGGTGCGTCGAGCCTGGGTTCGCCGGGCAGCGCGGACGCCGCGCTGACCGTCGGCGCCGTCGACAAGGACGACAGGCTCGCGCCCTTCTCCAGCACCGGCCCGCGCGTCGACGACGGCGCCGTCAAGCCCGACGTGACCGCGCCCGGCGTCGCCATCACCGCGGCGGCCGCCGCCGGCAGCGCCCTCGACACGCGCCCCGGCATTCCGCACCCCGCACCGGGCTACCTCCAGCTCGACGGCACCTCCATGGCGACCCCGCACGTCGCGGGCGCGGCCGCGATCCTGAAGCAGCGGCACCCCGACTGGAAGTCCGCCGAGCTCAAGGGCGCGCTGACCGGCTCCGCCGAGGACGGCGGCTACACCGCCTTCCAGCAGGGCGCGGGCCGGATCCGGGTCGACGAGGCGCTCGCCCAGAGCGTCGTCGCCGAGCCGGTGTCGCTGAACTTCGGCACGGCCCTCTGGCCGCACGCCGACGACAAGCCCGTGACGAAGAAGGTCGCCTACCGCAACCTCGGGGCCACGGACGTCACCCTCGACCTGTCGGTGTCCGCCCTCGACCCGTCGGGCAAGCCCGCCCCGGCCGGGTTCTTCGCGCTCGGCGCCTCGAAGGTGACCGTGCCCGCGGGCGGCACCGCCGAGGTCGACCTCATCGCCGACACCCGGATCGGTGACGTCGACGGCGCCTACTCGGGCTACGTCACCGCCACCGGCGCGGGCCGGTCCGTCCGCACGGCCGCGGTGGCCGTCCGGGAGGCCGAGTCGTACGACCTCACGGTCCGCACCCTCGGCCGCGACGGCACCGACGCCCCGAACTTCTCCACCACCCTGACCGGCGTCGGCGGGCCCGCCGCGAACTTCCAGGCGCGCGTCGACAACGAACCGGGCGCCCACACGATCCGGGTGCCCAAGGGCTCGTACACGCTCAACACGGCCGTCTACCAGGACCCGTCGGACTACACGGCGGGCACCGACTGGATCGCCCGGCCGAAGCTCGACGTCTCCGCCGACACCACGGTCGTCGCCGACGCCCGCACCACCAAGCCGGTGGACCTCACCGTGCCCGGCCTCGACAAGGCCGACTACGCGGGGACGTACTACGAGCGCGCCACCGACATCGGCCGGGTCGGCAACGGCTGGGTCCTGCGGGGCTTCACCGGCTTCCGCACCGCCCACCAGGGGCCGGCCGTCACCGACGGCTCCCTCCTGCAGACCTGGGACGCGCACTTCCTCAAGGACGCCACCAGCCAGTACTCGGTGGCCTTCGGCGGCAAGGTCGACACGGTCGCGACCGGCTACACCCGGCACGTGAAGGCGGACGAGCTGGCCACGCTGAAGGTCGGTCTCGGCGCCTCGGCGCCCGGGAAGACCGCGCTCGCCTCCCCGTACGCCCATCTGCCGGGCGCGCCGGAGGGCAACGGCTTCTCCGCGCCGCAGCCGGCGCCGGGCACCCGCACCTTCTACGTCTCCACCGCCGACGGCGCCACCTGGCTCACCCGGTTCAACCAGCTGGGCGCGCCGGACCAGTGGGGCTACCCGGCCTTCGAGGGCGCGTACGAGATGGTCCGGCCGAAGCGCTACGAGGCCGGCAGGACGTACCGGGAGACCTTCAACGCCGGTGTCTTCGGGCCGCTCCTGGGCGAGGGCATGGGTGTCTTCCGTACGGCTCCCGACCCGGCGACGGGCGAGCAGCAGCTCGTGGGCGCCGTGCCGCTGTTCACCGACGGCCAGGGTCACCTGCCGGCACTCCCGTACCTCTCGGCCACGACCACGCTCTATCGCGACGGCGTGAAGATCGCCGAGAACGACGATCCGCTGAGCGGCTCGAAGCCGTTCGCGGTCGACGCCGCCGACGCCGAGTACCGGCTGACGACGTCCGCGGAACGGCCGGCGAAGGTCGCCGGGGTCTCCACCCGGATCGAGACGGGCTTCACGTTCCGCTCGAAGCAGGTCGCGGCGACGACGCCGCTGCCGGTGTCCACGGTCCGCTTCGGTGCGCCCGTCGACCTCGCCTCGCGGATCCCGGAGCGCACCACGGTCCTGGTCCCCGTGACCGTGCAGGGCGCCGCGGCCGGGGCGAACCTGAAGTCCCTGGCGGTGTCGGTGAGTTACGACGACGGGAAGACCTGGCAGCCCGCGAAGGTCGTGGGCGGCCTGATCTCCGTGAAGAGCCCGGCGAAGGACAGCGGCGTCTCGTTCTCCGCCAAGGTCACGGACAAGCAGGGGAACACGTCGACGCTGACGATCCACAACGCGTGGCTCGGCAAGTGACCGATCGAAGCTGACGCGGCGTCACCACCTCGGGTGGTGACGCCGCTTCGGCGTGTGCGTCAGGCCCGCCGCAGTGCGGAGCGGCCCGCGAAGCGCGCCGAGTCGCCCAGTTCCTCCTCGATCCGGATCAGCTGGTTGTACTTCGCCGTGCGGTCGGAGCGGGAGAGCGAGCCGGTCTTGATCTGGCCGCAGCCGGTCGACACCGCCAGATCCGCGATGGTGGTGTCCTCCGTCTCGCCCGAGCGGTGCGACATGACGGCCGTCCAGCCCGCCCCGTGGGCCGTGGCGACGGTGGCCAGCGCCTCGGTCAGGGTTCCGATCTGGTTGACCTTGACGAGGACCGAGTTGCCGACGCCGGTACGGATGCCCTCGCGCAGCAGCGTCTCGTCGGTGCAGAACACGTCGTCGCCGGTGAGCTGGCAGCGGTCGCCGACGCGGGCGGTCAGCTCGCGCCAGCCGTCCAGGTCGTTCTCCGCCATCGGGTCCTCGATGGAGACGATCGGGTAGGTGTCGATGAGCTTGGCCAGGTAGTCGGCGTTCTCGGACGGGGTGCGGCGCACCCCTTCGCCCGCGTAGTCGTACACCCCGTCGCGGAAGAACTCGGACGAGGCCGGGTCCATGATGAGGCCGATGTCCGTGCCGGGGCGGTAGCCCGTGCGCTCGATGGCGGACATCACGAAGTCGAGCGCCTCCTCGGCGGTACGCAGCGCGGGCGCGAAGCCGCCTTCGTCGCCGACGCCCGTGGAGTGCCCGGCGGCCAGCAGATCGCGGCGCAGGGTGTGGAAGACCTCGCTGCCCATGCGGACGGCCTCGGCAAAGGTGTCCGCGCCCACGGGCGCGATCATGAACTCCTGGAAGTCCAGCGGATTGTCGGCGTGGGCGCCGCCGTTGACGATGTTCATCATCGGCAGCGGCAGGAGGTGGGCCCCGGGCCCGCCCAGGTAGCGGTAGAGGGGCAGGCGGTGGGCCGCCGCGGCCGCCTTGGCGGCGGCGAGGGAGACGCCGAGGATCGCGTTGGCGCCGAGCCGGGACTTCGTGGGCGTTCCGTCGAGGGCGACGAGCGCGGCGTCGAGACCGGCCTGGTCGGCCGCGTCCCGGCCGCGGACGGCCGCCGCGATCTCCCCGTCGACGTGGGCCACCGCGCGGTCGACGCCCTTGCCGTGCCAGCGCGCGGAGTCTCCGTCGCGCAGTTCCACGGCTTCCCGGGCGCCGGTGGAGGCGCCGGAGGGGACGGCCGCGCGCCCCAGGGACCCGTCCGTCAGGACGACGTCGACCTCGACCGTGGGGTTGCCGCGGCTGTCGATGATCCGGCGGGCGGTGACGGTCTCGATGGTGGCGTCGACGGTTCCGGCTTCCTTGGTGGACATGGTGGTTCCTCCCCGTGGTGGCGTGCCGTGGCCCCGGCTGCGACAGCGCTGGCGCTGAGCCCGACAGACACAGACTCTACAGCAATGCTGTTCAGTTTCCCTGTTCAGTTTGGCTGTACAGCATGGCTGTGTTCGCCGTCCGGCATTGCTGTGCAGGTCAGCCGCACGGCGCGGTCGGCGCGCGGGGTAAAGTGCCGTATGCCCACCCCGGAAGCCGCCGCCATCGCCACCGAACTGCGCACCGCGATGGGCAAGCTCACCCGACGCGTCAAGGACGAGGACCGCATCCCGCTCGGCCAGGCCGCCGTGCTCGGCGCGCTCGACCGGAACGGCGCCATGACGACCAGCGACCTCGCCGCCGATCAGCGCGTGCGCCCCCAGTCGATGGCCCGCGCGGTGGGTCTGCTCATGGAACAGAACCTGGTCACGCGCCGGGCGCACCCCACGGACGGCCGCAAGTCGCTGGTCGAGCTGTCGGACGCGGGCCGGTCCGCACTGGAGGCGGAGCGCGGCCGCAGGGCCGGCTGGCTCGCGCAGGCCATCGAGGCCGAACTCACGGATGAGGAAAGGGCGTTGCTGGCGCGGAGCGCCGCCCTGCTCGAGCGGCTCGCGGCACGCTAGGGCCGGTCCGACCCCGATCCGCCGGACGGGACCTAGCCGCCCAGCACCCGTACGGCCTCCACGATCAGGTCCCAGAACGCGTCCGTGTCGACCTCCATGCCGACCTCGGTGTCGGCGGGTCGGCCCGTCACCCCGTGCAGGTCCACCACCGTCGCGCCCCGCGTGTGCGTGCCGTTCAGCTCCACCGTCACCGCCGCCCGTGCGAGGCTGACGAGGGACGGGTTGATCAGGTGGGCGACGGTGAGCGGATCGTGCAGCGGGGGCGCGTCGAAGCCGTACACCTCGCGGTACGTGGACGCGAAGTAGGTGAGCAGGTCGACGCAGAGCCCGCTGAGCGGGGTGCCGAGCGCGGCGATCCGGGCGACGACCTCGGGGGTGGCCCGCACTTGGTGGGTCGCGTTGAGGCCGAACATCGTCACCGGCCGTCCGCTGCGGAAGACGATGTCCGCCGCTTCCGGATCGCAGAGGACGTTGAACTCGGCCGCGGGCGTGGTGTTGCCGCGTTCCGTCGAGCCGCCCATGAGCACGATCCGCTCGATCCGGTCGGCGAGCTCGGGGTGGGCGAGCAGGAAGACCGCGATGTTGGTGAGCGGCCCGGTCGGTACGAGCGTGACCGGCGCCGGGTGCGCGAGCAGGGTGTCGCGGATGAGGGTGAGGGCGTCGCGCGGGTCCTGCGGGACGTCCGGCTCGTCCTTCGCGAAGCCGGGCCCGTCGAGACCGGAGTCGCCGTGGATGTTCTCGGCGACCCGGGGCGGTCCGTGCAGCGGCCGGTCGCGGCCCGCCGCGATCGGTACGCCCCGGATCCCGGCCGCCGAACAGACCCGGCGGGCGTTGAGCGTGGTCTTCTCCAGCGTCTGGTTGCCCGCGACGGTGGTGATCGCCAGGAGGTCGATCGCGGGATGCGCGGCGGCCAGGAGGATGTTGAACGCGTCGTCGTGACCGGGATCGCAGTCGAGAATCACGGGAACCGGCATGGGTTCACCGTCCCACATCCGGCGCGGTACGCGAAGGACGCCGCCTCAGGAAACGGACGTGCTGCCGGTTCCCGAGGTCGGGGCCCGGGAAGTTCACGTACGCGGCGTCCGTCCGCGGGCGATGCCGGAGGGCGCGGTGGGCGGTACGGGTCCGGGCCAGGAGCGCGGCGACCGGCCGCGAGGGTCCGCGTGCCTTCGCGGCGTCCCCGGAACCCTCCCGTCCGGGCGTACGGGCGTTCTAGCGTGCGGGGCATGACCTCGCTCAGGCACTGGCGTGCGCCGTTGCTCGCCCTCGCGGCCGTTCTGCTGCTGCTCCCCCGGACGGCCGCCGCGGAGGAGCCCGCGGCCGTCCCCGAGGGGGCGGCGACACCGGACCGCCCCTCGTACGACGTGTCGCTGCGCGCCGACGCCGACGGCTCGCACTGGACCGGCCACCAGACGGTGTCGTTCCGCAACTCCTCCCGTACGCCCCTGCGTTCGGTGGACGTACGGCTCTGGGGCAACGGCACCGACGGCTGCGGCACCCCGGGCGAACCCTCCCCGGTCCGGGTGAGCAAGGTCGCCGGCGGCACCCCGCGGGCGCTCACCGTCGGCTGCACCGCACTGCGGATCGATCTGCCCGCGCCACTGCCGTACCGGGCGCGGACGAGCGTCTCCTTCGACGTCGCTCTCACCGTCCCGGCCCGTGTGCACCGCTTCGGCCGGGACGGGGCGTACCGCTACCTCGGCAACGCGCTGCCGCTGCTCTCGGTACGCGACGCGCAGGGCCGGCACCTCGACCCGGACGTCGGTTTCGGCGAGAGCTTCTACACCCTGTCCGGTGACTTCCGGGTCGTGCTCGACCACCCGAGCACGCTCGTCGTCCCCGCGACGGGCACCACCACCCGGCACGCGGGCGCACCCGGCCGGACGGTCAGCACCAGTGTCGCGCACGGGGTGCGGGACTTCGCGTGGGCGGCGGGCCCCTTCCGGTCGAAGTCGGTGACGACGCCCGGCGGCGTGCGGCTCAACGCGTACTGGACGGCCACCACGTCCCGTACGGGCGTCGACGCCGGCCTGAAGGACGCCGCCGGCTCGGTCGACGCGTTCGGGAAGCGGTTCGGACGCTATCCGTACGGGGAGCTCGACCTGGTCATGAGCGACCGCCTCGACGACTTCGGCAGCATGGAGTTCCCGGGTCTCGTCCTGCTGTGGACCGAGCCGGAGGCGTCGGGCGCCGTGCACGAGATCGCCCACCAGTGGTTCTACGGCATCGTCGGCAACGACCAGTTCTCCTCGCCCTGGCTGGACGAGTCCTTCGCCCAGTACGCGACCCAGTCGTACTACCGGGAGCCCACGGCCGGCTGCTGGGAGGACCAGGGCGAGTGGCCCAGCGACACGGCCGCCCTCACCCGGTCCATGGGCTATTACGCGGACGGGCACCGTTCCGAGTACGTCCGGGTCGTCTACATGCGCGGCGGCTGCGCCCTGCACGACCTGGAACGCGTCCTGGGCGGCAAGGCGATGGCGGCCATGATGCGCGGCTACGTACGGGACCACTGGCGGGGCGTCGCCACCACCGCGGACTTCAAGCGCGCGGCGCAGGCGGCGACGGCGAAGGACCTCGGCCCGTTCTGGAGGCGGCACCGGATCCTCTGACGACGGAACCGACGCCGGGCGGGACCGTACACGGCCCGGCCCGGCGTCCGGCGTCCGGCATCCGTTCAATGCGACGGTTCGTCGCCGTGCATCGGTGCGTCGGGGCCCTCCCTGCGGGCGATCGCCAGGCCGACGGCTCCGACCAGGAGCAGCACGGCGACCGTGCCGAGGGTGAAGGCCTCGAACGCCGCCCGGGACATGCCCCAGATGTCGTCGAAGGCGTACTCGATGCCGAGGAGCGCCTCCAGGGTTCCGGGGAAGAGGGCGCACCAGGAGCCGACGAGGATCCAGGCGTAGACAAGGACCGCGCAGGTCATGAAGCCGCGGTTGCCGAAGGGGACGCGGTAGGGCCGTACGACCTCGGGTCGGCGCAGCCGGAGCAGGACGAGGGCGGGGACGATCACCAGGTAGGACAGCAGGAGCGTGGTGACCGCCACGGTGAGGACCACGGCGAAGACCGCGCCCGCGTCGCCCTCCGCGACCCGCATGGCCACGATCATGAAGACGGTGGCCACCGCTCCGGAGAGCAGGTTGGTGCGCACGGGCGTGCCGAGCCGGGGGTGGAAGGCGCCGAGCCTGCGGGTGAAGGAGCCTCCGTCGGCGGCGGCCATCGCCTGCATGCGGTCGCTGACGATCATCCACGCGCTGCCCTGGGTGAGGAGGGCGAGGACGAACATGACGGCGGTGAGCGTCAGGAGCGGACCGGCCGCGGGGCCGTAGATGCCGAACACGAGGCGGGCGCCCTCCATGAAGCCGCCGATGCCGGTGACCTGGTGGGCGGGGACGACGGCGAGGAGCGCGAGGACCGGCAGCAGGTAGCAGCAGGCGGCGACGGACGCGGAGCGTCCGAGGGCGGCGGGCACGTCGCGCTGCGGGTCGTGCATCTCCTCGCCGGCGGCGTTGGGGGCCTCGAAGCCGACGTAGGCGAAGAGCAGGATCGGCACGAGGGCGAGGAATCCGGCCGTGGTCGGGGCGAAGTGGGCGTCGGTGAGGCCGTGGAAGCCGTGTTCGAGCCCGTAGAGCAGGGCGGTCAGGGTGAACACCGCGAGGGTGAGGACCTTCACCGCGGCGCCGAGGGTGGTGATCCATTTGCCGCGGCTGAGGGAGACGACGGCGGTGAGGATGGCGGTCCACACGAACAGCAGCTTGAACGTGTAGTCGGCGAAGGTGCCCGAGCCGAGGTGGAAGACGAAGCCGTCCCAGGTCTCGGCGGCGAGGAAGACCAGGGAGCCGCCCAGCCAGATCGGGTTGGTCACCCAGTAGAGCAGGGTGGTGAGCGCGGCCGCCGAACGGCCGAGGGTGAGCTTGACCCAGACGTACGGGCCGCCCTCCTGCGGGAACGCGGCGCCGGTCTCGGCGAACAGCAGGGCGTAGGGGACGAGGAAGAACAGCGCGAGGGCCGCCGTCCAGGTGGCGGCCTCGCCGCCGCCGGTGGCGATCTGCCCGACGGTGTCGAAGGAGATGACGGCGGCGATGGCCAGGGCGGTGATGTCGAGGCGCTTCAGGCTGCGCCGCAGGGCGGTCGTGGTGTGGGGAGCGCGCGAGTCGGTGGACGACAGGTGGGAGGACACGGGCAGTTCCTAGCGGGGAGAGGGGTACTGCGAGCAGGCGCGAGCGCGGTGACGGCGTGGCGGCGTCCGCGCACGAGCACGGTGACGGCGTGGCGTCCGTGTCGGGGAGGCCCGGCGGGGCACCGGGCCTCCCGGGCGGTGTCAGGCGGGGCGGATCTCGCCGGTGGGCGTGGTGCGCTCCAGGACGCCGCGCAGCGCGGTCGCGACTTCCTTGGCCTCGGTCTCGGTCATGACGAGCGGCGGGGACAGGACCAGGCTGTGGGCGGAGTCCCGCACGATCACGCCGGCTTCGCGGCGGATGACGTCGTGGGGCATGCGGGCCGGGTCGAGGGGCAGGGGTGCGCGGGTGGCGCGGTCCTGGACCAGTTCGACGGCCAGCATCATGCCGACGGAGCGGATCTCGCCGACGATCGGCAGGTCGCCCAGCTGCGCCTTCAGTTCGCCGTGGAGGAAGGAGCCCACGCTCGTGGCGCGGGCGAGCAGCCCCTCCCGCTCGATGATGTCGAGGTTGGCGAGGGCGACGGCGGTGGCGACGGGGTGGCCGTTGTACGTGTAGCCCATGGGGAAGCCGTGGTCGCGCAGGAGCACCTCGGCGAGGCCGTCGCTCACCAGGAGGGCGCCGAGCGGCACGTAGCCGGAGGTGATGCCCTTGGCGGTGACGATGATGTCCGGGGTGACGTCGAAGTACTGGGCGGCGAACCACTCCCCGACCCGGCCGTACGCGGTGACGACCTCGTCGAAGACGAGCAGGATGCCGTGCCGGTCGAGGACCTCGCGCACCCGGGGCCAGTAGTCGGCCGGCGGGACGAGCATGCCGCCGACGCCCATGATGGGCTCGCCGATCATGGCGGCGATGTTCTTCGGGCCGATCTCGGCGATGCGCTCCTCGAGTTCGCGGATGAGGAAGTCGGTCGGGTCCTGGCCGTCGTAGAGCTCGCTGCGGTACGGCCACGGGGGCGTGAGGTGGGAGACGTGCGGCATCATCGGGGCGAAGCCCTCGTGGTAGACGGGGAAGCCGGTGGCCGAGCCGCCGCCGTAGCCGATGCCGTGGTAGGCCTTGCTGCGGGCCAGGATCCACGTCCGGCTGCCCTCGCCGCGCCGGTGGTGGTAGTAGCGGGCCATCTTGATGGCCGCCTCGTTGCCCTCGGAGCCGCCGGAGGTGAAGTAGACGTGGTTGAGCGGGTCGGGGGCGATCTCGGCCAGGCGGGCGGCGAGCTCAATGGCCGGCTCGTTGGAGAACTCCCAGAAGCTGGTGAAGTACTCGAGCTTCTTCATCTGCTCGTGGGCGACGTCGGCGACCTCCTCGCGGCCGTGGCCGATCTGGGCGAGCCAGAGGCCGCCGGTGGCGTCGAGGTAGTCGCGGCCCTCGGTGTCGGTGAGCCGGCAGCCGGATCCCGAGGTCATGATCACGCGCTCGGTGGCGGTGCCCGGCAGGTAGGGGTGGATGATGTGCGCCCGGTCGAGGCGGGTCAGGTCTGCGGTGTGGTCGCTGGTCATGGTGGTGAGTCCCTTGCTGGGGTGAGGGTGTCGGTGCAGGTGTCGGTGCAGGTGTCGGGTCGGGTGCTGCGTCGGCGTCGTTCCGGTCGCCGGCGGGTCAGCCGTACGCGATCCAGGTGGTCTTCAGGCCGGTGTACTTGTCGAAGGAGTGCAGGGAGAGGTCACGGCCGTGGCCGGACTGCTTGAACCCGCCGAAGGGGGTGTACGGGCTGAGCGCGTCGACCGTGTTGACGGACACGGTCCCGGCGCGCAGGGCGTCGGACACGCGGTGGGCGCGGCCGAGGTCCCGGGTCCACAGGGAGGCGGCGAGGCCGTAGGCGGAGTCGTTGGCGAGGCGGATCGCCTCGGCCTCGTCCCGGAAGGGGAGCACCGTGAGCACGGGGCCGAAGAGCTCCTCCCGGACGAGCGGGGCGTCGGGGCCGAGGCCGGTGACGACGGTGGGGTCGAGGTAGGCGCCGTCCCGGTCGGGTCGCGTGCCGCCGCACACGAGCGTGCCGCCCGATGACCGCACGGCTTCGAGGACGCGTACCGCCTGGGCCTCGTCGACGAGCGGTCCGAGGCGGGTGGCGGGGTCGAGCGGGTCGCCGGGCAGCCAGGTGCGGGCGTGTTCGGCGACGCGGGCCGTGAACTCCTCGGCGACGGAGGCCTCGACGAGCAGCCGGGTGTTGGCGGAGCACACCTGCCCGGCGTTGTAGACGAAGCCCCAGGCGGCGCGTTCCGCGGCCGCGTCCAGGTCGGCGTCGGCGAAGACCAGGTGGGGGCTCTTGCCGCCGGCCTCGGGCCAGACCTGCTTCATGTTGGACTCGGCGGAGTAGGCGAGGAACCGCTTGGCCACGGCGGTGGACCCGGTGAAGACGAGGGTGTCCACGTCCGGGTGGAGGCCGAGCGCCCGCCCGGTCGTCTCCCCCGGGCCGGGGACGACGTTCAGCACGCCGTCCGGCAGGCCGGCCTCCGCGGCGAGCTCGGCGAGGAGCAGGGCAGAGAGCGGGGACTGCTCGGCGGGCTTCAGTACGACGCTGTTGCCGGCGGCCAGGGCGGGCGCCAGCTTCCAGCTCGCCAGGTCGAGGGGGAAGTTCCAGGGCACCACCGCGCCGACGACGCCCAGCGGGGCGCGGCGCACGAGGGCCAGGTTGCCCGGCGGGGCCGGGGCGACCTCGTCGTAGAGCTTGTCGACGGCCTCGGCGTACCAGGCGAAGACGCCGGCCGCGCCGGGGACGTCGGTGCCGTACGACTCCGCGATGGGCTTGCCCATGTCGAGGGTGTCGCAGAGGGCGAGTTCCTCGCCGTGCTCCTCGATGAGGCGGGCGAGGGCGAGCAGGACCCGCTTGCGCTCCGCGGGTGCGGTGCGCGACCAGCGGCCGTCCTCGAAGGAGGTACGGGCCGCGGCCACGGCCCGGTCGACGTCGGCGGCGGAGCCGGCCGCCACGTGGGCGGTGGTCTTGCCGGTCGCGGGGTCGACGGTCGGGATCCACCGGTCGTCGGTGGGGTCGGTCCACGCTCCGTCGATGAACAGGCGCGTGCGGGGCGTGAGTGCGGCGGCGCGCTGCTGCCAGTGGGCGTACGTCTGCATGGTGTGGCCTTCGATTGCGTCGTGGGACGTGGGCGAGCCGGTGCCCGTGCGGGGGACGGGGAGGTGCGGCCCGGGCGGTGTGCGGGGGCGGCGGAGAGGGAGAGGAGTCCGGCAGGGAGCATCCGCGCCGACTTCTTTGAGTTGGGATTCAAACAATTGGTGAACCGGCCGTCAATGCTCTGGACGAGAACTTCTTGCACAACCTGATACGGGCATCAGAGAATGGGCGTCATGAGGAAAGCGGGCAGACCACGCGACCAGACGGCACGACGGGAGGCCCTGGTCTCCGCCGCGGGACGGGCCATCGCGGAGCGCGGCCTAGAAGGCCTGCGCATCAAGGACATCGCGGAGGCCGCGGGCGTCTCCCAGGGCTCGGTCCTGTACTACTACCCCGAGCTCGACGACCTCGTCCTGGAGGTGCACCGGGACGCCGTGGAGGGCTATCTGGCCTCCCGGCAGCAGGCCTACGACGAGGCGGCCCCCGACGATCCCGCCGCGCGACTGCGGGCCCTCCTGGACAGCGGCCTGCCGAGCATGACGGACGACCCGGTCCACGGGCTCCTGTACGAGCTGCACCGGCGCGCCGGCCGCAGCCCGGGCCACGCCGAGCTGATGGCCTCGCTCTTCGCCCGGGAGGTCGCGCTCTACACGACCGCCCTCGCGGTGGGCGCCGCGACCGGCGGTTTCACGCTCGCCGCGCCCGCGTCGGACCTGGCGCACGGGCTCGTGGCCCTGGAGGACGGCTACGGACTGCACATCGTCAGCCGCAACGCCGCACTGCGCCCCGACAGGGCCCGTGAACTGCTCCTGGCCCACGCCCGGACGGTGACGGGCCGCGCCGACCTCTGAGTCCGGACGGCGACGGGCCGCGCCGGCCTCTGAAGCGCGAGGTCGCCGTTCAGGCCCCGGCGGGCCGGGCGGCGATCTCCCGCAGCAGGTCCATCACCGCGCGGGCGCGGGCGGTCTGCGCCACGCCCCCCACCGTGGCGAGCTTGACCTCGAGCGGCGGGCCGCCGTCCCGGAGCCGGAGCTCCGCGATCTCGCCGCCGCCGTACGTCTGGCTGGTCGCCGGCCGCTGGTTGAGCACCGAGTAGCCGAGTCCGCGCGCCACCAGGGAGCGCACGGTCTCGTAGCTCTGGGTGCGGTAGCGCACGTCGGGCGCGGTGCCGGTGGCGGCGACCAGCGAGCGGAAGTAGTCGCGACTGTGGGGCAGGTCGAGGAGGACGAGCGGTTCCCCGGACAGTTCGGCCAGCTCGACGCCGTCCCGGCCGGCCAGCGGGTGATCGGCCGGGACGATGACGTACGCCGGGGCCCGGGCGACCGTCTCGGCGTCCAGGTCCGGCTCGGCCGACAGACCGAGGTCGTAGGTGAGCGCGAAGTCGACGCGCCCCGCCGCCAGGGCCTGGACGAGCTGGTCCGACTCCGCCTCCACGACGTCGAGCTCGATGCCGGGATGGCGCCGGGTGCACTCGCTGAACAGGGCCGGCAGATAGTACGGGGCCAGGGTCACGAAACAGCCGACGGCCACCGGCCCGGACAGGGACTCGCCGTCTCCGCGGGCCTCCCGCTCGACCTCGCGGGCGCGGGCGAGGAGCTCCCGCGCCTGCTGCCGGAGCCGCTCCCCGGCGGGGGTGAGCACGAGGCCCCGGCCCCGCCGGCGGATGAACAGCTGGACCCGCAGGTCCTGCTCCAGGTTGTGGACGGCCGTGGACACGGCGGACTGCGCGATGTGCAGCTCGGCCGCCGCCTCCGTCATCGAGCCGCGCTCGGCGGCCACGAGGAAGTAGCGGAGCTGGACGAGTGTGAAACCCACTGGTGACGTCATGCGTGGCCCTCGCGCCTGGTGATCCGGTCGGTTCCGACCTTATGCGGCGCCGGTCGGCGACAGGCCCGTCAGGGCTGCGGGGCTCGTCAGCCCGTCGAGTTCCGCCTCGGTCAGCAGCGCCCGCTCGCGTACGAGGTCGAGCGCGGGCCTGCCGGTGTGGTGGGCCTCCAGGGCGAGGGCGCAGGCGGTCTCGTAGCCGAGTGCGGGGCCGAGCGCGGTGACGAGACCGGTGGAGGCGGCGACGGTCTCCGCGAGCCGTTCCCGGTTGGCGGTGATGCCCCGCACACAGTGCTCGGTGAGGACGCCGATGCCCGCGGTGAGGTGGTCGAGGCCGGCGCCGAGGCTCCGGTGGATGACCGGCCCGAAGGCGTTGAGCTGGAGCTGGCCGCCCTCGGCGGCGAGGGTGACGGTCACGTCGTTGCCGATGACCTCGAAGGCGATCTGGTTGACCGCCTCCGGGATCACCGGATTGACCTTGCCGGGCATGATGGACGAACCGGCCTGCCGTGCGGGGAGGTTGATCTCGCCGAGTCCGGCCCGCGGCCCCGAGGACAGCAGGCGCAGGTCGTTGCAGATCTTGGACAGCTTCACGGCGACGCGCTTGAGCACCCCGGACAGGTGGACGAAGACGCCGACGTCCTGGGTGGCCTCGACGAGGTCGGGCGCGGACTGAAGCGTCGGGATGCCGGTCAGCCGTCGCAGGTGTTCCACCGCGCGCTCCCGGTAGCCCGGGCGGGCGTTGAGTCCGGTGCCGATCGCCGTGCCGCCGAGGCCGAGCTCGTGCAGCAGCGGTCTCACCTCGGCGAGCCGCTGCTCGTCCTCGGCGAGGGTGGCGGCGTACGCCCCGAACTCCTGGCCCAGCGTCATGGGCACGGCGTCCTGCAGCTGGGTGCGGCCCGTCTTCAGGACGTCGGCGAACTCGGCGGCCTTGTCCTCGAAGGCGCCGCGCAGGCCGGCCAGGGCGCGGAGCAGCTCGCCGACGTGTGCGTCGAGGGCGAGTCTCAGGGCGGTCGGGCAGACGTCGTTGGTGCTCTGGCCGAGGTTGACGTGGTCGAGGGGGTGCAGGACCGCGTACTCGCCGCGGGAGCGGCCGAGCAGTTCGAGGGCGCGGTTGGCGATCACCTCGTTGGCGTTCATGTTCGTCGACGTGCCCGCGCCGCCCTGGAGGAGGTCGACCACGAACTGCTCGTGGAGCGCTCCGTCACGGATCTCGGCGCAGGCGTCCGCGATCGCCGTGGCGCGCGTGCCGTCCAGGGCGCCGACCTCGGCGTTGGCGCGGGCCGCGGCGCACTTGACCGCCGCGAGGGCGCGGATCATGTGCGGGCGGGAGGCGAGGGTCTCCCCGGTGAGGGGGAAGTTGACCAGCGCCCGGGCGGTGTGCGCGCCGTAGTAGGCGTCCGCCGGCACGTCGACGTCGCCGAGCATGTCGTGCTCCGTCCGGTACGCGCGGTCCGGCGGGACGGTTCGGCTGGGGTCGGGGGTCGGGGTCATCGGGGTCCTTCGGACGGTCGGGAGTCGAGTGCTCGGTCCACGCCGGTCCAGGCCAGCGCGATCGCCCCGTCGAGCAGGGCACGCTCCGCCGTCCCGCCCACGCAGTACGCGGCGAACTCGTGCTGGTGGTTGGTGGCGGGCAGGGAGCCGATGCCGATGTACGGGTGGATCGCGGGCACGACCTGGGAGACGTTGCCCATGTCGGTGGAGGCGCGGCTCATCCGTGCGGCCTGACCGGGCGGCGCGAACTCCCGTCCCAGGGCGAGGGCGTTCGTGCGGTAGTGGCCGAGGGCGGTGGCGTCGGTGCGGAACTCCGCGTACGGCTTGCTCTCCGGCTCGATCCGGAGCTCGCAGCCCGTCGCGAGGGCCCCGGCCTCGAAGGCCCGCATCACCCGTGGTTCGAGTGCGGCGAGTTCCGCGAGCGTCTCCGCCCGTACGTACCACCGTCCGGTCGAGCGCTCCGGGATGGCGTTCGGGGCGTCCCCGGCGTGGGTCACCACGCCGTGCACCCGGGCGGAGGACGGGAGTTGCTGGCGGAGGAGGCCGATCGCGACCTGGGCGACGGTGAAGGCGTCGGCCGCGTTGATCCCGGCCTCCGGGTAGGCCGCGGCGTGCGCGGACTTCCCGGTGTAGGAGATCTTGGAGTGGCTGACCGCGAACGGGCGGGCCTCGGCGACGTCGACCGGCGCCGGGTGCACCATCATCGCGAGGTCCACCCCGGCGAAGGCACCCCGGTCGAGCAGCTCGATCTTGCCGCCGCCGCCCTCCTCGGCCGGGGTGCCGTAGACCTCGACGGTGAGGCCGGCGTCGTCGGCGACGGCCGCGAGGCCGAGCGCGGCCCCGACCGAACTCGCCGCGATGAGGTTGTGCCCGCACGCGTGGCCGAGGCCGGGCAGCGCGTCGTACTCGGCGCACAGGGCGATCCGTACGGGCCCGCTGCCGAACCGGGCGTGGAACGCCGTCTCCAGGCCCAGGTGGGAGGAGGTGACGTCGAATCCGGCCCGGTCGAGGAGTTCCGGCACGGCGGCCGCGGCCCGGTGCTCCTCCCAGGCGGTCTCCGGATCGGCGTGCAGCCGCTCGGAGAGCGCGATCAGCTCCTCGGCCCGGCGGTCGACCGCCCGCCGGGCGGCCTCCTTCATGTCCCCCGTCACTGGTCCCCCGGGACGCCGTACGAGGGTGCGGAGGCGGGGTCGAGTCCGCGCCGCACGTAGTCGTCGCGCTGCGGCAGCCAGACGTCGAGGAGTTCGCCGAGCCGGTCGACGGGGTCGTCGGCCCAGTCCACCCGCAGATCGGTCACGCGCCAGTCGACGTCCGCGACCACCGCCAGGCCCGCGGAGTGCACGGGCCCCTCCTCGCCGCCTGCCGCGACGGCGGCCTTCAGGGCGGTGAGGAGACGCTCTTCGAGCTCCCCTTCGGCTGCGGCGTAGGCGTCGAGGAGGACGCCGGGGATGTGCGTGCCGGACAGCATGTTGCCTGCGGCGACCGCGCCGTCCGCGGTGGCCGAGGCGTACGTGCCGAGCGTCCGCGCCCCGCTGTGCGCGAAGCCGGGACCGGAGCGGCCGAGGACGGTCAGCTGCCGGTACGCGATGGTCTCGGCGTTCCGGGCGGCGCCGGTGACGTCGGCCAGGGCGCGTTCCGGGTCCGCGTGCTCGGCGAGGCCCGCGAGGAGGCTCGTGCCGAGCGTGGGGTCGGTGATGTTCTGCGAGGTCGCCGCGCCGACCCCGGGCCGCAGATGGGCGACCCGGGCGAAGACGGCCGGACTCGACGAGCTCGCCACGACGCCGAACCGCGCACCGTCGCGTACGAGAAGGGAGAAGGTCATGCCCGTGCCTCCTCGGGGATCACGGCGATCGCGTCGATCTCGCACAGCCACTCCGGGCGGGCGAGGGCGGAGACGACCAGACCGGTGGAGATGGGGTGCACGCCCTTGGTCCAGCGGCCGACGGTGCGGTAGACCGCCTCGCGGTAGCGGGGGTCGATGAGGTAGATCGTCAGCTTGACCAGGTGCTCCATGCGGCTGCCCGCCTCTTCGAGCAGCATCTTGATGTTGGCCATGGCGCGCTCGGCCTGGGCCTCGGCGTCGCCGATGCCGACGGATTCGCTGGTGTCGAGGTCCTGGCCGATCTGGCCCCGGACGTACACCGTGTTCCCGGCGACGACGGCCTGGCAGAGGTCGTTGTCGAGGTTCTGCTCGGGATAGGTCTCGCGGGTGTTGAACGGGCGGATCCGGGTGTGACCGCCGGCGACGATCGGGGCGTTCGGGGCCGTGTTCGAGGTCGTATCCGGGGCCGTGTTCGGGGTCGTGGAGGTCATGGTCTGCTCCTCAGTGCTTCCGGTCGGTGGGGGCGTACGCGAGATAGCCGCGCTGCCGCGCGATGTGGTCGGCGACGTACCGGGCGTCGTGCCAGACGCCCCAGATGAAGCTCGACCCGCGGCGGGACAGCCAGGGCAGGCCCAGGAAGTACACGCCGGGCTCGACGGACACACCCCGCTGCTGGTCCGGCCGGCCGTTCTCGTCGAACGCGTCGACGTCGAGCCAGCCGTAGTCGCTCGCGAAGCCCGTCGCCCAGACGATGGAGGTGACGCCGGCCTCGGCGAGGTCGAGCTCCAGGCGGGGGCTGGTCACGCAGTCCGGGTCCGGCCCGAGGACATGGGCCTCCGGCTCCTCGGGGAGGTCGAGCCCGTTGCGCTCGACGTACGCGTCGGCGGCCCGCAGGAACTCCAGGTACTTGGCGTCGCCGGAGGCGATGTTCTCGGCGAGGTCCGGTGCGAAACGCAGGACGCCGTCGTCGTGGGACGCGGTCAGACCGACGAGTTCGATGCCGGCGGCGGCCAGGTCCCGGAAGTCCACCGTGTGACCGCCGCGCGCACCGCTGACCGCGATGGTGACGTGTTCGGCGCCCCGGGGAGGCGTCTGCGCGTCCCAGATCCCGAGCACACCGAGCCACCAGCAGAAGTCGCGTCCCCGGTACGCGCGGGGCGGACGGTCGTGCGGACCGACCGAGAGGAGGACCCGGCGCCCGGAGCGGCGCAGTTCGTCGGCGATCTGGACCCCCGAGGAACCGGCCCCGACGACGAGGACCGCGCCCTCGGGCAGCTGCCCCGGGTTGCGGTACGCGCTGGAGTGGATCTGCGTGGGGACGGCGCCGTCCGGCACGACGGGCGGGATCACGGGCCGCTGGAACGCCCCGGTCGCGGCCACGACGAAGCGCGCGTCGATCGTGCCCTGCGAGGTCTCGACGCGGAAGCCGGGCCGGCCGGTGTGCTTCCGCACCGAGGTCACCTCGACGCCGCTGCGGACGGGGGCGCCTATCTTCTCGGCGTACGCGACGAAGTAGTCGGCGACCTGCTCCTTCGACGCGAAGGCGTCGGGGGCGAGGCCGGCGAACTCCAGGCCGGGGAAGCGGTCGTGCCACGCGGGCCCGTTCGCGACCAGGGAGTCCCACCGCTCGGAGCGCCACCGCTCGGCGATCCGGTGCCGCTCCAGGACGGTGTGCGGGATGCCGTGGGCGCCCAGGTGCTCGCTCATCGCGACGCCCGCCTGGCCCGCCCCGACGACGACCACTTCGGTCTCTTCATGCTCTTCATGCGGCACGTGTGCCTCCGCTCTCGTGGACTGTGCTACCGCACGGCACATCCTTGGAGCGGCCCATGGAACTGTCCAACAGATGTTTTCGTTGGGGGTCATCTGATTCTCAGATGTACGCAGTTCGGACGGCTCTTGACCTCGGTGATCGCCGGGCATTAATTTGCAGCCTCGACCCATGACGACCGAGAGGAGGCGACCGGCGGATGAACACCAGCTCCGACCTGAGCCGCCTCGCCCACATCACGGTCTGGGTTCCGGGTCGCATCGCCCACGGCTGCTGACGACGCCGTCCCGCCGTGCCCGTCCGCGGGCACGCCGCTGGTTTCCCCGGTCTCCCCGGTTTCCCTTCACCGCTTCCCGGCACGCCGCTGTCGCGTGCCGTTCCGCGCCCGCTTCTCCGCCGTGGCGCGTCTGAACACAGAAAGCTGCCCGACATTGGCGAACATGATGAACCGACCCATCGCGCACGGAAACGAGGGCCCGTCATGGTAGCGGCGCGTATCACCGTCAACGGCGAAGAAGCACCGATCGCACCCTCCGCACCCCACACCACGGTGCTCGACTTCCTGCGCGAGCGCGGCCTCACCGGCACCAAGGAGGGCTGCGCCGAGGGCGAGTGCGGCGCCTGCTCGGTCCTGGTGGCCCGCCCCGGGGTGAACAAGCCCACCGACTGGGTGGCGGTCAACGCCTGCCTGGTCCCGGTCGCGGCGCTCGACGGCCAGGAGATCGTCACCTCCGAGGGCCTCGCCACCGCCGGCGCACCCGGCACGCCGCCCGCCCTGCACCCCGTGCAGGAGGAGATGGCGGTCCGCGGCGGATCCCAATGCGGTTACTGCACACCGGGGTTCGTGTGCAGCATGGCCGCCGAGTACTACCGGCCCGACCGGTGCGCCCACGCGGACGCCGGCACCGATGCCGACGCCGACGCCGAGCACGGTCCCAACGGTTTCGACCTGCACGCGCTGAGCGGCAACCTGTGCCGCTGTACGGGCTACCGCCCCATCCGCGACGCCGCGTTCGCCGTCGGCACGCCCACCGACGAGGACCCCCTCGCGCAGCGCCGCGAGCAGGCCCCGCCCGCGCCGGTCGCCACCGAGTACGCCCGGGACGACAGCGTGTTCGTCCGGAAGGACACCCTGGCCGAGACGCTGCGGCTGCTGCGCGAGCGGCCGGACGCGGTGGTGGTCGCCGGTTCCACCGACTGGGGCGTGGAGGTGAACATCCGCTCGCGGAGGGCGGGTTGCGTGGTCGCCGTCGACCGGCTTCCCGAACTGCGGGAGCTGCGCGTCGCGTCCGACTCCATCGAGATCGGTGCGGCGCTCACCCTCACCGAGATCGAGCGCCGCCTCGACGGCGAAGTCCCGCTCCTCGCGGAGCTGTTCCCCCAGTTCGCGTCCCGGCTGATCCGCAACGGCGCGACCCTCGGCGGCAATCTGGGGACCGGCTCCCCCATCGGCGACAGTCCGCCGGCGCTGCTCGCGCTCGACGCGTCGGTGGTGCTCGCCGACGCCGACGGCGAGCGCGAGGTCCCCCTCTCCGCCTACTTCACCGGCTACCGGCAGAGCGTGCGCCGTCCCGGCGAGCTGATCCGCGCGGTGCGCGTCCCGCTGCCGCTGTCGCCGGTCGTGGCCTTCCACAAGATCGCCAAGCGGCGCTTCGACGACATCTCCAGCGTCGCGGTCGCCTTCGCGCTCGACGTCGAGGGCGGGATCGTCCGCAAGGCGCGCATCGGTCTGGGCGGCGTCGCCGCCACCCCGATCCGCGCGCTCGCCACCGAGGCGGCCCTGGAGGGCAGGCCGTGGTCGGCGGAGACCGTCGAGGCCGTGGCGCCGGTGCTGCGGGAGGAGGGCACGCCGATGAGCGACCACCGGGCGAGCGCGGCCTACCGCTCCGCGATGCTCGGCCAGAGCCTGCTGAAGCTGTACGCGCGAACCACCGAGGCGGTGTCGTCATGAGCCAGTTGTCCCAGCGTCCCGAGAAGTCCGTCGTCGGCCTCTCCATGCCGCACGAGAGCGCCGTCCAGCACGTCACCGGCACCGCGCTCTACACCGACGACCTGGTCCACCGCACCAAGGACGTGCTGCACGCCTATCCGGTCCAGGTCATGAAGGCCCACGGCAGGATCACCGCGCTGCGCACCGGGCCGGCGCTCTCCGTGCCCGGCGTGGTGCGCGTCCTGACCGGTGCCGACGTGCCCGGCGTCAACGACGCCGGGATGAAGCACGACGAGCCGCTCTTCCCCGACGTGGTCATGTTCCACGGGCACGCGGTCGCCTGGGTGCTCGGCGAGACCCTCGAGGCGGCCCGGCTCGGTGCCGCGGCCGTCGAGGTGGAACTCGACGAACAGCCCTCCCTGATCACGCTCCAGGAGGCGATCGCCGCCGACAGCTTCCACGGCGCCCGGCCCGTGATGGTGACCGGCGACGTCGACGCCGGGTTCGCCGACTCCGCGCACGTGTTCACCGGCGAGCTGCAGTTCTCCGACCAGGAGCACTTCTACCTGGAGACCCACGCGGCCCTGGCCTATGTCGACGAGGCCGAGCAGGTCTTCGTCCAGAGCAGCACCCAGCATCCTTCCGAGACCCAGGAGATCGTCGCGCACGTCCTCGGCCTGCACAGTCACGAGGTGACCGTGCAGTGCCTGCGGATGGGCGGCGGCTTCGGCGGCAAGGAGATGCAGCCGCACGGCTTCGCGGCCGTCGCCGCGCTCGGCGCCAAGCTGACCGGCCGCCCGGTCCGGGTCCGGCTCAACCGGACCCAGGACCTCACCATGTCCGGCAAGCGGCACGGCTTCCACGCCTCGTGGCGGATCGGCTTCGACGCCGAGGGCCGCATCCAGGCCCTCGACGCCACCCTGACGGCGGACGGCGGCTGGAGCCTTGACCTGTCCGAGCCGGTGGTGGCCCGCGCGCTGTGCCACATCGACAACACGTACTGGCTGCCCAACGCCCGTATCACCGGTCGCATCGCCAGGACCAACAAGGTCTCCAACACCGCGTTCCGCGGCTTCGGCGGACCGCAGGGCATGCTGGTGATCGAGGACATCATGGGCCGGTGCGCACCGCTGCTCGGCCTCGATCCGGCGGAGCTGCGGGAGCGCAACTTCTACCGGAAGGGCCAGTCGACGCCGTACGGGCAGCCGGTCGTCCAGCCGGAGCGGATCTCCGCCGTCTGGGAGCAGGTCAAGGAGAACGCGGACTTCGCCGACCGCCGGCGCGAGATCGCCGCGTTCAACGCCGCACACCCGCACACCAAGCGGGCCCTCGCGCTCACCGGCCTCAAGTTCGGCATCTCCTTCAACCTCACCGCCTTCAACCAGGGCGGCGCGCTGGTGCTGATCTACAAGGACGGCTCGGTCCTGATCAACCACGGCGGCACCGAGATGGGTCAGGGCCTGCACACCAAGATGCTCCAGGTGGCCGCGACCACGCTGGGCATCCCGCTGCACAAGGTGCGCCTCGCCCCGACCCGTACGGACAAGGTGCCCAACACCTCCGCCACCGCCGCCAGCGCGGGGACGGACCTCAACGGCGCGGCGGTGAAGAACGCCTGCGAGCAGCTGCGCGAACGGCTGCTCCAGGTGGCCGCCACCCAGCTCGGCACGAACGCCTCGGACGTACGCATCGTCGAGGGCGTCGCGCGCGGCCTCGGCAGCGACGGGGAGCTGGCCTGGGACGACCTCGTCCGCACCGCGTACCTCCAGCGGATGCAGCTGTCGGCGGCCGGTTTCTACCGGACCGAGGGGCTGCACTGGGACGCGAAGACCTTCCACGGCTCGCCGTTCAAGTACTTCGCCCACGGCGCCGCCGCGGCCGAGGTGGAGGTGGACGGCTTCACCGGCGCGTACCGCATCCGGCGGGTGGACATCGTGCACGACGTCGGCGACAGCCTGTCCCCGATGATCGACATCGGTCAGGTCGAGGGCGGTTTCGTGCAGGGCGCGGGCTGGCTGACCCTGGAGGACCTGCGCTGGGACGCCGGCGACGGGCCGCACCGCGGCCGTCTCCTGACGCAGGCGGCGAGCACGTACAAGCTGCCGAGCTTCTCCGAGATGCCCGAGGAGTTCCACGTCACGCTCCTTCGGAACGCCGCCGAGGAGGGCGCGGTCTACGGGTCGAAGGCGGTGGGCGAGCCTCCGCTGATGCTGGCCTTCTCGGTACGGGAGGCGCTGCGGCAGGCCGCCGCCGCGTTCGGTCCGGGCGGGATCAGTGTCGAGCTGGCCTCGCCCGCGACGCCGGAGGCGGTGTACTGGGCGATCGAGGCGGCGCGCGACAGGGCCCGGACCGGTGCGGAAGCACTGAGCGGTGCCTGACATGACGTGGTTCGCCGCGGTCGCGCGGCTGCGGGCACGCCGGGAGTCCGGCGTGCTCGTGACCGTCGCGACCGTGCGCGGCCACGCCCCGCGCGACGCCGGCGCGAAGCTCGTGGTGGGACGGACCGAGACCTGGGGCTCGATCGGCGGCGGCAACGTGGAGGCCGTCGCGATCGACCGGGCTCGGGAGATGATCGCCGCGTCCGGGGCGGAGCCGGAGCTGCTCGATTTCGCCCTGAACGACAAGGTGACCAACCGGCACGGCGTGCAGTGCTGCGGCGGCACGGTCTCGGTGCTGCTCGAACCGCTGCCGGTGGTACGGGCGGTGGCGATCTTCGGCGTCGGGCACGTCGGCCTCGAACTGGCCCGGATCCTGGCCCGTCAGGACCTCGACCTCCATCTGATCGACAGCCGCGCCGACACCCTCGCCGAGGAGCGGCTCGACGTGCTCGCGGACGCGGTGGCGCAGGTGCGCGTGCACCACACGCCGCTGCTGCCCGAGGAGGTCCTGGAGGAGCTGCCGCCCGGCACCCACGTCCTGATCATGACCCATGACCACGCCGAGGACGCCGCCCTGTGCGACGCCGCCCTGCGGGCGCCGCACCTCGGCTCCGTCGGTCTCATCGGGTCGGCGGCCAAGTGGGCGAGGTTCCGCAAGCGCCTCGCCACCGAGGGCGGTCACGACGAGGCCGTCATCGACCGGATCAAGACCCCGATCGGTCTCGCCGACATCACCGGCAAGGAACCGGCGACGATCGCCGTGAGCGTGGCCGCCGACCTGCTGCGCACCTTCGAGACCGAGGGGAGCTGACGCCGCGGCGCCCTCACGCCCCGGTCCGTACCCGGGGCGTGAGGGCGTGAGGGGCCCGGGGGCTACAGGCCGCCGGTGTACAGCAGCTTGTTGGGGGTGCCGCCGCTGACGTTGGTCAGGAGGCCCTTCGTCGTGTTGTCGAGGATCCACCCGGCGACCTCGGCCGGGCCTGCCGTGGGGTGCTCGGCCTTGTAGAGCGCGGCGACGCCGGCGACGTGCGGGGCGGCCATGGAGGTGCCGTTCTGGGCGACGGAGCCGCCGCCGATCCGTGCCGAGACGATGGCCTGGCCGGGCGCGAAGAGTTCGACGCACGGGCCGTAGTTGGAGAAGGAGGTCTCCTCGTCCCAGATGTTGGAGGCCGCGACGGTGAGCGCGCCCGACGCCGACGCGGGCGAGACGTCGCAGGCGTCCTTCGAGGAGTTCCCCGCCGCGATGACGGGCAGCACGCCGGCGTTGTAGAGCGCGGTGGCGGCGGCGTTCAGGGCCGCCGACCGGTCCCCGCCCAGGGAGCCGTTCAGGACCGCCGGCTGCCTGGCGTTCCTGGCGACCCAGTCGAGCCCGGCGATCATGCCCGAGTACGCGCCGCGCCCGTCGCAGCCGAGGACCCGGACGCTCACCAGACCGGCCTTGCGGGCGACCCCGTACGTCTTGCCGGCGACCGTGCCCGCGACGTGCGTGCCGTGGCCGTTGCAGTCCTGGCCGAACCGTCCGTCGCCCATCGCGTCGAAGCCGAAGGTGGCGCGGCCGCCGAACTCGTCGTGCTGGTAGTCGATGCCGGTGTCGAGGATGTACGCGGTCACCCCGGCGCCGTTGCCCCGGGTGGTGAAGTCGTTGTCGAGCGGCAGGTTCCACTGGTTGATCCGGTCCAGGCCCCAGGAGGCGGCCGGGCTCCGGGTCTCCGGCGGCGTGGCCGGCTGGGGCGGGGCGAGCGCCACCGCGTCCTCCTCGACCGACGCCACCCCCGGGGTGTTCCTGACGGTGGCCAGCTGAAGCTCGGTCAGCGGGGCCGCGAACCCGTTGATGGCCTTCTCGTAGACGAACGTGGGCCTGAGGTTCAGCTTCCGGGCGGCCTCGGCGGCGTCGACCGTCCTGTCGAGGGTCACGATGTACTTGCCGGGCACCGCGTCGGCGGCGGTGACGAGCGGGGCCGGGGTCGGCTCCGGTCCGGCGGCGGCCCCGGACGCCGCCGTCGGGGCGGTGACGGCGAGGGCGGTCAGGGCGGCGCTCGCGAGAGCGAGTCCGGTACGTGTGTTCATGCCGGTGAGGGCACCATGCAGAAACGATCAGCCCCTACGACATTTCTGAGCGATTCCGATCGATTCCAACGGATGCCGCACAAATCACCGCCCCTTTGCTCCGCCGGTGTCACGATTTCGCCGTACCCGAGATGTCAGGAGACCCCGCATGGCGATCCAGCGGATGGACAACGTCCTCATCGTCGTCGAAGACCTCGACGCCGTCGTGTCGTTCTTCGTCGAACTCGGCATGGAGCTGGAGGGCAGGATGCCCGTCGAGGGACGATGGGTGGACCGGGTCATCGGAATCGACGGCTCCCGGCAGGACGTCGCCATGCTGCGGACCCCGGACGGCCACGGGAAGATCGAGCTGGCGAAGTTCCACGCCCCGAAGGCGATCGGCGACGGGCCGCGGGACACACCGGTGAACACGCCGGGCATCCGGCGCGTCATGTTCGCCGTCGACGACATCGACGCGACCGTCACCCGCCTGCGCGCCTCCCACGGCGCCGAGCTCGTCGGCGAGGTGGTGCGGTACGAGGACGTCTACCGGCTCTGCTACCTCCGCGGCCCCGAGGGCATCGTCGTCGGACTGGCCGAAGAGCTCGGCTGAGCCGCTGCCGACCGGGCGGGTATCACTGGCGCCCCGCACCGGAGTTGTGTTTTCCTGAACCCATGAGCCTTCTCGTGACGCGCCGACACGTGGACTACGTGCGCGTCACGACCATGGCGTGTTCCCGCTGACACCGAGGCCTCGACCCGGCGTCCGGACACCGACGCACACGCCCCCACGACCCCTGGGCGCCCCCTGACGGCCTCGTCCTGCCTTCACACCCTTTCACCCTCAGCAGGAGGAGACGCATGAGCGTCCATGACACCACCCATGCCCCCGAGGCCGCCCGCGAGACGGTCGACGTCGATCCGGAGCTCTTCGCCACGGAGTGGGAGAAGTGGCACCGGGACAAGGACGCCCGGCTCGCCTCGGCGCACGGCTTCCTCGCGATCACCGGTCTGCACTGGCTGTCCGCCGAGCCGCAGGGCTTCCCCGGCGTGCCGGGGACCTGGTCGACGGGCCCCGAAGGCGTCGCCGTGGAACTCGACGAGGGCACCGAACTCGTCGTCGACGGCGTGGCCGTACGAGGCCGGCACCTCTTCGGCGTCATCCCGGAGCGCGGCGGTGTCGACGCCGTCTGGGGCGACACCGTGATCGAGGTCGCCAAGCGCGGCGGCAACGACATCATCCGCCCGCGGCACCCCGGGCACCCGCTGCGGGTCGCCTTCGCCGGCACGCCCGCGTACGAGCCCGATCCGCGCTGGGTGGTCACCGGCCGGTACGAGGTCTTCGACGAGCCCCGGCCGACGACGGTCGGCGCCTCGGTGGAGGGTCTCCAGCACGTGTACGACGCCCCGGGGCGCGTCGCCTTCCGGCTGGACGGACGGGAGTTGAGCCTGACCGCGTTCAACGGGCACGCGCCCGGCAGCCTCACGCTGCTGTTCACCGACGAGACCTCGGGCGTCACCACGTACGCGGCCAACCGGAACCTCACGGTGGAGGCCCCCGGGCCCGACGGCACCGTCGTGCTCGACTTCAACCGCGCGGTCAACCTGCCCTGCGCCTACACCGACTTCGCGACCTGCCCGCTGCCGCCGTCCGAGAACCGGCTGCCCGTCGCGGTCGAGGCCGGCGAGCGGATCCCCCACGAGCGCGGCCCGGTCGACTAGCGGGGCCCGTGGGCGGTGTCGCCGTGGAGTGTTGCCAGGACGTGACGGCGTCGTGGCAACCCCGTGGCGATCCCGTCCGCTTCCCGGCGGCGCGGCCCCGACTCGCCTAGCATCCCGGGACACGGCCCCGCCGCCGGCGCGTTCCGTTTCTCGCAAGGACGCGCAAAGACTCCCAAGGACAGGTTCCCCATGGGCATTTCCCGCACCCTCAGCGTCGACGAAGCACTGCCACGACTGCCCGAGCTGAACGTGATCGACGTCCGTACTCCCGGTGAGTTCGCCTCCGGCCGCCTGCCGGGTGCCGTCAACATCCCCTTCGAGCGCATCGACGGCAGCCTGGCGGAGCTGCGGCAGGCCGCCGAGAGCGGGCCGCTGCTCCTGGTGTGCGCCTCCGGCACCCGCTCCGGCAAGGGCGCCGCGGTCCTCGCCACCCACGGGATCGCCGCCGCGAGCCTCACCGGCGGCACCCGCGCCTGGGCCGACGCCGGGCACGGGCTCGAGTACCCGCCCGGCCCCGTACGAGCGGTCTGGGGGATGGAGCGCCAGGTGCGGTTCACCGCCGGGGCCCTCGTACTGCTCGGCCTGGTCCTCGGGCTGCTCGTGCATCCGGCGTTCCAGTTCCTGTCGGCGGCGATCGCGGGAGGGCTGGTGTTCTCCGCGCTCACCGACACCTGCGGCATGGCGGTGGTTCTGGGCCGGCTTCCCTTCAACCGGCGCGGCTAGAGACCTCCGTACTTCCGGACCGGATGCGGCCGAGCAGCGCGGTGAGGAGGACCGCCGTCAGGGTTCCGGCGACGACGCCGCTGCCCAGGATCGTGCGGGCCCAGCCGGGGAACCCCGCGTACAGGTCCGGGCTGAGCAGCGGGAGCAGTCCCGCGGTGAGCGCGAGCGCGGCCGTCAGCGAGCCCGTGCCCGTACCGGACAGATCGGCGCGGCGGAGCATCTCGACGCCCATGACGGCGATCACGGCGTAGACGACGAGGGCCGAGCCGCCGACGACCGCTTCGGGTATGCCGGCCAGTGCCCGGGAGACGGGCGTGGCCAGGCCGAGGACGACCAGGAGCGCTCCGGCGCCGGCGGTCACGAAGCGGCTGCGGACCCCGGTGAGCCGGCCGATGCCGATGTTCTCGGCGCTGGTGACCATCAGGGAGGTGCCGAACAGGCCGCCGACCAGGGACACCAGGGCATCGGCGCGGGCGACGCGCGGAACGTCCCGCTCGGGAGCCGGAGTCCGGCCCACGGTCTCGCTGTTGAGCACGGTCTGTCCGGTGATCTCGGCCAGCGTGGTGAGGCTGAACACGAGCAGCGGAAGCGCGGCCACCAGGTCGAACCGGGGCGTGCCGAAGGGCAGGAGCACGGGCAGTGCGAAGCCGCTGCCGGCGGCCGGGCCGAAGGAGCCCAGGCCGGTTCCCGCCGCGATGGCGGTTCCCGCCGCCATTCCGATGAGGACGGAGGTCTGTCGCCAGACGCCGCGCAGGAACACGTACGCGGCGACGGTCGCCGCCACCGTGAGCGCGGCGAGGAGCACCGCGCGCGGCTCCCCCGTGCCGTCGGGGCCGGTGACGAGCCGGGCGGCGACCCGGATCATCGCGATCCCGATGAGCAGCACGGTCACGCCCATGACCAGGGGCGGGAAGAGCCGTACGACACGGGCGTACACGGGAAGGACGGCGAGCAGCAGTCCGGCGGCCAGGAGGACGGCGCCGGTGGCGGTCGCCGGCCCGTGCTCCTGGGCGATCTGGAGGAACAGCGCGGTCGCCGCGCCGCCGGGCAGCATCACGAACGGCAGGCGGCCGCCGATCCGCCACACGCCGAGGGACTGGAGCAGGGCGCCCGCGCCGCACAGCAGCAGGACGGTGCTGAGCAGCGAGGCCGTCGCGCCGGGCGACATCTTCAGGCTGCCGGCGACGAGGAAGACGGTGGAGACCGGAGCGGCGATCATCGCCAGGACGTGCTGGGCCGCGAGGGGGGCCAGGCGCCGGAACGGGACGCGTGCGTCGACGTCCTCGGTCCCGGGCCGGTCGGTGGTTCTGATGGCGGTCGTCATGCCGTCGCCTCCAGCCACGGGATGTCGGCCGCGCTGTAGCGGTAGGCGCGGAAGACGGCGTTCGGCTCGGACGGGAAGAGGCCGCGGACCTCGCTCTCGCCGTAGCCGGCGAAGTACGGGACGACGTACTCCCAGCACAGGTAGCCGTCCTTCGTCACCTCGAAGAGGCGGCCGGACGGGGAGTCGGTGACGAGCGTGTTGCCGTTCGGCAGGCGCTGCGCGGAGCCCATGAAGGGCGCGAAGAAGAACTCGCGGGCCGGGTCGTGGTACTCCCACACGATCTCGCCGTCGGTCCGGTCGATCTCGATGACGCGGGAGTACGGGACGTCGTGGCCGGGCCGGAAGACGCCGTTGTCGAAGACGAGGAACCGGCCGTCGTCCAGTTCGGTGGGCGCGTGCTGCTGGCTGACGGTGCCGGGGCGGCTGCGCCAGAGGATCTCGCCGGTGTCGCGGCTGATGACGACGACGGCCGAGACGCTCCGCAGGCTCGCGAGGATGTTGCCGTCCCGCAGGGGCGTGACGCTGTTGATCAGCGGCCAGTGCTCGCGGGCGTAGGCCTCGTGCAGCGGGAAGGACTCGCGGTCGAGGTGCTCGGCGGCGCGCCAGGACCACAGGAGTTCGCCGTCGGGGCCGACCTCCTTGATGGTGTCGGCCCAGACGAGGCCGCCTTCGGCCTCGGAGCCGGGCACTCCGCCGCGTACCGCCGCGGCCTCGGCCCCGGCGAGGGGTTCCAGGGCGGTGTAGAGGATGCGACCGTCGTCGAGGTGGTGGGCGTCGTGGTGCTGGAGGGGGTCCCGGTGCTCGCTCAGCACGGTTCCGTCGGGTGCCGCGCGGAGCATGACGCCGCCCCGGTACTTGTGCCACATCGGGAAGAGGGCCTTCTCCCCCGGGAGGACGCCGTTGTAGGCGAGGGTGCCGTCGGCGAGGAGCCGGGCGTGGCGGCCGGGGCGGTACGGCAGGTCCCACCGGTGGACGGTGCGGCCGTGGAGGTCGATCAGGTGGACCTCTCCGGTGCCGGTGAGCGGTGCGTAGAGGGTGTAGCCCTCGGACGCGGCCGTCTCGTCGAGGGCGATGAGGCCGGTGGGACGGCGGCGGCGTGAGTTCTGGTCGATCGGGGGCACGTCGGAGCTCCTTCTTCAAACTTTCTTTGATGAGAACAACCGACTTTGACGTTAGAGGCGTTGTGTGACGGGCGTGTGTCGGGAGTACGAAACCGTTTCCGGGCTCCGGCCTACCGCCGCGTAGGGTGCGGTCATGCGTCACGGGGCGGGAAAGGACGGGACATCCATGGAGGCCACGAACACACCGCGGGTGGGTGCCGCCGTGCGCCGCCGGCGACGGGCGCTCGATCTGACGCTCGCCGAGGTGGCGCGGAGCAGCGGGCTCTCCTCCCCGTTCCTCAGCCAGATCGAGAACGACCGGGCGCGCCCCAGCATGCGCTCGCTCCAGCGGATCGCGGACGCCCTCGGGACGACGGCGGTGCAGCTGCTCGCGGCCTCGGACGAGACCCGCACGGTCGACGTGGTGCGGGCCGACGACGACAGCGGCCTCGACCGGGAGGCGCGCGTCCGGCCGGTGGTGCGCGGCCGCCATCAGCTGCACGCGCTCGAGTTCGTCGGCGCGCACGAGGCGGACCGCGAGTTCCGGCACCGCAACGACGAGCTGCTGTACGTGGCGGACGGCGCGGTGGAGGTGGAGGCCGACGGCCGCGTCCACCGCCTCGGCCGCGGGGACACACTGCTCCTGTCCGGCGGCGTCCGCCACCGCTGGCGCACCACCGAACCGGGCTCGCGGGTCCTGGCCGTCGCGATCGGCGACCACGTGGAAGTACTGGAGTCCTGAGGAGGGGCCGGGCTCACCGCCCGGGCGAACGCCCTGAGGACGGCCCCGTCACAGCGCCCGGGCCAACGGGGGCGGGGGTCAGGCCTCGCGGGTGCCTTCGTACATGGCCTCGACGAGTTCGGCGTACGCGCGCTCCACGACCGGTCGCTTGACCTTGAGGCTCGGGGTCAGCTCGCCGTGTTCGACGTCGAGGTCGCGCGGCAGGACCGAGAACTTCTTGATCGTCTGCCAGCGCTGCAGGTCGTCGTTGACGCGCCGCACGAAGCCGTCGATCAGCGCGTGCACCTCCGGCGAGGAGACGACCTCCGCGTAGGTGCGGCCCCCGAGGCCGTTCGACGCCGCCCAGGGCATGATCACGCTCTCGTCGAGTGCGATCAGGGCGGTGCAGTAGTTGCGGCCGTTGCCGATGACCAGGATGTTGCTCGCGAACGGGCAGACGGCCTTGAACCGGCCCTCGATCTCCGTGGGCGCCACGTACTTGCCGCCCGAGGTCTTGAACAGGTCCTTCTTGCGGTCGGTGATCCGGACGAAGCCCTCCTCGTCGATCTCGCCGATGTCCCCGGTACGGAACCAGCCGTCGCTCTCCAGGACCTCGGCGGTCTTCTCCGGGAGGTTGTGGTAGCCGCGCATGACGCCCGGGCCCCGCAGGAGGATCTCCCCGTCCTCGGCGATGCGGACCTCGGTGCCGGGCAGGGGCCTGCCGACCGTGCCCACCCGGTGGTCGTCGGCCGGGTTGACCGTGCAGGCCGCGCTGGTCTCGGTCAGGCCGTAGCCCTCCAGGACGGGCACGCCCGCGCCGGCGAAGAAGTAGCCGATGTCGGGGGCGAGTGCGGCACTGCCCGAGGCACTGCCGCGGAGCCGGCCCCCGAACGCCGCCCGGATCCTGCCGTAGACCAGCTTGTCGGCGAGGGCGTGCTGGACGCCGAGCCACAGGGGCACCGTGCGGCTCCCCGTCGCCGCCATGCTCTCCTGCCCGGTCCTGGCGTAGTCGCGGGCGACCTTCGCCGCCCACAGGAAGATCTTGTACTTCGCGCCGCCCTCGGCCCTCGCCCTCGCCGCGATGCCGTTGTAGACCTTCTCGAAGACCCTCGGCGCCGAGGCCATCACGGTGGGCCGGACGACGGGCAGGTTGGTGACGATGCGGTCGACGCGCCCGTCCACCGCGAGCACGTGTCCGGTCCGCACCTGACCGGATATCAGGGCGTTGCCGAAGACGTGGGACAGCGGCAGCCACAGGAACTGCACGTCGTCGGGTTCGAGGAGGCCGCTGACCTCCTGCACGACGCCCTGGTAGGACCAGCAGTCGTGCACCAGGCGCACGCCCTTGGGGCGGCCGGTGGTCCCGGAGGTGTAGATGAGGGTGGCGAGCTGCTCCCGCTCGATGGCCCGGACCGTCGTGTCGATCGCTTCCGGGTGCTCCTGGAGGTAGGCCGTGCCGCGCTCCTCCAGTTCGGCGAGGCTCAGCACCTCGAGCCCCTCGGCCCGGGGCGGGTCCGTCTCCGGGCCGGACTCCGGGCCGGATTCTGGGTCGGACTCCGGGTCGGACTCCGGGTCGAAGAGGATCGCGTGGCGGAGCCCGGGCAGGCGGTCCGCGTGCTCGACGACCTTGGCCAGTTGTCCGGCGTCCTCGACGAAGACGGCCCGGCTGTCGGAGTCGGAGAGGATGTACGCCGTCTCGTCGGCGTTGGTGCTCGGGTAGACGGCCGTCGCGGCGGCGCCCGCGCACATCACCCCCAGATCGGCGAGGATCCACTCCATCCGGGTCGAGGAGGAGATGGCCACCCGCTCCTCGCTCCGCAGCCCGAGGGCGAGCAGACCGGCCGCGATCGCCGTCACGCGCTCGGCCGTCCGGGCCCAGGTCAGCGAACGCCACTCCTCCGCACCGGACGCGCCGTCACCGGTCGCCACGGGGTAGCGGTAGGCCTCCCGGTCGGGTGTGGCCTCGACCCGTGAGAGGAAGAGGTGCGCCACGGAGGGCGGCCGGTTGTCGAGCAGGTACTGCGCGGAACTCATGGCGACCTCCGGACCCGGTGCGCCCGTCAACGTTCATTGACCGGCAGGCGACTTGCACGCGGAGGTGAGGCTACGGGGGAAACCCGTAGCCCCGTAAGGGGTCGGCGCCTGCCCGTCCCCCCGTCCCTACGGCCGGAACTCCCAGGAGCCCGGGCCCCGGTCGTTCAGCAGGGCGCAGACGAACTGCTCCTCGGTCGCGCGCAGTCGGGCCAGCAGGGCCGGGTCCGTCGTGACCTGGCTGGAGACCGAGACCGTCACCGTGCGTCGGCCGTCCCGCGTCGACGCGGCGAACTGCGTGTAGCCGGGGGTGTTGCCGGTGTGGCCGAGGACCGTGCCGCAGCGGGTGGTGTAGCGGAAGAGGCCCAGGCCCGCCGCGTTGGCGCCGGGACCGGCCGGTTCGGAGGCGCCGCCGGGGAGGAAGTCCTGCTGGGCGTGGCGGGTGGTGGGGGTCAGCAGCTCCGGTCCGGCGTAGCCGCCGATGAACCGGCTCAGGTCGGCCGGGGTGGAGACGATGCCGCCCGACGCCCAGGCGCCGGAGGCGCTGACCGCCTCGCTCACGTCCTCCGGCTGCTCGCCGGGGGCGGTGAAGTAGCCGTGCAGGAAGGGGCGGGGAAGCCGGTAGTCCTGGGGGAGGCTGGTCTCCGTCAGATCGAGCGGACGGTACACGAGCTGCCGAAGCAGCGACTCGTACGGGCGGCCGGTGGCCTGCTCGGCCATCAGGGCGACCGCGATGTTGTCCGAGTTGGAGTAGGCGTACCGGCTGCCCGGCGCGAAGGCGAGTGGCCGGTCGGCCACGAAGTCGAGGAGGCGGCGGGAGTCGAAGTGGTGGCGGGGGTCGGCGCGGACGATGTCCTGGAACGCCTTGCTCTTGCTGAAGTCCGGAAGTCCACTGGTGTGCTGGAGGAGTTGACTGAGGGTCACCGCGTGCCAGTCGGAGGGAAGTCGGGGCAGGCGGCGACCGATCGTGTCGTCCAGGTCCAGGGCGCGCCGGTCGACGAGGCTCAGCGCGACCGCGCCGCTGAAGGCCTTGGCCACGCTGGCGATGCGCATGTGGTCGTCGGGCCGGGGCGGGCGTCCCGTGCCCACCTCGGCCGTGCCGGCCCGGTAGACCTGCCGCAGGCCGTCCCGGGTCAGGACCGCGATCGCGCCGGGCGGGCCGCCCGGCGCCGCCACCAGGTCGGCGAGGGCCTTCCGCAGCGCCGGATCTCCGTGACCGGTGTCGTACGGGGCGGCCGTGACCGGCGCCGTCGCCGCGCCGCTCAGGACGGCGCCCGCCACGACCGCTCCGAGGGCCGCCGTGCGCCATCGGCGCCTCGGGCGGGGTCCGGTGCGGCCGCGGACGGAGCTCGTGGAAATCCGGCCGGCGAACGCGGCGGGGACACATCGGGGCATGCGCTACCTCCTCGGTTACGGGACCGGGAACGACGGACGGCGGACGGTGGCCGCGGTCCGGATCCGACCGGACGACCGGCCGTCCGGACCCTCGTCGGCCACTAGGGCCTGTCCGACGGATCAGGGTCGGACAGGCCCTGGGCCGTCCTGTCCCAGGATCCGGCCACCGTCTCGCGGTACGGGCTGCGCCGCGCGCCGCCTGCGCCATCCGGCCCACACACACGCACGCGCGTGGGGCGGGCCCCTCAGCGGGTGGCGGCGGCCCCGCCGGACCCGGTCCGGTAGCCGACGGTGACCAGGACCGTGGCGACCAGGACGACCGCGCCCACCGTGCGCAGCGCCGGGCTCATCGCGTCGGCGAAGGAGCCCGCACGGGCGTCGGCGGCGTGGACGGCGAGTACGGTGCCGGTGACGGCCACGCCGAGGGCGGCGCCGATCTCCCTCGCCGAGGTGCCGAGGCCCGAACCGAGGCCGGCCTGGTGCGCGGGGAGGGCGGAGACGACGCCGACCGTCAGGGCCGGCATGCACAGGCCTGTTCCCGCCGAGATGACGAGCAGCCAGCAGGCGTACAGCGCGTACGGTGTGGCCGCGTCGGCGGTGGAGGCTCCCAGGAGTCCGGCGCCGATCAGGAAGAGTCCGGTGGCGACGGCGGGGCGCGGTCCCGAGGCGGCCTGCCAGCGGGTGGCGACCTTGGGGAAGAGGGCCATGCCGATCGTGAGCGGGACGATGGCGAGGCCGGTGACGGCGGGGCCGTACCCCTTGACGTACTGCAGGTACTGCGAGTTGGCGTAGAAGAGCGAGAAGAGGCCGAAGAAGCCGGTGGCCGTGCCCAGGACGGCGGCGCGCAGCCGCCGGGAGCGGAAGACCCGCGGGTCGAACAGGGCGGCCGGCGAGCGGAGCGCGTACCAGGTGAACAGGCCGGTCAGGGCCGCGCCCACGGCGAAGAGGACGAGGATGCGGGGTGAGGTCCAGCCGTACGTCGGGCCTTCGATGATGCCCGCGAGGAGGGCGACCAGGGCCGCGACGAGCAGCAGGGTGCCGCGCGGGTCGGGGCGGCCGTGCGGGGAGCGATCGGTGCGCGGCACGGCGACCGCGACGGCCCAGGCGAGGAGTACGGCCAGGGGGACCATCAGCCAGAACAGGGCGCGCCAGGACAGGAACTGCCCGACCGCTCCCCCGCCGGCGTTGCCCGCGAGGCCGCCCAGGCCGATGGCGAGGGTCCAGGAGGCGAGGGCCCTGGCCCGGTGTTCCGGTCCGGCGAGCTGGACGAGGATCGACATGGTCGCGGGCGTGATGCAGGCGGCTCCGGCGCCGGACACCCCGCGGCCGGCGATCAGCAGCGCGGGCGAGGCGGCCAGGGCGCTGAGTGCCGCTCCGGCGGCGAACAGCGCGAGTCCGGCGAGCAGCACGCCCTTGCGGCCCCGGCGGTCGCCCAGGGCTCCGACGGGGATGAGCAGTCCGGCGAAGACGATGACGTACGCGTCCACCGTCCAGAGGAGTTCGGTGGCGGACGGATGGAGGGAGGAGGCGGCGAGTTGGGGGATGAGGAGGTTGATGGCGGCGACCATGCTCTGTGCGACGAGGACGCAGGCGCACAGGGCGAGCAGGGTCGACCGCTTGAGCGGGCTCGGCGGGGAGTCCACCGGGGCGTCGGCCGGGGTGGAGGAAGGCGGCGAGAGGGCAGGCGAGGACATGGCTCCTCCGGGGAGCGTCGTGGTGAGGGGATGTGCGCCCACCGTAGGCTCGGCCCGTGGATTACTTCCAGTGCATCTTTCGCAAGGAGTGAGTGCGTATGACGCAATCCGTGGAGGCCGGCGGTCTCGACCTCAATCTTCTGCTCGCCCTCGACGTCCTTCTCGAGGAGCAGAGCGTGCGGGGAGCGGCCCGGCGGCTGCACCTGTCCGAGCCGGCCACCAGCCGCACCCTGGGCCGGATCCGCAAGGCGCTCGGCGATCCGATCCTGGTGCGCGCCGGGCGCGCGATGGTGCCGACGCCGTACGCGCTGTCCGTACGGGCCGAGGTCGGGGCGGTGGTGGAGCGGGCCAGGGCGCTGTTCGCGGCGTCGGGCCCCACCGATCTCCGTACCGTCGCGCGCACGTTCACGGTGCTCGGCCAGGACTCCCACCCCGCGCTGCTCGGCCCCGCACTGCTCGAGCGTGCCGGGCGCGAGGCCCCGCAAGTGCGGCTGCGGTTCCTGAACGAGAGTCACATCGACGCGCCGACGCTGCGGGAGGGCGTCGCCGACCTGGAGATCGGTGTCATCGACACCGTCCATCCCGAGGTGCACACCGAACACGTCCTGGACGACCGCATGCTCGCGGTCGTCCGGGCGGGGCATCCGCTCCTCCGGGGGCGGCTGACGCGGCGGCGGTTCGCGGCGGACGCGGACCATCTGGTCGTCTCGCGCCGGGGACGGCTGCACGGCCCCATCGACGCCGCGCTGGCCGAGCACGGGCTGCGGCGGCGGGTCGTCGCGAGCGTCGGCACGTACCCGGCGTCGCTGTTCCTCCTCCGCGACACCGATCTCGTCGGCCTGATCGGCGCGCGGAGCCGCTCGCTGGCCGACGCCCTCGGCCTGGTCACCTTCGAGGTCCCCCTCGACCTGCCGCTCCTGCAGGTCGGCCTGGCCTGGCATCCGCGGCACGACGCCGACCCGGCGCACGCCTGGCTGCGCGGCTGCGTACGGGACCTGCTGCTCGACCGGTCCGGTTGAGCCGGTCCGCCCCGGACGGCGCTACTGGGGGTCGGCGGCCACCCGGAAGCCGATGTTGCCGGTCGAGCTGTCGGGCGTGTTGGAGCTGCGGGCGGCCACCCGGTACCGGTTGCAGTAGGAGTCGTGGCACAGGTACGAGCCGCCGCGCATCGCCCGCGCGGTCCCGTCGCCGGGGGTGAACGGGTCCGCGCTCCACTCCCAGACGTTGCCGACCGTGTTGTAGAGGCCGAAGCCGTTGGGCCGGAAGGACTTCACGGGGGCCGTGCCCGCGTGCCCGCCTCCGGTGGGCAGGTCCGGGAAGTCGCCCTGCCAGATGTTGCACAGCGGGCGGCCGCCGGACGTGAGTTCGTCGCCCCACGGGTACCGGCGCTGCTCCAGGCCGCCGCGGGCCGCGTACTCCCACTCGGCCTCGGTGGGCAGGCGGGTGCCGGACCAGCGGCAGTAGGCCTGGGCGTCGTGCCAGGACACATGGACGACGGGGTGGTTCTGCCGGTCGGTGACGTGGGAGCCGGGGCCCTCGGGGTGGCGCCAGCCGGCCCCCTCCACCGCCCGCCACCACGGGACGGCCGCCACGGACGCGGAGACCGCGGCGACCTCGTCGGCGAGGAAGGCCCCGAAGACGAAGGAGAAGCCGAAGCGCTCGGCGTCGGTGACGTGTCCGGTGGCTTTGACGAAGGTGGCGAACTGCGCGTTCGTCACCGTCGTGGCCGCGATGCGGAAGGGCTCCACGGCCACCTCGCGGACCGGTCCCTCGGCGTCCGCGGGGAAGCCCTCCGGGTCGTCGGTGCCCATGAGGAAGCGTCCTCCGGGCAGGGCGAGCAGCTGCCGGGCGATCCGGGAGGGGCGGGCCGGCGGGAGGGGCGGGGCGAGGGTCAGGACGGCATGGTGGGCGCGGCCTGGGGTGCAGCATTCGGGCATGACGACTCCGGCGGAATCGGAAGGGTGGGCGGCCGGCCCCGTGCGTCGCGGCACGGGGCCGGCCGGTGGTGCGGTGATGCGGCTCAGGCCACGCGGTCGGCGGCGAGCTGCGCGGCCAGGGCGGGGATGCCGAGGGCCTGCTCGTCGGCCGGTGTGGCCTGGTAGAGCTTGTTGGCCAGCTGGTACGGGTCGTCGACCAGGTCGTAGTACTCGCGGAACTTCACCTGGCCGGTGCCGGACACCGTGCCGTTCACGTCGGTCGTCAGGTCGTAGTACTCCGTGTACTGCTTGTCCTTGGCCACGTACGAGGACCAGGTGGGCGCACCGCCGGTGGTCGTGCCCTGCTTCCACCACTCCACCAGGAGGTGGTCGCGGCTGTAGCCGGAGAGCAGGGACCGGCCGTCCTGCGGTGCGGCCGGGGTGATGCCGGCGGCGTCGAGGATGGTCGGCGCGATGTCGATGTTCGCGACGATGCGGTTGTCCACGGTTCCCGCGCCCAGCCCGCCGGCCGGCCACGAGAGGTAGAACGGCACCTCGTGCGCCGGCCGGTAGGGCACCGACTTGGCCGTCCAGCCGTGGTCGCCCCAGCTGAAGCCGTTGTCGCCGATGTAGATGACGAGGGTGTTGTCGAGCTGGCCCAGGGCCTGGAGCTTGTCCTTGAAGGCCTGTACGGCGTCGTCGACGGAGAGCAGGGTGCGCAGCTGCTCGGCGCGGATGGTCCGGCCGTCGGCGAGGGTGCCGGTGGCGTTCTTGATGTACGCCGGCTTGTCGCTGCGGTCGTTCTCGGGGACCGAGGGGCGGCCGTTCCAGTCCGGGACGACGGTGTCCGCGTACTTCGCCTCGGGGGTGCGGGGGCCGTGGGAGGCGTACGGGGTGACGTACGCGAACCAGGGCCGGGTGTCGGTGGCGGCCTTGTCCAGGAAGTTCAGGGTGCGGTTCTTGACGATGGTCGTGGTGTAGCCGTTGATCGTCTGGACGGTGCCGTTGACGTTCCACTGGGCGTCGACGTACGCGGGCTGGAGGAGGGCGAAATCCTCGAAGTGCGGCGGATTGTCCGCCAGGGTCCAGGAGTTGAGGTACTTGCCGAACAGGCCGGTGCGGTAGCCCGCCTGCTTGAGGTACTTCTGCAGGGTGGTGCTCTGGTCGAGCGCGTACGAGGCCTTGTTGTTGCGCACGCCGTGGTTGTGGGCGTGACGGCCGGAGAACACGCTGGAGCGCGAGGGAGCGCAGAGCGGGGTGGTGACGTGGCCGTTGGTGAACTTCACGCCCTGGTCGGCGAGCCAGGCGACGGTCTTGGGCAGCGCCCATTCGGTGTGCTTGGGCTGGTCGTCGGTGACGATCAGCAGGATGTTCGGCCGGCCGGCGGCAGCGGCGGGGCCGGCTCCGGCGACCTGCGCGAGGGCGGGTACGGCGGTCGCGGCCGCGACGGCGGCGGCGCCGCCGAGGAAGCCGCGGCGGCTGACCTGCGGGCGTCGGTTCTCGCTCATGATGTCCATTCCTCTGGGTGCGACAGCACAGGGGGGCACAGCGGCCGGACGCACGGGAACGTGCGGTCGGGCCGTCGTGGGAAGGGGAAGAGACGGGAGTCGGGCGGGGGCGCCAGGTGGGGATCCCGTGGGGGGAGGGGCGCGTTCAGCGCGCCGGGGCGACCGTACAGAGGGCGCTCGCCAGGTGCCCTTGGTCGACGTGGCGGCGCGCAGTGAGGATTCCTGCTGCCATGTGCACGACAGTATGCGGAATGGATCCGCGGTTCCATGTACGGCGGATGAAAAGGCGGACGGCCGCGTCACCGACGGGCGGGAAGCGGTGCCCGGTGCGAGGCTGATCCGTACAGGACCGCGAAAGGGAACCGTCATGCTCACCACCGCCTTCGTGCCGGGCGCCCCCTGTTGGCTCGACCTCGGCGCCCCCGACGTACCGGCCGCCGCCGCCTTCTACGGCGGCGCGTTCGGCTGGGAGTACGAGTCCATGGGCGAGGGCCGGGACGCGGAGGGCGGGATGTTCCGGAAGGACGGGAAGATCGTCGCCGGGCTCGGCAGGCTGACCGAGCAGGGCGCCCGCTCGGCCTGGATGATCTACTACGCCGTCACCGACGCGGACGCCACGACCCGGGCGGTGGAGCGCGCGGGCGGCACCGTACGGGTGGAGCCGAGGAGCTTCGGCGATGAGGGCCGGATGGCCCAGTACAGCGACCCGCTGGGGGGACAGTTCGCCGTCTGGCAGGCCGGCGACACCAAGGGCTTCGAGCTCGTGGACGCGCCCGGATCGCTGAGCTGGACCGAGCTGTACACGAGCGACGCGGCGGCCGCGAAGGAGTTCTACGGCGAGGTCCTCGGCTGGCAGTTCGCCGACATGGACCTGCCGGGCGATGCGGGCACGTACACCCTCGTCACCCCCGCGGGACTCCCCCAGGAGCGCATGCACGGCGGTCTCATGCAGGTGCCCGCCGACGCCCTCACCCTCGCGAACGGGCGGCCGTACTGGCACCCCGTCTTCGACGTCGAGGACTGCGACGCCACCCTCGCCAAGATCACCGCGATCGGGGGCGGGGTGCAGATGGGGCCGCAGGACATGGAGGGGGTGGGCCGGCTCGCCGTCTGCCTGGATCCGTCGAACGCCGACTTCGTCGTCCTCACCCCGCCGTCCGGCTGAGCGGTCTCCGCCCTGGTCCCCGGACGGCGGTCACGTGAGAATGCCCCCATGACCGATGCAGCAGCGACACCGGCGGACCAGGACGCCGTCCGCGTCGAGCGCTCCGGGCCCGTGACCACGGTGGTCCTGTCGCGGCCCGCCGCGCGCAACGCCGTCGACGGACCGACGGCCGCCCGACTCGCCGACGCGTTCCGCGCGTTCGAGGCCGACGAGGAGGCCTCGGTCGCGGTGCTGTGGGGCGAGGGCGGCACGTTCTGCGCGGGCGCCGACCTCAAGGCCGTCGGCACCGAGCGCGGGAACCGGGTGGCGCCCGACGGCGACGGCCCGATGGGGCCGACCCGGCTGCGCCTGACCAAACCGGTCATCGCGGCCGTCACCGGCCATGCCGTGGCCGGCGGCCTCGAACTGGCCCTCTGGTGCGACCTGCGCGTCGTCGAGGAGGACGCGGTCCTCGGGGTGTTCTGCCGCCGGTGGGGAGTGCCCCTGATCGACGGCGGAACGGTCCGGCTGCCGCGGCTCATCGGCGAGAGCCGCGCCATGGACCTGATCCTGACCGGCCGGCCGGTCGCGGCCGCGGAGGCGTACGAGATCGGGCTCGCCAACCGTCTCGTGCCGAAGGGCCGGGCCCGGGCCGCGGCGGAGGAACTCGCCCGGGAGATCGCCGCGTTCCCCCAGCTGTGCCTGCGCCACGACCGCCTGTCCGTACGGGAGCAGCACGGGCTGCCCGAGCCCGAGGCCCTGGCGGTCGAACTGCGGCACGGCATGGTGCCGCTGTCGGCCGGCGAGACCCTCTCGGGCGCCGCACGCTTCGCGTCCGGGGCGGGACGGCACGGCTCCTTCACCACCTGAGCCGGACGGACCGGGAGGCGGCACTCGGCCGCCGGGCGACGCCGGACGTTGGTGAATGAACCGGAAGATGCATCCCGATGTCTCGTAGCAAGCTCACAATTGCACGGACGCAGGGCCGATTCACCGGGCAGTCATGGTTCCCGCTCCGCGCGGTCGGGTATCACTGGGCGCAGTCGCCGCACCGACCGCCCGAGGGAGATTGACGATGAGTCGCCGTACCGGAGCCTTCGCCGTCTGGGGAGAGGTGGCCCTCCCGGCCACCCTGACCGTCGCGGATCTGCGCAGGGACTGGGCCCAGCACCGGGCCGAGGTCGTCTTCGACTGCGCGACGGCCGGTCCCCGGCGGCACGCCTTCGAGGGCCCGCTGCTGCGCGACGTCGTGGCGGCGACGCGTCCGGGGTTCGATCCGGCCCGCCGCAAGGAGCGGTCCCGTTTCCTGCTCTCCGTGACCGGCGACGACGGGCATCACGCGCTGCTCTCCTGGGCGGAGATCGACTCCGACTTCGGCGCCGCCCCCGTCCTGCTCGCGACCCGGATGGACGGGGAGTGGCTCGACGGTCCCGGTGCGCAGCTCGTCGTCCCCTCGGACCGTTGCGGCGCCCGCTACGTGAGCGGCGTCACCGGCGTCTGGATCGGCGCGTTCCGGGCGCCGCGCTCCCCCGGGGCCGGGGTCACCCGCGTATCCGGTAGAGCCTGACGTCCCGGTTGACGAAGAGGTGGACGTAGCCGCACGACCAGCAGATCAGACCGGTCGCCGACTCGTTCGCCCAGGCCATGTTGAAGAACTCCATCCCCGTGCTGTTCAGCTTCACCTCCCGCTCGCGGAAGGTGTCGTTGTCGCACACCTGGCAGCGGATCGGCTTCTCGCCGATCGCCGCGTGCACGGGCTTGGCCATGCCGTCTCTCGCTTCCTCCGCCGGCTCCGGCGGCGTTCCGGTGCGCGCGGCACGCGTCGGCCGGGCCGTCCTGGTCGATTCCGGCCCCCCGACCGCCCCGCTGCTTGTACCGTGGTGGCTACGGGTCCGGTGCCGCCAACTCCCCCGTTTGCCGGCACCGGACCCCCTGTGATCCTGAGGCATGATCACCCGCTTCGCACTGCCGTGATCCGGCAGTGTTGGACGCCTCCTCGATGCCGGTTCCCCACCCCGGCCACGGGCATGTCACCCTTGATCACCGCGCGTCAAGAACTCGTCAGGGACGCGTCAGGAACGGGGGAGGAACCGTGTCGGAGCGGGAGTCGGCCGAGGAGTACCTGGAGGGGTACGCCGAGATCCTGGCGGGGGTGTGCGCGACCCGTCGAAGACTCAGCCGGGAGGAACGCGAAGCCCTGGGTGCGCTCGGCGAGCGGGCCGCGGAGGCCGGCATCGGACTGCGGGCCCTCGTCCGGGCCCACCTCTCCGCCGCCCAGCGGGTGCGCCCCGGCCTGCCGCCGGCCGTCGCCGACCACCTCCTGAGCGCCGTCGAGCAGGCCGTGGACGCCTTCGCCGAGGGGCACGAGCGGGCCCAGTACCTGGCGATGCGCCAGGAGGAGGCGGCGCGCCGCGAGTTCATCGACGACCTGCTCTACGGCCGGAGCGACCTCGGCCGCCTGGCGGAGCGGGCCGAGCGCTTCGGACTGCTCCTGTCCCACGCCCACGCCGTGGCCGTCGCCCAGGGCCCGGAACCGTACAGCGACGGCTCCGCGGTCACCCGTACCGTCGAGTCCTCGCTCGTCGCCCGCTTCGGCAACCGCCGCATCCTGCTCACCACCAAGGACGGACGGCTGATCTGCGTCGCGCCGGGCGACGAGCCCGAGGTGCTCACCCACTTCGCCAAGCAGGCGTACGCGGCGACCGACGGCGGCCAGGTGGCCATCGGCCGCGCGCACCCGGGCGCGGGCGGCGTCGTCCACTCCTACGAGGAGGCCCTCAACGCCCTCGCCCTCGCGGCCCGCATGAACCTGAACGAGCCGGTCCTGCACGCCGCCGACCTGCTCGTCTACCCCGTCCTCACCCGCGACCGGCAGGCCATGGCCGAGCTCGTCCGCACCGTGCTCGGCCCGCTCCGGCAGGCCCGCGGCGGCGCGAAGCCCCTCCTCGACACGCTCACGGCGTACTTCGACACCGGCTGCGTCACCGCCCAGGCGGCCCGCAGCCTCAGCCTCAGCGTGCGGGCCATGACCTACCGCCTGGACCGCATCCACCGTCTGACCGGCGCCGACCCGGCCGATCCCGTCCAGCGCTACACCCTCCAGACGGCCGTCATCGGCGCCCGCCTCCTCGACTGGCCCGATCAGCCGCTGTAACACGGTCCTCCGCGGCAACGGCCGTGGCAGCGGTCTCGGCAGCGGTCGTGGCAACAGAAGGATCGTTCCGTTCCACGAGTGACCCCGAACTGATCGCCGACGGTGGACAGTTGTCGGTTTCCGGTCGTCCCTGGCGGGCAGGTTTGGAGAGCCGCAGGCCGGGCAGCGCCCGGCCGCGCGGCGTACCGATGAGGGCCGAGGACAGAAGGAGGTCGGTCCCCATGACCGTGCGTGCCGTCGAAGTCCCCCTGCTGTGGATGCCCTACGCGCTGCGGGTGAACCCGCATCTGCCGGCGCTGCACGAGGAGAGCGAGTCCTGGGCGCGCGCCATGGGCATGCTGGACGGCTACCGGGGGCCGTCGGCCCGTCCCGCGATCTGGAGCCGCTCCACGTTCCACGCCATGACCGTCGACCAGCTGACCGCCTGGACCCTGCCCGACGCCTCGCTCGCCGACCTCCGGCTCAACCACCGGTTCAACATCTGGGCCCTGGCCTGGGACGACTACTTCGCCTCCGCGTTCAAGCAGACCGGCGACCTCGCCGGAGCACGGGCCTTCACCACCCGGCTGCACGCCTTCCTGCGGCCCGAGCGCGGCGCCCGGCTGCCCGAACCGACGAACGCCGTCGAGCGGGGAATAGCCGATCTGCAGCAGCAGCTCTTCCCGCCGCGCCTTGCGCACTGGCGGACGGAATTCAACCGGGCCCTGGCGCGGTACATCGACGCGGGGGTCGAGGAACTGGTCAACAGCCGCAGCGGCCGCATTCCCCATCTGATCGATTACGCCCCGTTCCGACGGGAGAGTTTCGCCGCCTATACGGCCCCCTATTCCGTCGAATTGGCGACCGGCGCCCGCATACCCGAACAGATACGGCACACGCGGACCGTCCGCGCCCTGCTCGACGCCTTCATGGATTTCATGGGTCTCGCGAACGACATCGCGTCCTATGAAAGGGAGGTGCACGAGGAGAAGGACGTCAACAATCTGGTTCTGGTCGTCGGAACGTCCCTGGGGATCTCCCTCCGCGACGCCGTGCCCGCCGCGCTGAACCTGGTGAACGCCCGCCTGCGGGACTTCGAGCACCTCAGACGGAGCGAACTGCCGCTGCTCGTGCGCCGGGACGGCCTCGACCGCGAGGAACGGGCCGAGCTGGAGACCTGGCTCCGGGGAGCGTGCGGATTCCTCTCCGGCCTCCACGCCTGGTACACCGGAGCCCCCCGCTACGCCTCGTTACCGGACTGAGGGCAGCGGGGTCGCCCCGGAACGCGCCTATCCCCAGCCCAGGAAGCGCTTGACGCGGATCAGCCACGAGACCCGGGGCGCAGGTCCTCCCGCCGGCGCGTCCGTGACCGGCGGCGGGGCCACCGCGGGGCTCCTCCCGCTCCGGGCCGGCGGGGCCGGCAGCGGGGCCGGGAGGTCGTCGGCCTGCGGGGGGCGCGGGAGGAACTCCACGGGCAGGGCCGTGAGGTGCCGGGCCCAGGTGGAGGAACGCCAGCTGAGGCTCTCCTCGGGGACGGACAGGGCGACGTCGGGAAGCCGGGTGAGCAGGATGTCGATGCCCGCGTCGGCGATGATGCGGCCGATGTCCTGGCCCGGGCATTCGTGCGTGCCGGCGCTGAAGGACAGGTGCGCGCGGTTGTGGTGCACGGGGGTGTCGGCGGTCGGGCGGATCGTCTTGTCGACGTTGCCCGCCGCCAGGCCGAGCAGGAGCATGTCGCCCGCCTTGATCTGCTGGCCCCCGAGGGTGGTGTCGCCGTTGGCCCAGCGGCCCGGGCACACCATCAGCGGCGGTTCGTCCCAGAGGACCTGCTCCACCGCCTCCGGCAGGGTCATCTGGCCGCCCGCGAGGGAACCGCGGAACCGGGGGTCGGTGACGACCATGCGCAGGACGTTGGCCATGAGGTTGGCGGTCGTCTCGTAGCCGGCGAGCAGGATCAGCCGCAGGTGGTGCTGGACCTCCTCGTCGTTGAGGCCCGCGGGGTGGGCGAGCAGCGCGGAGGCGATGTCCTGGCCCGGCCGGCTGTGCTTCTCGACGACGAGCTGTTCGAGGCACTCCAGGACGTAGGCGTTGCTGGCGAGCGAGGTCTCAGTGGCCTTGAACAGGTCGCGGGCGGCGTGCACCAGCTTGGGGGCGGACTCGTCCGACATCCCGAGCAGATGGGTCAGGGTGAGCATGGGCAGGTGCTCGGCGAACTGCTCCACCAGCTCCGCCTCGCCGCGCTCGCAGAACGTGTCGATCAGCTCGTGCGCGAAGCGGGTGATGAGGCGCCGCAGGCCGCGGTGGTCGAACTGGCCGAGGCCGGCCGTGACCGCGCCGCGCAGCCGCTGGTGCTCCTCGCCGTCCGCGCAGACGCAGTCGGGACGCCAGCCGATCATCGGGACGAGCGGGGAGGTGGCGGCGTCGATCTCCCCGCTGCGCCAGCCGTGCCAGACGCGCGGGTCGCGGGAGAACTGGGTCGGGCGGCTGGCCACGTCACGGTTCTCCAGGTACCCGAGGACGAGCCAGGCGCGGACGTCGCCGTCGAGCAGGACGGGCGCCACCGGACCGTGGGCGGCGCGCAGCTGCTCGTACAGACCCATCGGGTCCGTCTCCGCGGCGGGTCCGAAGAGCCGGGTGGCCCCGCCGGGGCCGTCGCCGATGTGGGCCGGGCAGCCCGGGGGCGGGATCGCCCCGGGCTGTGCGGTGGCGTGTTCGGTGGGTGGGACGGTCATGCGGTCTCCTGGGCGGCGGCGAGGGTGCACAGGTAGTCCATCAGCGAGAGCAGGGCGTCGCGGCAGGACGCCCGGTTCCGTGCGTCGCAGGTGACGATGGGCACGGAGTTGCTGAGGGCCAGAGCGGTGCGCAGATCTGCTACGGGGTACTGCGGGGCCTCCGGGAAGGCGTTGACGGCCACGACGAACGGGACGCGGCGGTCTTCGAGTCGGGTGATGACCTCGAAGGAGACTTCGATCCTGCGGGTGTCGACGAGGACCACGGCGCCGAGCGCGCCTTCGAAGATGCCGTTCCACAGGAACCAGAAGCGCTCCTGTCCGGGGGTCCCGAACAGGTAGAGGATCAGCTCCTGGTTGATGCTGATCCGTCCGAAGTCCATCGCGACGGTCGTGGTCTTCTTGCCCCGGGCGCCGGGGTTGTCGTCGATGCCGACGCCCGCCTGCGTCATCGTCTCCTCGGTGGTCAGGGGCGGGATCTCGCTCACCGCCCCGACCATGGTCGTCTTGCCGACTCCGAAGCCGCCGACGACCACGACCTTCACCCCCCTGGCGCCGTGGGGCAGTGGCAGGTCGATGTCGCGCCGGCCGGCATCGAGTACGTCAGAGCTTGCGTAGTCCATGGATCACCGCCTCCAGTAGGCCGCGTTCGGGATAGGCCGCCACGGGCACGGGCGCGATGGCCTCGACCCGCTCCTCCTCGACGAGCTTGGAGAGCAGCGTGGTGACGACGCTGAAGGGAAGGCTGAGGTACGCGGAGAGCTCGGCCACCGAGAGCGGGTACGTGCACAGGGTGAGGACGGCCGCCTGCTCGGGCTGCATGGCGGGGTCGGGTTCGGACCGCGTCGCGATGAGCGTGACCAGGTTGAAAGCTCCGGCCGCGGAGTCCGGGCCGCCGGTAATGACGTAGAGCGGGACGGGATTGCCTTCATTCCAGGGGTCCTGGTTCTCCGATGTCACATCGCCTGCCCGACGTCCTCACGAGGCGGGCTCGTCATGTAGTGACCGATCCGGGTGACCAGCGTCCGCATGCGGCTGCCGAGGAGTCCGGCGTCCACCTCCTGGTCGGCGAGGACCGCGAGGTAGGCCCCCGGTCCGGCCGCCATCAGGGAGAAGTACCCGCCGTCGGCCTCGATCCCGACCATGTGCGTCGATCCGTCGCCCTCCGGGAACATCTGCGCGATGGCCCGCGCGAGGCTCTGGATGCCGGAGCAGGCGGCGGCGATCGCGTCGGCGGTGTCGGGGGCCGTGTTCGCCTGTCCGATGCACAGGCCGTCCGACGACAGGGCGACCACGTGTCGCACGTACGGGACCTCGCCCAGCAGGTCCGTGAGGATCCAGTCCATGTTCGGCAGTGGCTGCATGTTACTCGTCCTCATCTGACGGCTCGCTGGGGGAAAGGGAAGGGGCGGCGACCGGACTCCTGTCGCCTCTGTCGGCGTTGAAGGCCTCCCACATCAGTCCCGGCTCGCGGTGACGGCCGGAGGTGCCCCGGGAGGCCGCCGTGTCGGCGGAGGGCGCGGGCCCGGTCTGGACGATCGGGATCGGTACGGGCGACTCGCGGCGTCGCTGCGGGAGCGCGGGCCCGGGCGACTCCCGGCGTCGCTGCGGGAGTCCGTTGGCGGTCTTCCTGACCTCGACGGATTCCGCGGTGGCGTCGGGCGCCGGCGTGGGCCGGGGCAGGACCGGCCCGCCCGTACGCCGTCGGGCGTGCTGCGGGAGCTTCAGGGCGGACGGCGGCACCGTGGTGATCAGGTCCCGGGGGACGAGCACCACGGCCCGTACGCCTCCGTAGGCGGAGATGCGCAGGTCGACGTCGCAGCCGTGCTGGCGGGCCAGTCGGCTGACGACCGGGAGGCCGATCTGGGTGAGCTCGCCCAGGCCCGAGAGGTTGACGCCGGTCTGCGACTGCGCCATGACGCGTTCGACGCGCTGCCGGACCTCTTCGGTGAGTCCGATCCCGCGGTCCTCGATCTCGATCGCGATGCCGGTCGGCACCTCGCTCGCGGTCACCTCCACGGGGGTGTGGGGCGGCGAGAACGTCGTGGCGTTGTCGAGGAGTTCGGCGAGGAGGTGCATCAGCGGCTCGGCGCCGGGGCCGATCACGGCCACCTCCGCGATCGAGGTCAGCTTCACCCGGGGGAAGTCCACGATGCGTGACATGGCCCCGCGCAGGACGTCGTAGAGCGGGATCGCCTTCGACCACTGGCGGCCGGGCCGGGCGTCGCCGAGGACCGCGACGCTGGCCGCGAGGCGGCCGATCAGGGCGTTGCGGTGGTCGACCTCCTGCAGGCCCCGGGAGACCACGAGGTCGTTTCCGTGGAGGATCTGCATGGCGTGGAGGTCCTTGGCGAGCTGGTGCACGATCGCCTGGACCCTGCGCGCGATCGCCACGAGGGCCCGCTGGGAGGCGTCCCTGGTGTTCTCCTCGGCCTCCACGGCTTCCAGGGAGGTCCGCAGGGCCTCCCTGAGCGCCTCGGCGTAGTCGGGGTCGATGTGCTTGCCGAAGGTGACGGCCCGCAGGATCTCGGAGGAGGAGTCGCCCTTCTGCAGTCGGGCGACGGCCGCGGGGAGGAGCTCCTCGGCGAGCCAGGCGACGGTGGTCCGCTGGTCGTCCAGGCGGGTGAGCAGCGCGGCCTCGCGCTGGGCGTGCTGCTCCGCCGCCTCGACCCTCGCCCGCGTGTGCCGCTGCGCCTCCGCCGCGCGGGTTCGGCGCGCGGCGATGGCCGAGGTGGCGACCGTCAGGAGGACCCCGGCGAGTCCGCACCAGGCGACCGGTGTCCGTATCTCCGCGGAGGAGAAGAGCAACGCTATTACGGAGGCCACGGCCAGAATTCCGGGGGGGAGGAGCCACACCCGGGCGGCCGCGGTCGGCCGGGATCTGGGAATTGAACCTGCACGAACCATCAAGGGGTCCCTAAACCGTCTGAAATGAACGGACTGAGGTGATGCGTCGCGCCGACGGTGACTCGCTGTGAGCGCGGCGCAACACATCGGGGAGCATAGTCAGTTCGGGTTCGCCATGTGACCTTGCTGGAAGGACAGCCTCCAGCGGTCATTGCCGACCTATAAAACGACCATTCGCCGAACGGAAATGTGCGGGACCGATCACATTCTGGCGTCCGTGGTGATGGGTATGCCCCCGGCCCGGCACACATGTGCGCCGGGCCGGGGGCAGCTGCGTCCGGTCGTCCGTCAGGCCGGGGTGCGGGCTCCCCTCGCGCGCCGGCGCAGGTGGATCGCGCCGCCCGCGACGGCTCCGGCGAGCAGGAGGCCGCCGCCCGCGGCGAGCGGGATGCGCAGGGAGTCCGTACCGGCTTCCGCGACGGTCACGGCGGAGCCGGCGGCAGCGGTCCCGGCGGCACCGGCCGCGGCGGCGGGTCCGGCGGGGCGGGACGCCACGGCGGTCCCGGCGGAACCCACGGCGCGGGCCGCCCAGCCGAAGCCGGCCTCGACGCCGCCGTGGGGCCGGCCGGAGATGCGGTACGTGACGGTCTGCTTGATCCGCGGCGGGCACTTCAGGGTGATGGTGTCCGTACCGGAGGCGTCGTCCGGGACGACGAACTCGCCCACCAGGACGCCCTTCCGGTCACCCGGCAGCAGGTGGAACTTGCCGCCCACCTCCGACTCCCCCTTGCCGTAGGTCTCCTTCCCGCAGGCGGTGGTGCTGACGGTGACGGTGGTGCCGGGAGCCGCGTTCTGCGGGGTGATCCGGACATCGGGGTCCTCGGCGGCGAGAGCCGAGGGGGCGGACAGGACGACGGCACCGACGATCAGGCTGACCTGCAGACCGATACGTGCGCGACGCATGCTTTCTCCTTCGGTGGAGCTTTCCGGCCGGCTCCTTAGCGCGGCACCCGTGCTGTGCTCCGTGCACGAGGCAAAGCCCGGTGCGTGACCCCCGCAACCGGGGGAGCACGTTCGGCCGTCCTCCGGCCGGGCTCACTCACGCCACCGTCCGGACCCGTGACAGCAGGTCACCGCGGTGGAGGTGCGTCCCTACGGGTGATCCCGCCCGGCACGCGAACGGACCAGTGCCCGTACGGCCCCGCGGCAGGGGCCCTCGGTCGGCCCCGGCCCACCCGGGGGATCAGCGGTGGCGGGCCGGAACACGCGCTCATAACTTCGCGATATGACGAAACGACAGATCGCCCTCCTGGCGTGCACCGCGGCCCTCACGGCCTCGGGACTCGGCGCCGCCGCACCGTCGGCCGGCAGCTGGTCGGTGCACCGCGTGAAACCGGGCGAATCGATCCAGCAGGCCGTGGACTCCGCGCGCCCCGGCGACACGATCGTCCTCGCCCCGGGCACGTACCGCGAGAGCGTCCACATCACCACCTCGAACCTGACGCTCCGTGGTTCGACCGTCTTCCCCACCGTCATCGTGCCCGCCGCCACCCCCGGCACCGACACGTGCGCCCGGGCGGGCAACGGCATCTGCGTCACCGGCACCGCGGACCGTCCCGTCGAGAACGTGACCGTGCGCTCGCTGACCCTCCGGGGCTTCGCCAAGAACGGCCTGTGGGCCAAGTGGACCGACCGCCTGGAGGTCAAGCGGGTCACCGCCGAGTCCAACGGCACCTGGGGCATCGCCCAAGAGCGTTCCGTACGCGGCGTGTTGCGCCACAACACCGCCCGGAACAACGGGGACGCCGGCCTGTTCCTGGCCAACACCGTCACCGAGGAGGGAGGAGCCACCGACACCGACGGCACGGTCGTCAGCGGCAACCGCGTGTCCGGCAACCGGATCGGCATCACCGTGCGGCGCCTGCGGAACCTGACCGTCGACCACAACGAGGCCACGGGCAACTGCGCCGCCGTGTTCGTGGTCGGCGACGAGTCCACGCCGCGCGCCGGGGCGATGACCCTGCGCCAGAACGACATCCACGAGAACAACAAGCTGTGCCCGAAGACCCCTCGCCTGCCCTTCCTCCAGGGCTCGGGCATCGTGGTCACAGGCGCCGAGGACACGGTCGTCGCGCACAACCGGGTCGAGGACAACGTGGGCAACTCGCCGCTGTCCGGCGGCATCGTGCTCTTCAAGAGCTTCGTGGGCGTCCCCAACGAGCGGATCGAGATCCACGACAACGTGGTGCTGCGCAACGGCACCGCCGACCTGGCGAACCGGGACATCGGCAAGACCAACACCTTCCGCCACAACACCTGCGGCGTCTCCGAGCCCGCGGGCATGTGCTGACCCCCTCTCCCCTCCCCCACCCCTACGGCACGACAGCAAAGGCAAGGCGAAACAGATGACGACCGTCGATTCCGCTCCCCCGCCGCCCATGCGGCTGCGAGAACTCGTCTTCGGCGCGGCGTGCGCCGCCGCCGTGCGCGCGGCCGCCCGCCTGGGCGTGGCCGACGCGCTGGGAGACGCGCCCATGACCGTGGAGGACCTCGCGGCCGCGGTGAAGACCGAACCGCGCACCCTGCGACGCCTGCTGCGCGCCCTGTCCTGCCAGGGCGTCTTCACCGAGCAGCCCGACGGCACCTTCGCCCACACGGAGATGTCCCGGCTGCTGCGCGAGGACGACCCGCACAGCCTGCGCTACATCGCGCTGTGGTGCACCGAGCCCTGGACCTGGGACGTCTGGCCCAAGCTCGACGAGGCCGTGCGCTCCGGCCGCAACGTCTTCGAGGACGTGTACGAGCGGGAGTTCTTCTCGTACCTCAACGAGGACGCGCCCGAGTCCGCGTACGTGTTCAACCGGGCCATGACCACGTCGAGCAGGCAGTCGGCCGAGGACGTCGCCGAACTGCTCGATCTGCGCGGGGCGTCCTCGGTCGCGGACATCGGCGGCGGTCAGGGCCACGTCCTGGCGAGCCTCCTGGAGAAGCACCCCTCGCTCCACGGCACGCTGCTCGACCTGCCGGCGGTGGTCGGCAACGCCGATCCGCGGCTGCGGGAGAACGGCTCGCTGGCCTCCCGCGTGCGCATCGTGCCCGGGGACTGCCGGGAGGACATCCCGGTGCGGGCCGACGTCTACATCATCAAGAACATCCTGGAGTGGGACGACGACAGCACCCGCAGGTGCCTGGCGAACGTCCGGAAGGCCGCGCAGCCCGGCGCCCGCGTCGTCGTCATCGAGAACCTCGTGGACGACACCCCGTCGATGAGGTTCACGACGGCCATGGACCTGCTGCTGCTGCTCAACGTCGGCGGTGCGAAGCACACCCGGCAGAGCATGGTGGAACGGCTCACGGCCGCCGGGCTCGTCATCGGCGAGATCCGCCCGGTCAACGCGTACCTGCACGCCTTCGAGTGCACCGTGCCCGGCTGATCCGGCCGGCCGGAAAACTCAGGCCGCCCGCTCCGCGTCTGTCGCGGGGCGGGCGGCCTCGGGTTTCACCGGGTTCCCGGCTCAGGAGCCGGCGTCACGCTCCCAGCGGTAGAAGCAGTGCGCCATGGCGTCCTTGGGGCTGCGCCAGGTCGTCGGGTCGTACGCGCTGACGTACGCCGACAGACGCTCGCTGACGCCGCGGAACTCGGGGTGTCCGGCCAGCCTGGCGACGTTGGGCGCCGGGTCCTGCTCGGACTCGATCAGGTGCAGGTAGACGTCGCCGAACTGGAACAGGCTGCGCCGGGCGACCCCGACCAGGTGCGGCAGCTCGCCGCGGTCGGAGTCGGCGAACACGTCCGCGATCGCGGGCGCCGAGCCGGGCGCCATGCGGGCGACGATCAGTGCGTGGTGCATCGGTTTCCTTTCTGGGCCGTCAGGCCGGCGTGACCGGCGCGGTCCGGCGCTCGCGCGCGGCCTCGACGAGACGGTCCCGGATGAGGGCCATCTGGATGCGGGAGTTGCGGTTGATGTTGTCCGTCATCCAGGCGTCGTCGACGGGGGCGTCGGGCTTCATCGCGAAGTCCTGGACCCAGCGCATCTGGACGCCGCCGGGCAGCTCCGTGTACTCCCAGGCGATGTTCATGTGCGCGAACGGGCCGGTCTCCACACGGCGGGCCCGCACCTTCCGGTTCTCCCGGTCCACGGTGCGCTCCGACACCCAGCTCCAGACCTTCCCGTTCTCGTCCGGGTGCATGGTCAGGCGGAACCTGGTGGTGTCGCCCTTCCGTTCGAGGACTTCGACGGAGGCGTACTCGCTGAAGAGCTGTGGCCAGTTCTCGATGTCGTTGGTGATGTCCCAGACGAGGTCGAGGGGGGCGTCGATGGTGATGCTGTTGTCGGTGTGTCCGGACACGTCAGACTCCTGCGAGGGCGTTGTTGACGAGGGCGATGAACTCGGCCGGCGTCTTGCAGCGTTCGGCGTCGGTGGGCAGCGACTTGCCGTGCCGGTTCTCCAGCTCGCCGACGATGCCGAGCAGGCCGAGCGAGTCGACGCCGAGCTCGTTGAAGGGGGTCTCGGGGGACTCTTCCAGCCGGGTGGGGTCGACGGTGACGCCGGCCGACTGCTTCATCAGCGTGGCCA